>JAFAQA010000008.1 GCA_019246665.1 Hyphomicrobiales bacterium
CTGCACCGACCAGCCGCGCTCGGCGAGCATCGAGGGTCCAAAGCTGAAGATCATGGCGACGGCGCCATTGTAGAGGCCCCAGATCAGTCCTGCGACGAGCACGGCGAGCAAGACAGTGCCGCCGGGCTTGGTGATGCTTGCCGAGGCGGCCGCCTGTGATGGTGGGGGTGCGCGATAAAGGCCCGCCATGGCGACCATTCCAAGAGCAACTAGAGCGCTCGTGAATAAAAAGGCTGACGAGACTCCGTCGCTCCCCGCGATGGGAGGCAAGACGAGCAAGGCCATGGCAATGCCGACCGGCCAGGAATTCACAAAGATCGCCATCGCGGTCGCGATCTCTTTGCCCGCGAACCAATCGGTGACCATTTTCGACATCAGCACATTCAACAGAACGCCACCGATTCCAGCCAGCAGCCGACCGAGGAGCTCAAGATGCCAAGCGTGGGAAAAGGTCATGATGAGCCCGCCACAGGTCATCAGGCAAAGCCCTGCTATGACGACGAGCTTGTCGCCGTACCGCTTGCCAATGGCGCCTCCCGGCAAAGCCAAGACAATGCCCGGCGAAAGATAGAGGCCGATCAACAAACCGATGTCGGCAATGCCGACATCCATGTCATGACGGAGCATCGGCGCCAGTGCCGCGACGCTCTGGAACTGCAGCGCCATCGCGGTTCTCACCGCGAAGAGCAGTGCAAGCACCTTCCACCGCTCCGACATGGGTCGTCTCCGCAGGACTTGGGATCAGGGAGCAGGGCTTGGGATCAGGGAAATGTAAAGCAGGGAATTAGCTCACGCTGCGAATTCTGTCTAATCGTAATGGCTGCTAAAGCGGGTCGAGGACACCAATTATCCATCGCGCCGCGACATCGGATGGGCTGGGATTAGTCACGCCGCGCGTCGCGACGTGATTCGCTTTGCGTCTTCCGGCGGGAGCTCTCGGCGAGCGATCTTAAGATCGTAATGGATTTGGAGGTTGAGCCAGAACTCCGGGCTATTTCCAAAATAAAGGCTCAATCGAAGTGCCGTGTCGGCCGTGATGCGCCGTCGATTATTGACGATCTCGGCGATACGGTTGGGTGAAATTCCGATGGCCTTGGCGAGCTGATTTTGTGACAAGCCGTACTCGACCAGAAACTCCTCTTTTAGCATCTCGCCTGGTGTAACCGGCGCAAATTCATGGTCTGCCATTTCTATCGATCCATCAATGGTAGTCCAGTATTTGGACCTCATGGGGTTCACCTTCAATCCATCTAAAAATGATCCGCCACTGATCATTGACGCGGATCGAATAGAAATCCTTCAGCTGTCCCTTGAGTTTCTCCAGCCGGTTTGATGGGAGCACTGCCAAATCGTCGAGCCGGCGCGCCGCATTGAGAGCTTCGAGCTTGCGTTTGGCGGGCCGAGCAACGCCCTGGAAGTGCCTGACAACCTCGTCATTGAACAATGCCTTCGTTCGTGCATCACCGAATGATCGAATCATGTGGGATTATACCGAATACCGGTATACGGTCAAGACGGATTGCGCCGCTCACTTCCCCCGTGCGGTCGCGAGCGCGTTCCTCGCGGCCTCCCGGATGATGACGAAATCGCTGGAGACGGTGATCAGCTGGAAGCCTTGCTTGGCGAGGTCATTCGCGCGCGCGGCCGAGACCGCGAAGGCGCCGCAGAACTTTCCGGCTGCCTTGGCGCGCGAAAGCACATGTTTGAAGGCAGCGTCGACCTGCGCTCCCAAGGGGTCGTAAGAGACGCCATTGCTCAAGGTGATCGACAAATCCGATGGGCCGACGAAGACGCCGTCGATGCCCGGCACGGCGAGGATGTCGTCGACCGCGGCGATGGCATCCCGCGTCTCGATCATGGCGATGGCGAGTGAAAAATCATTGGCCTGCTTCAAATATTCCTGCGGCGCGAGGCCGGTGAGCGCAAGCGCGCGCGCCGGGCCCCAGGAGCGCTCGCCGAGCGGCGGGAATTTCGTGAAGTTCACGAATTGGCGGGCATCGGCGACCGAGTTGATCATCGGCGCGATCACGCCCGTGGCCCCGAGATCGAGGAAGCGGGCCGCCATGGCGAAATTGCCGACCGGAATGCGTCCGATGACCGGGACGCCGATCGAGGAGACGGTGGCGAAGCCGCGCGCCATCGCATTGTCGTCGAAAAGGCCGTGCTGGCCATCGAAGACGACGGCGTCATAGCCTTCGCGCGCGAAGATATCGGCGAGGACCGGTTCGGCGATGCCGAGCCAGGCTACGTGCACGGGGGACCCGGACGAAATCTTCGCGGCGACGTGATAGGCGCTCGAAATCATGGTGCAGCTTCTCTTCTTGCGTGGAACATCGTCGATCGGGGTGCACGGGCCGCGACGGCGCGGCAGAGATATCCGAACTCGGCGCGCATCTCGTGGAATTCAAGCCAGCAGAACTGTTGTCAGAAAACCCGGTCCGAGCATGCCCTAGCGTCCGGCCTCGATTTCAGCCACGGCCCGCGCCAGGAGCTCCTGGGCTTTCGCGGCGACTTCCTGAGGCGTGCGCTTGATGCCCTTTGCGTCCAGATCGTCAACGATCTTGAGAATCAGGCGCTCGTCATTCCTTCCCAAAAACTCCGGCTCGATCAGCGTCAGCGCATAGGCCTTCGCCTCCGCATCCTTCAGGTCCAAGAGGTCCGCGACCCAGGCGCCGAGGAGCTTGTTGCAACGCGCGATCGCCATGAAGCGAAGCTCTTCATCATGCGCGAACTTGGCCTCGAAGCCCTCCTCGCGCTTGTCGAAGGTGGTCATACGCATACCTTTCTGCTCCATGCAGCGACATCTCGCACGCGGCGAAGCCAAGATCAATGCGACGGGCAGGTTGTGGAGGGATGTGTCTCGAAGCGCGCACCATCGGCGAGCTCAGCCCTTCGCGGAGCCGCCAAGGCCCTCGATCATCGCCGAGGCGGCACTGGCATGCGCGTGTCGGGGGCGGCGTCATTGTGCCGTGCGCCCCGATCGGATAGGTTGCGGCTTACGTCTTGCGGGGGCATAGCGCCGATGCAAGTCGGCGCGCGCGTGCCCATATGATGGAGGGGCTGGCGCGCCCACGACAAAGGAGACCCATCCTTTCCATGGATTATCTCAAACCACGGTATGTCCCGATGAACCGCCGTCGCCGCATCTACGAAGGAAAGGCGAAAGTCCTTTTTGAGGGCCCCGAGCCCGGCACTTTGATCCAGCATTTCAAGGATGACGCCACTGCCTTCAACGCCAAGAAACATGAGGTGATCGACGGCAAGGGCGTTCTCAACAACCGCATCAGCGAATTCCTGTTTCAGAACCTCAACGACATCGGCGTGCCGACGCATTTCATGCGCCGCCTCAACATGCGCGAGCAGCTCATTCGCGAGGTCGAGATCATCCCTCTCGAAGTGGTGGTGCGCAATGTCGCGGCGGGCTCCTTGGCGACGCGGCTCGGCATCGAGGAGGGCACGCAGCTCCCCCGCTCGATCATCGAGTTCTACTACAAGAACGACGCGCTCAACGATCCCATGGTGTCCGAAGAGCATGTCACCGCCTTCGGCTGGGCCAATCCCCAGGAGATCGACGACATCATGGCGCTCGCCATCCGCGTCAATGATTTCCTCACGGGGGTCTTCCTCGGCGTCGGCATCCGTCTCGTCGATTTCAAGATGGAGACGGGCCGGTTGTGGGAAAATGACATGATGCGGATCGTCGTCGCCGACGAAATCTCGCCCGATAGCTGTCGCCTCTGGGATATGAAGACCAAGGACAAGCTGGACAAGGATCGTTTCCGCCGCGACATGGGTGGGCTGATCGAGGCTTACACCGAAGTGGCGCGCCGGCTCGGCATCATTGCCGAGAACGAGCCGATGGTGAGCGCGGGGCCGAAGCTGGTGCAGTGACGAGCCTCGCCGTTTTCGCCAAGCCTTTCGCATTGGCCAAGCCTTTCGCATTCGCCAAGCCTTTCGCACGGGAGCGTCGTCGCCCCCGTTTTTGCACCGTCGCGGCGATCGCGCTCGCGCTCTCTTCACTTTGCGCCTGCGAGGCCGGCACCGATCTTTTGGGCGCCGGCGTCACCTCCGCTTCGGGATGGACGCGCTTGCCGACCCGGGAGTGGCTGCTCAATGAGGGGCTTGGCCCTGCGAACATCGCCTATTGCGAGGTGCCCTCTTGTCCGCGGCCGACCGTGGTCGCGACCTTCGCGGCGGAAGGCGAGGAAGCGAAGCGCCTGTCACGTGCGCTCGCAGACCCGAAGGCGCTGCTCAAGGCGGAGCGGTTTAAGGTTGCGACGGCGCGCGATCCGAGGCTGAAGAGCAAGCCCGCTCTCGACAAGCCGAAGAGCCGGGAGAAGGCCGAACGCATCGAGGCTGACGGCTTCACCGGCTATCGGGTGACGCTCACGCCGGAGGTCGCGGATGGGCACGAAGCTTACGCCGTGGTGCTCTCGGCGCGCGAGGGCGAGAAGCTGCAAGCGGCGCTCGCCGTCACCACCGATCCGGACGCCGCGTTGCAGGCGGCAGAGGCCGCGGCGAGAAGCTTCGGCCATGGATCGAACGAGGCCCCGCCACGGCAAAGGCCGGTCGAAGAGATCGCGAAGTAAGGCTCGTTTCAGCACCTGCCGGCGCATAGGGGCATCACTCTCGCACTCGAAGACAAGTCGGTTCCCGGGTTCTCGCGAATGAGCGCAGTCTGAGCCCAAGCGCCTCTCTCGATCTCTTGCGCGGATTGCTCATCCTTGAAAATTCAGGCCTTGGGCGGAGGCCCGCCATTGCGAGAAGCGCGAGGAAGCTTTAGCGCTTGCGCATCTTGCGCAAGCGGAAGAGCCCCATGAAAGCACGCGTCACCGTCACCTTGAAGGACGGGGTCCTCGACCCACAAGGAAAGGCGATCGAAGGCGCGCTGCGTTC
>JAFAQA010000027.1 GCA_019246665.1 Hyphomicrobiales bacterium
TGACTGGCCTTTGACCGCGGAGGTCCAACCGGAGCTTGAGACATCATGGCGCTACCTGACTTCAGCATGCGTCAGCTTTTGGAAGCTGGCGCCCATTTCGGCCATCAATCGCATCGCTGGAACCCGAAGATGGAAAGCTACATCTTCGGTATCCGCAACGGCGTGCACATCATCGATCTCGGCCAGACGGTGCCCCTCATGCATCGCGGCCTGCAGGCGATCAGCGACACCGTCGCGCGCGGCGGGCGGGTGCTCTTCGTCGGCACGAAGCGACAAGCGGCCGACCAGATCGCGGAAGCGGCGAGGCGTTCGGCGCAGTATTTCGTGAATGCGCGCTGGCTCGGCGGCATGCTTACCAACTGGAAGACGATCTCGAACTCGATCAAGCGCCTGCGCGAGGTCGACGAGACCTTGGCGGCCGGCGCCCAGGGCCTCACCAAGAAGGAGCGGCTGATGCTCTCGCGTGAGCGCGAGAAGCTCGATCGCACGCTCGGCGGCATCAAGGATATGGGCGGCACGCCCGACCTCATCTTCGTGATCGACACCAACAAGGAGCAGCTCGCGATCGAGGAGGCAAAGAAGCTCGGCATTCCGGTTGTCGCCATCGTCGACACGAATTGCGACCCCGACTTCATCACCTTCCCGATCCCGGCCAATGACGATGCAGGCCGTGCCATATCGCTTTACTGCGATCTCGCGGCACGCGCCGCGATCGACGGCATCTCGCGCCACCAGGGCGAGCTCGGCATCGACGCGGGCGAGGCCGAAGCTCCGGTCGCCGAGGCGTTGCCGGAAGCACCCGCCGAGGGCGAAGCACAGCCTCAGGAACAGGCCTTCGAGCGCCTTGTCGGGCCGCGCGGCGCGCCGGACGATCTCAAGCGCCTGCACGGGCTTGGGCCGGAGATCGAAAAGAAGATGAATGATGCCGGCATCTTCCATTTCTGGCAGGTCGCCGCCATGTCTGCGGAAGATGCCCACACGCTCGATCACGAGCTCAAGCTTTCAGGCCGTATCGAGCGCGAGCATTGGATCGAGCAAGCGAAGAGCTTGGGCGAGGCCGAATAAGCGTCGGATTGGCGCTGGGCACTGGCTGTGACATACGGTCCCGATGATTTTCATCGCGCCGAAGGCGTGGATGACCGGGCCAAGCCTGGTCGTGACGATGGGCATGCGCGGCTTCGTCCAGCCCGCGCTTGCGGGCATCACGCCCATGCGCCCAAATGAATGGTGGGAAGCGTGGATGATCGGGCCAAAACCTGGTCATGACGATGGGTATTGACGACAGAAGAGCGTCGCGCTGCCGCAAACCCGGTGGCGCGATCATCATTGGATTTGAAGAGAAGGGCTAAGGTGAGATGGCTGTGATTTCCGCCTCCATGGTCAAGGAGCTTCGCGAGAAGACCGGCGCGGGCATGATGGATTGCAAGGCGGCGCTCAACGAAACAAAAGGCGAGATGGAGCCCGCCGTCGATTGGCTGCGCAAGAAGGGTCTCGCGAAGGCCGCGAAAAAATCCGGGCGCGTGGCGGCCGAAGGCCTCGTGGGGCTCGCGCATCGCGGCGATCGCGGCGTCGTCGTCGAGGTCAATTCCGAGACCGATTTCGTGGCGCGCAATGAGAGCTTTCAAAATCTCGTCCGCAATATCGCGCGGATTGCGCTCGAGACGGGCGACGATGTCGAGGCATTGAGATCGGCCGCATATCCGGGCGGCGGGACGGTCGCGGACGCCCTCTCGAATGCGGTCGCGACCATCGGCGAGAACATCACCTTGCGGCGCGCGAGAGGGCTTCGGGTCACGAACGGCATCATCGGCACCTACATCCATAACCTCGTCGCCGAGGGATTGGGCAAGATCGCGGTGCTGGTCGCACTGGAATCGCCGGGCAAGCATGCAGATCTCGCAGGCTTCGGCCGCGAGATCGCCATGCATGTCGCGGCCGCGAACCCGCTGGCGCTCGATTCGACCTCACTCGACAAGGAGACGGTGGCGCGCGAGCGCGCGATCCTTTCCGAGAAGCACCAGGGCAAGCCCGCCCATGTGATCGAGAAGATCGTGGAGAGCGGCCTCAAGACATATTACAAGGAAGTCTGCCTCATCGATCAGGCCTATGTTCGCGATCCTTCGAAGACCGTGGGTCAGGCCGTGCAGGAATTCGGCAATCGGACCAAGCAGCCGCTGCGGATCGCGGGCTTCGTGCGCTTCGCGCTCGGCGAGGGAATCGAGAAGAACGAGGGCGATTTCGCCGCGGAGGTCGCGGCGGCGGTCAAGGGCTGATCGGCGCGGGCTGCAGCAGGAGCCTCGAGCCTCATCGGAGACAATCTGGATCCGCGCTTTCGCGGGGACGAGCGAAGGCCTTGAGACGCATGCCCCATTTTTCCGCACCACGCGACGCTGTTTCACCATAAACTTGAAGGAGGGAGACCGAATCTCAAGGTCGAGGGCAGGGGAGTTTGCAAGGCCGCGGCAAAGCGCGGCGCTGAGCTGGAGGTCGCATCATGAGCATTCCGGTCGCGAGCGAGAAGAAGCTTCTGGCCACTGAGGATTTCGAGGCCGTGAAGGTGACGCATCATCCCGCAATTCTGTCGTTGAGCCTCGAGGCCTTGCAGTCAGCGAAGCGTGATTTGGGCGAACGCCGGGAGAAACTGCGCTTGATCCTGGTGGAAAACCGTCGGGCGCGTGTGCGGCGGACGGCGCGCGAAGCTGCCTCGAAGCCCGATGAGGCGCAGGCAGGGCGGCGAAAGCAGGTCTTCGCGAAAGCTTTGCGGCGCCTCAACCACGAGCTCAGTCGCCGTGAAGAGGCCGAGGCGCGGGCACGGCCGGTGGCGCAGCGGCCTTATTCGGCGGAGCTGAACGCGAAGAAAGCCAAGCCTACCAACGCCAGGTCACCTCGCCAGGAGAGCGCCGCGGAAAAGCCCGCCCGCGCGAGCAAGGCCGAAGCCGGCGAGCCGAAGGCAAGCACGAGCAAGGGCGGATCGAAGGGGCGAAAGTCCGCGACGCCAAAACCAGACGTTTGACGCGAGGGCAGCAATATTGCCGGGCAGGCGTCACGGTCGCTCGCGACGGGCCTGATCCGAACCGCGTTGACTTGAACCCCGCCGCCGCGCTTGAAGCACGGGGCAATTTCGCCCACCCCCAGTCGAGGAATGATGGATAAGACCTTCGATCCCGCCTCTGTCGAGCAACGCGTCTCCGCCCTTTGGGAACAGGCCGGCGCCTTCAAGGCTGGCCGTCCTGAGCGGGCGCGGGCAACGCCTTATGCCATCGTGATCCCGCCGCCGAATGTGACGGGCTCTTTGCATATGGGGCACGCGCTCAACAATACGCTCCAGGATATTCTCTGCCGTTTCGAGCGCATGCGTGGGCGCGATGTGCTGTGGCAGCCGGGCACGGATCACGCCGGCATCGCGACCCAAATGGTGGTCGAGCGGCAATTGATGGAGAGGCAGCAGCCGGATCGGCGCACGCTTGGGCGGGAGGAATTCCTTAAGCGGGTCTGGACCTGGAAGGAGGAATCGGGCGGCATCATCACCAACCAGTTGAAGCGCCTCGGCGCTTCCTGTGACTGGTCACGCGAACGCTTCACCATGGATGAGGGCCTGTCCAAGGCGGTAACCAAGGTCTTCGTCGAGCTTCACAAGCAAGGCCTCGTCTACAAGGACAAGCGCCTCGTCAATTGGGATCCGCGCTTTCAGACCGCGATCTCCGACCTCGAGGTCGAGCAGGTCGAGGTGAAAGGGACGCTATGGCACTTCGATTACCCGGTCGTCTCGGAGACGGGCACGGAGACCGGCGAGGTCATCACCGTCGCGACCACACGGCCGGAGACCATGCTCGGCGACACGGGTATCGCGGTGCATCCGGAAGATGAGCGCTATGGGCATCTCATCGGCCGCCGGGTCA
The DNA here is from genome assembly GCA_019246665.1 of Hyphomicrobiales bacterium. GTDB lineage: Bacteria > Pseudomonadota > Alphaproteobacteria > Rhizobiales > Beijerinckiaceae > GAS188. The sequence continues at coordinate 3,900 of JAFAQA010000027.1, forward strand.
AGCTGCCGCTCGTCGGCCGCTTGATCCCGATCGTTGCCGATCCCTATTCCGATCCCGAGAAGGGCACCGGCGCGGTGAAGATCACGCCGGCGCATGATTTCAACGATTTCGAGGTGGGCAAGCGGCACTCGCTGCCGTCGATCAATATTTTCGCGCCGGATGCGACGTTGAAGCTCGAGCCTCAGAGCGCCTTCGATGAAGGCGTCGCCCCTTCGACGGATCTCATCGCCGTCTTCGCACTCAACGGTCTCGACCGTTTCGAGGCGAGAAAGCGCATCGTCGCGATGATGGAAGAGCGCGGGCTTTTGCGCGCCACGGAGCCGCACACGCATACCGTGCCGCATGGCGATCGCTCCATCGTGCCGATCGAGCCCTATCT
>JAFAQA010000039.1 GCA_019246665.1 Hyphomicrobiales bacterium
TTCATCTCGGCCGCGAAGGCGCGCACGAAGCTCTGCCACTCCTTCTCGCTTTGCGCGGATCTGGCGCGCGAGACGAGGTCGGCGCTCGGCGAAAGCTCCGGATACCAGATGTCGAACCAATCCTGCGCCGCATAATCCTCCTTGCGAACGCCGCGCGGCGGGCGCCGCACCGCGCCGATCCGCGTGCCTTCTCGCGGCAGGCGCGGTGTTCCCAGACGAAGGATGCGCAAGGTCACGATGATCACCCGCGTCGAGGCTCTGAATCCACGCGCGCCGTTTCCCAAGCGCGCTCGACGAAGAGAAAAGCTTACGCGCTTTCATGGAAGCTCGCCACCATCGAGCCTCGCTGAGTTCGAGCCTCCTGCTCGGTGAAGCTTGCCAGCCGGGCGGTGCTTCCCCTATGCCAATCATCCTTCCTTCTCCGACGGATAGTTCCATGACCCATAAGCTTCTTCTCCTGCCGGGTGACGGCATCGGCCCCGAGGTGATGGCCGAGGCCGAAAAGACGTTGCGCGCGCTCAAAGAGATCGGCATCGCCTCCTTCGAGACCGAGCGCGATCTCGTCGGCGGCTGCGCCTATGAGGCGCACAAGGTCGCGATCACCGACGACGCCATGCGGCGGGCCGCGGAGGCGGACGCGGTCCTCTTCGGCGCGGTGGGCGGACCCAAATGGGACAAGGTCGGCTACGATGTGCGTCCGGAGGCCGGGCTTCTGCGGTTGCGCAAGGATCTCAGGCTGTTCGCGAATATCCGCCCCGCCATCTGCTATCCGGCCCTCGCGGACGCCTCCTCGCTCAAGCGCGACGTGGTCGAAGGCCTCGACATCGTCATCCTGCGCGAGCTGACCGGCGGCGTCTATTTCGGCGAGCCGAAGGAAATCGTGACACTCGAGAATGGCGACAAGCGTGCGGTCGACACGCAGGTCTACACCACGCCCGAGATCGAGCGCATCGCGCGTGTCGCCTTCGAGCTCGCACGCAAGCGGCGCAACAAGGTGACGTCGTCGGATAAGCGCAATGTGATGAAGTCAGGCGTGTTGTGGAACCAGACGGTCGCTGCCTTGCATAAGGCCGAATACGCGGATGTCGAGCTCGAGCATCAACTCGCCGACGCGCTCGGCATGCAACTCGTACGCTGGCCAAAGCAATTCGATGTCATCGTCACGGACAACCTCTTCGGCGACATGCTATCGGATGTCGCTGCGATTCTTACCGGCTCGCTCGGCATGCTGCCTTCAGCTTCTCTCGGCGCCGAGGACGAGAAGAGCGGCAAGCGCAAGGCGCTTTACGAGCCGGTGCATGGCTCCGCGCCCGACATTGCCGGCAAAGGTCTCGCCAATCCGATCGCGATGATCGGCTCGCTCGCGATGTGCCTTCGCTACTCCTTCGGCTTGGGCGAGGCGGCGGATGCGCTCGAGAAGGCGGTCGCCAATGTGCTGAGCTCAGGCCTGCGCACCAAGGACATCGCGGCTCCCGGCACGAATGCGATCGGCACCGCCGGAATGGGCGATGCCGTGGTCACGGAGCTGCGCCGCGCGCTGAAGTAGCCCCCCGCCTCCACTTATTCACGCTGCCTCTTCTCCGCTCGTTCCCGCGAGAGCGGGAACGACAGGACATCGGGGAAGCTCTGGGTCCCCGCCATCGCGGGGATGAGCGGATGAACTTCCCCCTCAAGGCCCGCTGAACGGGCCGAAATCGAGGTGGTCGATGAGCGGAACGGGCTGCTCGGGGAGCGGCGGACGGCCATAATGGTTCGTGTACGAGTAGATGGGGAAATATGGATATTGCGACGCGTAGACATAGTTCGACAACGAACCGACCGGCACAACCGGCCCCGGATCGAGGAAGCTGCGCGGCGGCACTTGCACCACGAAAGGCGGATAGGCCTCCACGCGATAGCGGTGGCGGTGGCTCGCGGCATCCGCTGAGGCTGAGCCAAAAGCGCCGGCGGCGAGGGCCGCAATGGCCAAGATGGATGATGCGCGCATGAACTTCCCTCATGAAGCCGCTCGGGCGATTCGCCACGGTCGCGATGCATCGTGGACCGGATGTGCCCCTTGCGTCAAAGGGTGCCCACGAAGAAAAGAGACTTAACGTATACGCCGGTGGCGGGCCTTCGTTCCCCGTCGATGCGGCGGGGTGGCGTCGAGAAGCGATGTCAGGCTCACTGCCGAATTGGCGAGCAGAGGCGC
>JAFAQA010000083.1 GCA_019246665.1 Hyphomicrobiales bacterium
CAGAAGACGACATTGCGCCCACCCCCGAAAGAGGATGAAGTGCCCGCGGAGCCACCCGAGGCCTTCGAGAATCAGGGGGATGTGCCGGGCCTCACCGATCAGGGCGAGGGACGCCCTGGGCCGTCGCTCGACGCCGCAGCCGAGGTCGCGTCGGAGGTTCCGCTCTCGCACAACAACGGATCGCCAAAAAAGGGATCACCCGCTCGACCATAGCGGCCCTGGGATTTTGGCCCGCGCGCGGCTCAGCTCGCGGCTTCGATGATCCTGATGTCACGTTCGATTCCATCTCCGAGGAGCTTACGGGCCGCCTGGTAGACGGCGCTGTCATACGCCGCGCTCGCCCGTTCGACGCTGTCGAACTCGATGAGAACGACGCGCGCGAGTTGGCCAAGCTCGTAAGCCTTGGCTGGCATGCCCCTCGCAAGAACACGACCTCCAGCGGCCTCGATCGCCGGCGCTGCCGCTTTCACATAAGCCGTCAGAGCTTCCGGGTTCTTGACCGCGCGGTAAGTGGCCACCCAGTATGCCTTGGCCATGGTCTATCTCCTCTGCCACGTGTATCGAGATCGCCGGGCTTCCCGGGCTCGCGCTCGGCGTTTGGCTCTCCCACTCACCCCATCGCTCGCACGGCCTCGTCATGGATCAGCCCCATGATGCGGCGCTTGAGCGCGATGAACTCGGGCGACGTGAGAAGGTCGACATGGCGCGGGCGCTTGAGGTCGATTTCGACCCTTTCCTTGATGCGGCCCGGCCTCGCGGTCATCACATGCACGCGGTCGCCGAGAAGAATGGCCTCGTCGATGTCGTGGGTGATGAAGAGCACCGTCTTTTGCGAATGCTCCCAGATCTCCAGCAGGAGCTCTTGCATCAAGGAGCGGGTCTGGCTGTCGAGCGCGCCGAAAGGCTCGTCCATGAGGAGGACCTCCGGGTCGTTGGCGAGCGCGCGGGCGAGCGCGACGCGCTGCATCATCCCGCCCGAAAGCTGCTTCGGATAGGCGCTCTCGAACCCCTCGAGGCCGACCTCCTTGATGAAATGATCGGAGATATGTCTTCGCTTCTCGGCCGGAACGCCACCGATCCGCAAGCCGAACTCGACATTGTCGCGTACATTGAGCCAAGGGAAGAGCGTGTAAGATTGGAACACCATCCCCCGGTCCTTGCCGGGACGCGTCACCGGCGTGCCGTCGAGCGTGATCCGCCCGCGCGTCGGCTCGACGAGCCCGGCGACGAGGCGAAGCAAGCTCGACTTGCCGCATCCCGAGGGGCCGACAATGACTGCGAACTCCTGATCGGAGACGTCGAGCGAAACGTCGTCGAGCGCAAGAACAGGCGCGCCGGTCCTTGGGAAAAATTCGAGCGTGACCTTGTCGAGCTTCAGCTTGCTCATCAGCCTTCGGTCGCCCAGGGAAGAAGCCAGTCGCGCAAGAACTTGAAAAGCTGATCGGTGATGAGGCCGAGCAGCCCGATCACCGCAATGCCGAGGAAGATTCGATCGGTGAAAAGGCCGCGCTCGGAGTTGAGGATGAAATAGCCGAGCCCCTTGTTGGCCGCGACGAACTCGGCGATCACGAGATAGGTCCAGGCCCAGCCGAGCGTGACGCGCAAGGTGTCGACCACGCCCGGCAAAGTCGCGGGGATAAGCACGCGCGTGACCACCGTGCGTCGATTGGCGCCGAGCGTGTAGGACACATCGAGGAGATCGCTCGACACATTTCGCGAGACATCGGCGACCAGGATCAGCTGCTGGAACAAGGTGCCGATGAAGATCACCGTGACCTTCTCCTCGATGCCGATTCCCACCCAGAGGATGAGAAGCGGGATGAGGGCGCTCACCGGAAGGTAGCGGATGAAGTTGGTGACCGGCTCGATCGCGGCCTCGGCGATCTTGAAGCTTCCCATGAGAATGCCGAGCGGCACGGCGAGGATCGAGGCGATGATGAAGCCGCTCATGATCTCGCCGACGCTGGCCGCGGTGTTGACCGCGAGAGAGCCGTCCTCGATGCCGTCTATGCCGGCTTGCAGCACCTCGATGGGTGTCGGCAGGAAGTCGGATCGGACGAAGCCGCCGTAAGAGAGCACGCACCACAAAAGCAGAAGGGAGACCCCGACGGCCGCGCTCACGGTGAGGTAAACGGACCGGGGGATCTCCTTTTTGGGTGCCGCATAGGCGTCGAAGGTCGAGCGGAGCACCGAGTGTCGATCAGCCGTTGACGAATTTATAGTCGATGATGTCATCCGGCGTGAGCTTCACCTGCAGCTTGCCGTGGCTCGACCATACGTCGATGGCCTCTTGCACGGTGTTCTTCAGCGGTCCGGGCTTCTCCTTCGTGCCGAAGAAGGTCTTGTTGTCGTCGGCGCCATAGAATTTGATGCCGGTGAGCGTCTCGCCGAAGACTTTCGGGTCCTTGAGCCAGCCGCCGACACCCTTCGCCATGATCTCGTTCGACTCGTCGGGATGGGCGCGCACGTAAGCCACGGCCTCATTCCAGGAGTCGACCACGGCCTTCGTCTCCTTCGGGTGCTTGTCGACATAATCCGCCGTCGTGGTGATGATATCCGTGATCAGGCCGGGCGTGCTCGAGGAATCGACAAGCAGATGGCCGAAATCGGTCTGCTTGCCGCGCGAGAGCCACGGCTCCCAGGTAACGGCCGCATCGACTTTCTTGGCGACGAAGGCCGCGCCGGCTTCGGGCGCCGCCATGTTGACCGTCTTGAGATCGCTCTCCTTGAGCCCGGCCTTTCCGAGAAGCACGTTCAGATAGAATTCCGAGACCGAGCCTTCGCTCACCGCGACGCTCTTGCCCTTGAGATCGCCGATCGATTTCACGTCCTTCAGGGTCACGATGCCGTCACCCCCATTCGAATCGTCGATGGCGACGACGTATTTAAATTGATTCGGCTTCTTGAGGTAAAGAATTCCCGTGTCGACCGTGCTCGCGATCATATCGATCTTGTCCGCGAGCATCGCGGGAAAGCGATCCTTGGGATCTTCCATGACGATGAGCTCGACATCGATTCCATGATTTTTGAAGATACCTTTGTCACGCGCGACATAGAGCGGCCCATAGCCGACCCAAGTCGAATGCGCGATCCTTATGGTATCCGCCGCGGACGGTGTAGATGATGTCAGCGCGCCGACAGCAACGCCGCCGACAAGCCCAAGAAACAAGCCCAGATATTTGCGCATCGATGCAACCTCCCTTGGAAAATCCACCCTGCTGCTTCGCGATCTAACTACGGTTTCTTGGATAAAGCCAGAGATCAACTTATGTTGCGCCGCCATTTGCACACTCCTCTTGGGCGCCGAAAAACACATCACGATCCATTGATGTCGACGAGGAGCTTGGCGAGCGCGAACGCCTAAGCGCGCTGCGGCCTCCCCAGCAGGGCGAACTCGTTCGGAACTCGGCAAGGTTGCGTTTGACAAGGTGAGCGCAAAGGGCGACAAAGCGGGCGCTGTCGATCCTCGCGGGAGAGACCGAAGCGGGCGCATTTCGATGTGCTCGTCGAGGCGCCGAAGGCGTAACCGCCCCGGAAACGCTCAGGCAAAAGGACCGCGCGGAGCTGGCGCTCTGGAAAGCAGCCGGGCACTCGCCTGGCTCACCGAAGGGGGCAAGCCTCCGATGCCGCTTATGCGGTCTCGCGGGTGAAATCTCTCAGGTCTCGGGACAGAGGGGGCGCGCACCGGCAAGGAAAGCCGGCGCGCCGCGCTTCTATCGGTGAGCCCTGAGAGTCTGAATGGCCGAAAGCACAGCCGAAATCCCTGCCGAGGCGCCCGCGGCGGAGTCTTCGACAGCCCCGCCGCCACTGAAGACCACGCCTCTGCACGGCGCCCATGTGGCGCTTGGCGCCCGCATGGTACCTTTCGCGGGTTACGAGATGCCGGTGCAATACCCGACCGGCATTCTCACCGAGCATCTCCAGACGCGCGCGAGCGCCGGAATTTTCGACGTCTCGCATATGGGCCAAGCCTTCCTCATGGGGCCGGACCATGTGACCGTGGCGAAGGCGCTCGAAGCGCTTGTTCCCGCCGACATCCTCAACCTCGCGCCGGGCCGCCAACGTTATACACAGCTCCTCAACGAGGAGGGCGGCATTCTTGACGATCTGATGGTGACGCGCTCAGCCGAAGAGGCGCAGGACGGTGTCTTGATGCTGGTCGTCAACGCCGCCTGCAAGGATCAGGATTTTCCCCATATCGCGGCGCACTTGCCGGACGATGTCCGGCTCATGCGCGCCGATCATCGCGCGCTCATCGCCTTGCAGGGCCCGAAAGCCGCCGAGGTGCTCGCCCGCCATTGCGAGGGCTCGGCCGAGATGCCCTTCATGTCGGCGCGTCAGATGAGCTTCGACGGCTTGACCTGCCATGTGTCGCGCTCCGGCTATACGGGCGAGGACGGATACGAGATCTCGATCAAATCCGCTCACGCGGTGGCAATCTGGTCGGCGCTGTTGCGCGACGGCGCCGTGAAGCCGATCGGCCTCGGTGCGCGGGATTCGCTGAGGCTCGAGGCCGGGCTCTGCCTCTACGGCCATGACATCGACGTCACGACCTCGCCGGTCGAGGCGGCGCTTACCTGGTCGGTGCAGAAGCGCCGGCGCGAGGAAGGCGGCTTTCCAGGCGCCGAACGCGTGAAGCGCGAACTTGCCGAAGGCCCATCGCGCAAGCGTGTGGGCATCTTGCCCGACGGCAAGGCGCCCGCGCGCGAAGGTACCGAGATCCAGGCGAAAGACGGTCGCAAGATCGGCACGGTCACCTCGGGCGGCTTCGGTCCTTCGCTCGGCGGCCCGCTCGCCATGGGCTACGTCGAGACGAGCTTCGCCGCAATCGGCACGGAGCTCGACCTCGTCGTGCGCGGCAAGCCGCTTCCGGCGAACGTCGCGAGCATGCCTTTCGTTCCCAACCGATATTTCCGCCCGCCCTCGACTTGAAGCGGCGCCGACGAGTTTTGCGGCAACGACAATCACTCGACATTGAAAATCAGGGATGAAGCAAGGATCAGGCGAATGACCGACACCAAATTCACCAAGGACCATGAATATGTCCGCCTCGACGGCGACACGGCGACTGTCGGCATCACCGATTATGCGCAGAGCCAGTTGGGAGATGTGGTCTATGTCGGCCTCCCCGAAATCGGCAAGGCCGTGACGCAGGGCGGCGAGGCGGCCGTGGTCGAGAGCGTGAAGGCAGCGTCCGACGTGTTCGCGCCGGTGTCAGGCGAGGTGGTCGCGGTCAACGCGGAGCTCGAAGGTGCGCCCTCTACCGTCAACGAGGATCCCCTCGGCAAGGGCTGGTTTTTGAAGATCAAGGTGAAGGACAAGTCGGAATTCGACAAGCTGATGAGCGAGGCCGAATACCAGGATTATCTCAAAACGCTCTCCTGAGCGCGGCGCCTCGAGAGCTTCGTCGCCATGGAGCCCATCCTGTCCTCAACGAAAAGCGACCTCGTCCGAAACGCCGCGGTTTTCGGGACCATGCTTGAGCGGAGCCTTTGCTGATGCGTTATTTGCCCCTTACCGACACTGACCGTGGCGACATGCTCGCCCGCATCGGCGTCAATTCGATCGATGATCTCTTCGCCGACATCCCGCACGACAAGCGCTTGCCGAAATTGCCGGACTTGCCGCGCCGTCAGGGAGAAATGGAAGTCGAGCGACTGCTCGGACGCATGGCGGCTCGCAATGTCTCCGCGTCGAGCCTTCCTTTCTTCGTCGGGGCCGGCGCCTACAAGCACCATGTGCCTGCGAGCGTCGATCATCTCATCCAGCGATCGGAATTCCTCACGAGCTACACGCCCTATCAGCCGGAGATCGCGCAAGGCACGCTGCAATATCTCTTCGAGTTCCAGACACAGGTGGCCGAGCTCACCGGCATGGAAGTCGCCAATGCCTCGATGTACGACGGCTCGACAGCGACGGGCGAGGCCGTGCTGATGGCGCATCGCGTGACACGGCGCAGGAAAGCGGTGCTGTCGGGCGGGCTGCATCCGCATTACGCC
>JAFAQA010000050.1 GCA_019246665.1 Hyphomicrobiales bacterium
AGCTTGATCTGCATCAGCCCGTAGTTTCCCGCATGGACAGCCCGCGGGTTGAAGTTGCTCTCGATGCGGATGACGGCGTTCGCGAGTGCGACGGGAAGCTCGTTTTCGCGCGCATGCTGCTCGATTCGGGGGCGGAGAGCGCGGGCGCGAGCCTTCGCGTCCACACCCTGAGCCATCTGGAAGTCTTGGCCAGCTCCGGATTCCACCTCAGCTTCACCGCTTGCCGACGGAGTTTGCTCGAACTGCGCGCATCCACTCAGAAGAGCTGCGAAAAGGCCAAGCGCGACAACACGGGGGAGCGGCACGGGGTGAGATCTTTCTGTTTTGAAGGACGCAAAAGACCATGGTTGCCGAAACCGGCAGCTCGGGCGGGCTATGGTTAAATTGAGGCGATTTCCGGGCTTCCGGAACCTGAACCTCGCCTCAGCGCGTTAAGCTTGGCAGGCGGTGCCGCTGGCGATAGCGGGCGCTAGCGCCTAGCATGAAATGCCGATATGCCGGGTAAGCATTCGGAATCGTTGAAGGGAGTTCAAGATGAAGAAGGTCATGACGGCTGCGGTGCTGGTGCTGACGCTGGGTGCTTGCAATACGCCGGAGGAACGCGCGGTGGGCGGAGGCTTGCTCGGCGCGGGCACGGGGGCTTTGATCGGCGGGGCGGCGGGCGGTGGCCGCGGCGCGGCGATCGGCGCCATCGCGGGGGGTGCGACCGGGGCTGTGGTCGGGGCGGCGACCGCGCCTTGCCCGTACGGGACCTACCGCGACTACTACGGCAACGTTTATTGCCGCTGATGGCATAACGGCTTCGTCCTGCAAGCTGAAGGCCGCTTCCAGTCCTTTCCGGAAAGGTCGACATGATCTGCGGTTTGCGACGCGTTTCCATCGCCTCGCCGAACCACGGAAAACGCAGGGCCAGCGTCGATATGTTGGTCCTGCATTATACGGGGATGCCCCACGCGCCAGGCGCGCTCGCGAGGCTCACCGATCCGCGCTCGCAAGTCTCGTGCCATTATCTCGTCGACAAGGGAGGCGAGATCTTCGCGCTGGTTCCTGAAGAGCGGCGCGCCTGGCACGCCGGCCAATCGTCCTGGCACGGTCAAACAGATTTGAATTCCCGCTCGATCGGCATCGAGATCGATCATCCGGGACATGATGGCGGCAATCCGCCCTTCCGGGAGGCGCAGATCGAAGCCGTGATCGCGCTCTGTCGCCACATCCTTTCACGCTGGCCGATCGCGCCCGCGCGCGTGCTTGCCCATTCCGACATCGCGCCTTCGCGCAAGCAGGATCCGGGCGAGCATTTCCCCTGGGAAAGATTGCATTGCGCGGGCATCGGTCATTTCGTCAGGCCTGCACCTGATACGGGCGGTGACATCCTCGGTCACGGCGCTGAGGGTGCCAAGGTCAACGAGCTGCAAGCCTGCTTGGCGGCCTATGGATATGCCATCGAGGCAACAGGTGTTTATGGGGAAGAGACGCAAAGCGTCGTCGCGGCCTTTCAGCGCCATTTCAGGCCGGGGAGGGTGGACGGCATTGCCGACCCTTCGACACGCGCGACCTTGCGCCAGCTGTGCGAAAGCATCAAGCTTCCATGAGCGCCTCGACATGGGCGGCGACCGAGGCCGAAAGTCCGGCAAGGTCGTAGCCGCCCTCGAGCACGGAGACGATCCGGCCGCCGCAACGTCGTCCCGCGATTTCCATCAACCGGCGCGTCACCCATCCGAACTCCTCTTGCCCGAGATCGAGGCTTGCCAGGGGATCGCGACGATGCGCATCGAAACCCGCTGAGACCACGATGAGATCAGGATGGAAGGCGTCGACACGCGGCAGGATCACGCTTTCGAAGGCGGCGCGGAAAACCTGGGGTCCGGTCCCGCTCGCCAATGGCAAATTGACGATGTTGTCGTGCTCGCCCATTTCCGAGGCGGCACCGGTTCCGGGATAGAGCGGCCATTGATGGCTGGATGCGTAAAGAACCGATGCGTCGCTCCAGAAGATTTCCTGCGTGCCGTTGCCGTGATGCACATCAAAATCGACGATCGCCACGCGCTCGGCCCCGTGCTCGCGCTGTGCGTAGCGTGTCGCAACGGCGACATGATTGAACAAGCAAAACCCCATCGCGCGGGCGCGCTCGGCATGATGGCCCGGAGGGCGGGTTGCGGAAAACGCATTTCCTGCCTCGCCTCGCATGACCGCTTCGACAGCTTGAACCGCTCCTCCCATGGCGTGCAGAATGGCCGGCCATGAATGCGCCGAAAGATAAGTATCGGCGTCCACATGGGCGATCCGCCCTTCCGGCGGGATGAGCGTCGCGAGGATCTCGCAATAGCGTTCATCGTGAGCCAACAGCGCGAGCGCAGGATCGGCCGCTCTCGCCTCGCGCCGGTGGAGTGCGCCGAAGCGCGGCTCGTCGAGCGCGCGCCACACGGCGCGCAGGCGATCGGGGCGCTCTGGATGGCCCGGAGGGGATTCATGTTCGAGGCAAATGGGATGAGTGAGGTAAAGCGTGGTCATGTGAATGCGGCCATGAATAAAAAAGGTGCCCCTCCGCTGGTCGCGGCTCGCGCGCTCAGGAGAGAAATGAGCTCACGCGCCAAAGACAACGCCTTCGTAGCGACGCCTTGCATGTGGCACGAATGCGACGGCTCGAACATATTTGCGTGAGAGCCGTATAACCCATGTTGGCAAAATTCCGGGAAGCAGGCTACATGAAGTTCGACTCCTCGCTGGACCTTTCCCCCATGCGCCTCGCCTTTCGTATCGCTGCCGTTGGACTGATGTTCGGCTTGGCGGGATGCTACAAAAGCATCCCATCCCCGGTCGTGAGCTCGCATGACGCCGAATGGATGGCGCTGGTGCCGACCGCGGCGATCGATCCGCAATATCTTCCTTACGAGCTCGATAATCCCACGGGAGAATCCCCGGGCACCGTCGTCATCGATACGCCCCATCGCTTTCTTTATCTCGTCGAGGCCAATGGCAAGGCGATCCGCTACGGCGTAGGTGTCGGTGATGAGGCCTTCAAATGGTCGGGCATCGCCGAGGTCGGTGCCAAGAAGGAATGGCCGGGCTGGTTGCCGCCGGCGGACATGATAGCGCGCTGGCCGCATCTGAAGCCGGTCGTCGATGCGGGCGGGCTCAAGGGCGGACCTGACAATCCGCTCGGCGCTCGGGCACTCTATCTGTTCCAGGACAACAAGGACACGCTCTATCGCATCCACGGGACGAACGAGCCCGAAAGCATCGGTCATGCGGTCTCTTCGGGCTGCATCAGGATGCGCAACATCGACGTGATCGACCTCTATCAACGCGTTCCTCTCGGCGCGCGCGTGGTGGTGAAGTAGGCCTCGCTCCGGAACCGAGTTCGCCTATAGAGGATAGATTTTACCGACGGACGGAACCATCCGTCGGCATCGGTTGCCCAGGTGGCTCGCAAATAAAACGGCCTTATCCGTCCATCCCGCGCTTATGAGCTTGCTCCCGCGCTTCGGGCCGCGATAATCCAGCCATGAAGCTTATCCGGCTTTACGGGCGCGCTCTCGCGGAGCTTGGTCCGGAGCGCTCGCTTGGCGTGCTCCTCGCGATCGCCAATGTGGCGCTGGCCGCGGCGCAATTCGCCGAGCCGGTGCTTTTCGGACGCATCATCGACACGCTCACCGGAGCGCAAACCGCCAGTGCCAAGCCTGGCTGGTCGAGTGTCTTGCCGCCATTCGCGCTGTGGGTGGGCTTCGGCGCCTTCAACATTGGGGTCGGTGCTCTCGTCGCGCTCAACGCAGATCGGCTTTCTCATCGGCGCCGCCTTGCGGTGACGGCGGAATTCTTCGAGCATGTGCTCACGCTGCCGCTTCTCTTCCACATGGAGAAGCATTCCGGCCGCGCCCTGAAGGTGATGTCGGACGGCGCGCTCAGCCTTGGCGGCATCTGGCTCACCTTCTTCCGCGAGCATTGCGCGGCCTTCGTTGCGCTCTTCGTGATGCTGCCCTTGACCGCCGCGCTCAATTGGCGGCTCGGCCTCGTGCTGATCCTGCTCGTCTCCATCTTCGCCCTTCTCATGACCCTCGTGCTGCGCCACACGGAATCCATGCAGCAGTCGGTCGAGCGCTATCGCGGCGACCTCGCTGAGCGGGTCTCGGATGCCTTGGGCAATGTGGCGGTGATCCAGAGCTTCACACGCGTCGAGACGGAGGCTCGCGATCTGCGCATCATCATCGACCGGCTGATGGCGGTGCAGAACCCGATCCTGTCCTGGTGGGCGCTCGCCGCGATCGGCACGCGCGCCTCCGCCACTTTGACCATTTTGTCGATACTCGGCGTCGGCACCTATTTGTTCATGCAAGGGCTGACGACGGTGGGAGAGATCGTCACTTTCGTGAACCTCGCGAGCCTCCTGGTTTCAAGGCTCGAGCAGGTGGTGAGTTTCATCAACTACATCTTCCTCGAAGCACCGCGCCTTGCGGAGTTCTTCGAGGTGCTCGACACCGTGCCTTCGCTCCGCGATGCGCCGAACGCGGTCGCCATTGGCCGTGCCGATGGTGCCGTCACCTTCGAAGGCGTGAGCTTCTCTTACGACGGCAAGCTCGCGGCCGTGGTCGACCTCACGATCGAGGTGCGGCCGGGAGAGACCATTGCGCTCGTTGGGGCCACGGGCTCCGGAAAATCGACGACGCTTGCCCTCCTGCATCGCAGCTTCGATCCGCAAACGGGCCGCATCCTCCTCGACGGTCGCGATATTCGCGACATCACGCTCATCTCGCTTCGCCGCAATATCGGCGTGGTCTTCCAGGAGCCGATGCTGTTTGCCCGCTCGATTCGGGAGAACCTCCTCGCGGGAAAGCCTGACGCAACCGAAGAAGAGCTCGAGGCCGCGATCAGGCGCGCCCAGGCGGCCGACTTCATCGCCCGGCAACCTGAAGGGCTCGACACGATCATCGGCGAGCGCGGCCGCTCGCTCTCGGGGGGCGAGCGCCAGAGGCTTTCCATCGCCCGCGCCCTCTTGAAGGACCCGCCGATCCTCATCCTCGACGAGGCGACAAGCGCACTCGACGCTGCGACCGAGGAAAGGCTGCAACAGGCGCTCGACGAGGTAATGATCGGACGAACGACCTTCGTCATCGCGCACCGGCTTTCGACGATTCGCCATGCCACGCGCGTGCTTGTCTTCGACCATGGCCGCGTCGTGGAAACCGGCTCGTTCGATGAGCTCTTGAGAAAAGGCGGCATCTTCGCCAAGCTCGCCCAGGCGCAATTCCCGAGAGAGAAAAGCTTTGAGGCGCGACGGTGACGGGCCTTCGCTAAAGGTGAACTCGCAAATTCATCGCGGCATGGTCTTGACCTGCGGGCTCACCCACTGCTTCAGCGGGAGCTGCCGCCGTCGCGGCCTCCAAGGGCGCGTTCTATTCCATGCAACGCCTGCAGGGCGGGGCCGCCGCCGCCCGAGGTGGCGAGCATGCGCGAGGATACATCTTCCGGCAAAGCGACCGGCGTGGCGAAGGTGACGCCGGCGCAGGGCACCTTGCCGCGTTCGGCGTCGGCGAGGCTCACGAGGCCGACGAGCACGCTCTGAAAGTAATTCTCGACCACGATGGGGCCACCCGAATCGCCGAGGCAGGCGCTGCGGCCTCGTCCTTCGGGCGTGCCGTCGGACGTGAGCGCGAGGCTCGGCACGCCGATATCGGCGACGCCGGCAACCCGCAAATGGGCGAAGCGCAATTTCCCGGCCGAGGCACGATCCCCGTAGCGGCTGAGCCCGAAGCCGGACACCGTGACCTCGCTCAACGGAGACAACACCCCAAGATCGCTCGAGATGGCAAGCGGCTTGATGTCTCCACTCAAGGGTTCCGAGAGCTCGAGAACGGCGATATCGAGGCCGGTCTGCTGATCGGGTCGTCCGCGCAGCTTGAAGGAAGGGTTGCGCGCCGCCGCGGCGACGCCGATCGCCGTGGGAACGAAGTTTTGGTCAAAGGAGATGACGCGGTACTTCGTCTTTGGCACCACGCAATGTGCCGCCGTGAGCACGAGGTTGCGGGCGATCACCGCGCCCGAGCAGAGCTCCCCTTTCTGGCTTTGCACGATCACGGTGTAGCGTCTGGCGTTCGACGAGCTCGACGCCTCCTCGCCTCCGACGATGGCGAAAGAGGGCGTGGCGTGAAGCGCCGCCGGGAGGATGACGGCGGCCAAAAGCGCGAGACGTGAAAGAAAAGGGCGTAAGACTGTCATATCCCCATCTTAGACCATCCTACTGATCCGTCCAACGGGCGCTCTCGCCCCATTCGGCGAGCTTGGCATCGATGAATTGGCGCTGCGGCGCGAGAAGAACGCCTTGGGTCAACTTGCCGCAGCGAGCATGGCCTGTCCCTTCGGCAAAGGCGATGATCGCGAGGAGATCGCCTTGCGGCTTCAGCATGGCGCCGCCGGAATCGCCTTCGCACGCTCCCTTGCTCTCGCCCTCCGCAGGCGCGGACCAAAGCAGAATGGTGCCACGTCCAAAGGGCTCGATGACGGGCAGCGAGACGCTCCGCGGCTTCCCCGATGAGGCCGCGACCCCTTCTTGCGAAAGCCCGTCACCTGCAAGGACGACGGTCTCGCCGGCGCGGGGAGGCTCGGTCAGGGCAAGGCTCAACGCGGTGTAAGGTGCCGGCAAGGCTTCGGGCAGGCGAATGAGGGCAAGATCGATGGAGCGACGGCGCGTGCCGACGCTGTTCGGCACATAGCCGGCATGAACAGCGCTCGCGAGGGGAAGGATCAAATGCGGTGGGCCTGGCGCGTCAGAAGAGGGCGCATAAATGCGGATCTGGTGGCCCTTGGGGAGACAATGTCCGGCGGTGAGAACAGCTCGCGGCGCGATGAGGACGCCCGAGCAGGCGGCGCCGCCCTCGGCAAGCACCATGACGAGACTTTGCCCGACCGAGCGTTCGGCCGGAGCGCCCCCGATGATCGCTTCCGCCTGGTGAGCAGGCATGAATGATGCAACGCTCCACGCCGCGATTGCGAAAAGGCGTCGGCGCCATTTGTCCAAGCGCGGACGCTGGCCTGCCTCGCGGCGCCCTTCTCGCAACGTCGCATCGAGCTCATCTTTTCCTTGCCGCATCGGGGAACCTTCTTTGCGCCGAGTGGCGCCGAGTCATCTCTTTGTTTTCCGCATGATCTTATCGCAAAAGTGGGGACGACTTTTGCGGATCATGCTCTAGCAGGTCAATTGCGCCTCGGCGCTCGTCAAGGGAACTCGTCAAGGAAATTCGAGTGCGCCTGGCATGAAGTTGGCGCGTTCAGGGCCTGTTCAGTGGCTTCCCGGCACAACGAGGCCACCATGCCCATCTTACCGATTCTCGCCGTGACGGCGCTCAGCGTGGTCAAACCCGCCGCGGAGCCGGGGGCGCCGAAAATCGAGGCGTGCCTTTCCACCCATGAAATGCGCGAGGCGATCGACGAGCACCGTGCGGTGCAGCCGCTCGTTGCCT
>JAFAQA010000176.1 GCA_019246665.1 Hyphomicrobiales bacterium
GAGGTCTTGGGAAGCGAACCATAAATCAAGGTCTTCGGCACCTTGAAACGAGCCATTCGAGCTCGGCAAAAGGCGATGACCTCGGCATCCTTGGGCGCGGTGGCGCCTGGCTTGAGCTCGAGGAAAGCGCAAGGCGTCTCTCCCCAAGTCGGGTCGGGACGGGCGACCACGGCGGCCAACATGATCGCGGGGTGCTGGGTGAGGACCTCCTCCACCTCGAGGCTCGAAATGTTCTCGCCCCCCGAGATGATGATGTCCTTGGAGCGGTCCTTGATTTCAATGGCTCCATCCGCATGCCAGACGGCAAGGTCACCCGAGAGGCACCAGCCGTCGACGAGCGTCTTTGCCGTCGCCGCCTCGTTCTTGAGATAACCCTTCATCACGGTGTTGCTGCGAACCATGATCTCACCGACCGTCTCGCCGTCACACGGCACCGGCCGCATCGTTTGCGGATCGGCGACCATCACGGCCTCGACCATCGGATAGGCTACGCCTTGTCGCGCCATACGGGCGAAACGCTCTTCCGCCGGTAGTTCGTTCCATTCAGGCAGGAACACGCAGGAGGTGGCCGGCCCATAGGTTTCGGTCGCGCCATAAAGATGGGTGACGCGAAAGCCGATCGCTTCCATCGAGCGGAACACGGAAGAAGGCGGGGCGGCACCGCCGGTTGCGATCGTGACCTTGTGATCGAAGGGCACACGCTGCTCGGGCGGCGCATGGGCGAGCATGTTGAGCACAATCGGCGCGCCACAAAGATGTGTCACCTTATGCTCGGCGATGAGGCGGAAGATGGAAGCCGGCTCGACCTTGCGAAGGCAGATCTGCGTGCCGCCGGCCGCCACGACGGCCCAAGGATAGGACCAGCCGCAGCAATGGAACATCGGCAACGTCCAAAGGTAAATGCTGTCGAAGGTGAGCCCGAAGCTGAAACCATTGCCGAGCGCGGAGAGATAGGCGCCGCGATAACTGTAAACCACTCCCTTCGGGTCGCCGGTCGTGCCGGAAGTGTAGAGAAGGCATAGCGACTGCCATTCATTCGCGACGCCTGGCCATTCGAATTCGGGATCGCCTTCGGCGAGCACATCCTCATAGCGAAGCGCTTCAGGGGGCGCGCTCGTGGTGCCCGGCCCCTCGATATCGATGACGATGATTTCATGATCGACCTTTTCGAGCGCCGCCCCTACCAGCGCCGCATAATCGCGATCGACGAGGATCACCTTGGCGCCTCCATGATTGAGCGAGAAGGCGATATTGGCCGCATCGAGCCGCGTATTGAGCGGATTGAGGACGGCGCCGAGCATCGGCACACCGTAAAAGGCTTCGATGAGCTCGGGGATGTTCGAGGCGATGATCGCGACGGTATCGAGATGACCGACTCCGAGATTAGCGAGGCCCGAGGCGAGGCGCACGCAGCGCTCGTAAAGTTGCGGATAGGTGAAGCGGCGATCGCCATCGATGACCGCGACCTTGTTCGGAAAGGCGCTCGCCGCGCGGGAGAGGAAACTCACCGGCGAAAGCGGCACGAAATTTGCTGGATTCGCGTCGAGCCCAATCTCGAAGGCGCTCAAGCCCTGCAAGTTCATGGGATGTCCTCCGTCGTTTGCCGCGCGCGAGAGCGCGGCCGAATTGCATTCTCCCCACCCCGCCCCGTCGATCCCGTGCAGCCGCGATCGATCCTTACAGCGACGAGACCAGATGGCCGCCATCGACGACGACCACGCTTCCAGTCATGTAGGAGCCGGCTTGTGAAGCGAGCAGCAGCAGTGGCCCTTCGAGCTCGCGCAACTCGCCAAGGCGCCGTTGCGGCACCCGCTTGACCAGCGCCTTCCCGGCATCGCTGTTGAAGAATTCATCGTTGAGCTCTGTCTCGAAATATCCCGGCGCGAGCGCGTTCACGCGAATCCCGTGGCGAGCCCATTCGAGAGCCAGCGCTTTCGTCATCTGCACCACCCCGGCCTTCGAGATCGCGTAGGGGGCAACAGCACCCGCGACCCGCAACCCCAGAATCGATGCGATGTTGATGATCGAGCCGCCGATCTTGCCCGCCACCATGCGCCTCCCCGTCGCCTGAGCGGTAAGCCACACCCCCTTGAGGTTGGTGTCGACGACTTTGTCCCAATCCGTCTCGGCCTGGTCGAGAGCGGGCCTTGCTTGCGTAACGCCGGCATTGTTCACGAGAATTTCGACAGGCCCAAATTTCGCTTGCGCGGCTTCGAGGCCCGAGTCGATGCTCCCGGTAGCGGTCACGTCCATGACGACGCTTTGCGCCTTCCCCTTTGCCGCAGCGATCTCCTCGACCGTCTTCGCGAGCGCCTCGGCCCGCCTTGCCGCGACGGTCACCCTTGCCCCTCGGCTTGCGAGGAAAGCCGCGAAATGCCGACCAAGCCCGCTCGAACCGCCGGTGACGAGCACATGCTTGTCGTTTAGCGAGAAAAGATCGGTCATGAGAGGCTCCTCTCACGCCTTCGATGTGCGATCGCGATCGCGCTCACGCTCCGCATCCGCCGACCTTGCTCCATACGAGAATCGAGCGCCCCAGGGTTCCGTCGAGATAGCTTTTGTATGGGGCGGTCGTGATTGTCAGCCTGTCGCCCTCGAGAACGAAGTGACGGATCTGGTCGGTGCCCGTCCAAGCCTGATTCCACGAGGTGTCGATGTGGTGAACCACGACGTTCCTGCCGAGCGAGAAACTGCCTGCATAAGCAACCATGGTGCCGAGAAGCTGCACACCCTCTTCGTCGGTCGGCACCACATCGCGTGGCGCGACACGATCATGGCGCGCGAAGATCGCATACATCCGCCCGTCCGGCGCATAGCCGATATAGCCGTCAGGGCTTTCGCCGAATTGATTGTGCTGATGGCCGTCCGACAGGCGTTCGCGAACATAAGAAAGGAGCTTCCAGGTGCCGAGCACCGGGCAATCGGGCGGAGGCAGACCACGCTTCACCGACGCCAAAATCTCCGCGTCTGTCAGCAATTCGATCTCCCGTGCTTGTCAGTCTGCGGAGGCGCCATCGTCTGACGGCCAGCGCCTGGCATCGCCGATTTCATCCGCGAGGAACCAAACTCCTCCCAATCACGCCGATGAATGACCATTCTCGAAAGCGTCACACATCGAAGAACACCGTCTCCCGCTCTCCCTGTAGATGGATGTCGAAAGTATAAATGATGTTGCCGTCGCGCTCGGAGCGCGGCGCGATCAAGGTCTTGCGCCGTTCCGGCTGCTCGATGATGTTCAACACCGGGTCGGCGGCATTCGCCGCTTCCTCATCGCCGAAATACATGCGGGTCGCGAGGCCGATATTGATGCCACGCGAGGCAAGCCAGAAATTGATGTGCGGCGCCATGCGCCTGCGGCCCTTGCGACCCACGACAGCCCCTGGCTTGATCGTGCGAATTGCATATACGCCAGTCGCAAAATCGGTTCCCGTGCGCGCCCATCCGCGGAAGCTTTTGTCAAGGGCGCCACGCTGGCCATCTGCCGGATGGTTGTAGCGGCCGGCGGCGTTCGCCTGCCAGGTCTCGACGAGCACGTCTCTCGTCGAATGGCCCGCACCGTCAAAAATCCGGCCCTCGATCGTGATGCGTTCACCTTGGACGCTCGGCCCCGCAATGTCGCCGCTGAAATTGTTCTCGAAGATGTCGAACCCGGCCTGCTTTGGAATGAGGCCTATATGCACGTAAGGCCCCGCCGTCTGCGACGGTGTTTCGGGCAAATACGCAAATGCGAAGGAAGGCCTATCCATCTCAGCTTCCGTGAAGTTTGTTGTCGAATAAGGTTTGCCGGCTGCCGCGCAACACGATGTCGAAGCGATAGGCCAGGCATTCGAGCGGGAGGGCCGCGTTGAGGTCAAGCCGCGCGATCAAGCGCTCCACCGCCGATTTGTCGGGTATGGTGGCGATGATCGAATCGTGAGGGATGAGGGGATCGCCCTCAAAATACATCTGCGTGATCAGGCGCTGCACGAACGCCCTGCCGAATATCGAGAAGTGGATGTGGGCGGGACGCCAACTATTCACGTAATTGCGGAACGGATAAGCCCCGGGCTTCACGGTGCGGAAAAAGTAGTGTCCATTCTCGTCGGTGATCATCCGGCCGCACCCGCCGAAATTGGGATCGATGGGCGCGATATAGGTGTCGTTTCGATGGCGGTATCGGCCTCCGGCATTGGCTTGCCACACCTCGACGAGCGTGCCCGAAATTGGCCTGCCATTGCCGTCCAGCACATATCCATGAACGATGATCTGCTCGCCGATCGGCTCTCCGTCATGCGCGTAGTTGCGCAAAAGGTCGTTGTCGAGCGGGCCGAGCTCTTCCGGCGAGAACATCGGACCCGTAACTTCCGAGAGCGAGTTCTGCAGCGACCATAACGGAATGCGCGGTGAGCGCAGGACACTCGTCTTGTAGACGGGCGTGTGGGCCGGAGGATGAATAGTGCGATCGCGCTGGTGGAACTCGGCGTCGGACGTCAAGCGGGCCGCCTCGTCGGAGCGCCGCATCGCCATTCGCCCATCCTTCCTATCGCCGCCCTTCTGGTGGCGCAAGGCGACAGGAGCAGTGGCAGTTTTGGCAACAGGAGCTTTGGTCTTGGACGCCTCGCTGGTGGGCGCCTTCGACGCGAACGTCCTCGCCTTGCGGCCGATTACCCTGGAAGCCTTCTCCATTGAACGCCCGCGCCTCACGACGGATTACGAGCGCGCGAGGCCGGTGGTCGTCGTGCTCGCGGCAGCCCCGAGGCTTTGCGCCCTCAACCGATCGTAATCTCCTTGGCTCACTGGGACAGCGGAGGCGTCCCCAAGGTCATCGAGATGGATCCGATAGGTTTCGCGTGCGCTCCACGCCGCAAGGGCCGCAATCACCGTGATGCCAAAGGCGAGCGCGCCGATCTTCAGCGGGACATCAGTCGAGCCGGGGGGAGCGACCGCCGCAAAAAATGCCGGAAGCAAGGCCGTGATCATCGTGCCGACGTTCTGCGCGATCGCCATCGCAGTGACTCGCGTGCGCGTCGGGAAGAGCTCGGGGTAGAAGCTCGGGAAAATGGCGTTGTACCCCTGGTAAACCACGCCCCACATCAGAAGCGAGACGACGATGGCGAGCGGCACGTTTTTGATACTGATCGCGTAAAGATAGGCGAAAGACAGGAGTCCCGCGGCGAGGGAGCCGATGATGATCGGCCACCTTCGTCCGATCTTGTCAGAAAGGTTGCCCACGAAGGGGATGACGAGCACGGCCAGTATGTTGCCGAGCACCGGGATCCAAAGATACAGATCCTTGGAAAAACCGATCCCGTACGCCGGCTGGACCGCATAGGCAGCACCGAAGATCGTTGCGACCACCGGGATCACATTCATGAGGGCCATGCAGACGACCCGGAGCATATCCGGCCAGCTCAGCTTGAAAGCCTGAACGATCGGCGCCTTGGGCACTTCACCATGTGCGCTCTCCGCAGCGAAGGCCGGCGTCTCGTCTACTTTGCGACGAATGATGTAGCCCGCGATGATAACGACCACGCTCGCAAGGAAGGGGATTCGCCAACCCCAAGAGTTGAATGCCGCATCCGGCATATAGGCGGCGATCGGCAGGAACACCGCGGCCGCCAGGATTTGGCCCGCCTGCACGCCCTGCAGGGTAAAGCTCGCAAAGAAGCCGCGTCGACCGAAGGGAGCGTGTTCGAGGATCATCGAGCTCGCGCCGGAAATCTCGCCGGCGACGGCGAAGCCCTGGATGAGGCGCAGGATCACGAGAAGTATGGGCGCCAGCACGCCGACCTGCTGATAAGTGGGCAAGAGCCCGACCGCCATGGTCGAGAATCCCATCAGGAACATGCACACAAGCAGGACTGTCTTGCGGCCGTGCGTATCTCCCCAATGGCCGAGCACGAAGGCGCCGATGGGCCGGGCGACGTAGCCAACGCCATACGTCGCAAGCGAGGCCACGATGGCGACCGTCGGATCGCTCGAGGGGAAAAAGATTTGCGGAAAGACAAGGGACGCGGCCGTGGCATAGATGAAGAAGTCATAGTATTCGAGCGCTGATCCGATCCAGCCACTTGCAGCCGCCTTCTTGGTCTGGTGAGTGCCGTGAGGCTCATGTGCCATAGCCATTGCCATGGGG
>JAFAQA010000338.1 GCA_019246665.1 Hyphomicrobiales bacterium
TCATCGACTTCGACGTCCATCACTGCAACGGCACGCAGTTCGTCTTCTGGTCACGTCCCGATGTGCTCGTGACCTCGATCCATGTCGATCCGCGTTTGTCGGCACCCTACTATGCCGGATACGCCGAGGAGATCGGCGAGGGCATGGCCAAGGGCCTCAACTTCAACCTGCCGCTTCCCTGGGCGACGCGCGACGGTCCCTGGCTCGACGCGATCGACGCCGCCATCGCGCGAATCCGTGAATTCGCGCCTGGAGCCCTCGTGGTTTCCCAAGGCTTCGATGCAGCCGAGGACGATCCGTGTCAGACGTTTAAGATCACGGAAGCTGGTTTCGCGGAGGCCGGACGCAGATTGCGAGCGCTCGGCTATCCGACCTTGCTGGTGCAGGAGGGTGGTTATCTCAGCCCCTCACTCGCAGGTTACCTGCGAAGCTTCCTGACGGCCTTCGACGCCATTGCGTCTGGTCTATAAAGGGGAGGTATCCGCTTGCAAAGCCGTGAGCATTCAAGTGCCTTCAGGCGCGGCTCTTCCTATCCTCCCGATCTGAGAGGCAATACGCGAAGGCGCGTGCGACTTGGCTCGACCGTGAGCAGCGCTCCCTTATCGAGTTCGGCCGCCATTTGATACAACGCCTTGATGACCATTGTTCCGATCACGTCAGGGCTGACATTTTCTGAGCGTATTTGCACCACGCTGGGCTTTTCGCCATGAGTTGCAGCCAGGATCGCGCCAAAATCCATGTCATGCGTGAGGACGACGTAATCCCCCTCCTTGGCGAAGGGCATGATTTCCGGGTCCGAGGCGACGACTGAGCCAAGTGTGGACCAGTGTTCAGCCATTATACCCGCCTGCGCCATGATCTTGAGCCAACGCGGCGACAAATTCATGTCGATGAGCAGCTTCATGCACCGGCTAATACGATTTCGCGCTCCTCGGCCCGCCACGCAGCATAGCGAAGCGCCTGCATGATGTCTTCCCGCTCAAGATAAGGATAGTCGGTGAGGACTTCTTCGACAGTGTGACCCGCGCCGATTTGGGCGACGATCATGCCTACCGTAACTCTCATGCCACGGATACATGCTTTCCCGCCCATAACGTCGGGTTTTCGAGTAATGCGACTGAGCTGGTCCATGCGCGTCTCCCCGTGAGTAATTCATCCTAAGATGGCAAGGCTGTCGTGCGCTTCCGACGGGCTTGATCAAGGCATACATTATCACGAAAGCCGACCTGCGCATCGCAGAACATCATGCTCCAAAAGCAAGAGCGCCTCCCGGCTTCCCTCCATCGCCCACGGGGCTTATCTAGGGTGATTGCAGGCAGCCCTGGGATTTGCTATTCATTTGTACACATATGATTTCGGGCAGGATGGAGTCGGATGGATGCTGATGGTGAAGCCTTCCGTGGATGAGGCCGGCCTCGGCGCGGCGCATGAGACCGACGTTCTCATCATTGGCGCGGGTCCTTGCGGCCTGTTCGCGGTGTTCGAGCTCGGTCTCCTCGACATCAAGGCCCATATCGTCGACATTCTCGACAAGGTCGGCGGCCAATGCGCCGAGCTCTATCCCGAAAAGCCGATCTATGACATTCCGGGAATGCCCATCGTCACAGGTCAGGGGCTCACCGACAATTTGCTGCAGCAGATCGCGCCCTTCGAGCCGAAGTTTCATCTGTCCGAAATGGTCGAGAGCGTCGAGACGCTCGGCACTCCCGGGGCGCCGCGCTTCAGGGTGGTGACGGACGCGGGCACGAGCTTCTTGTGCAAGAGCATCATCGTGGCCGCCGGCGGCGGCTCGTTTCAGCCGAAGCGGCCTCCCATTCCCGGCATCGAGGCTTTCGAGGGGGAGAGCGTCTTCTATGCGGTGCGCCGCATGGAGAATTTTCGTGACCGCAAGGTGCTGATCGTCGGCGGTGGTGACTCGGCGCTCGATTGGACGCTGAACCTTCATAAGGTCGCAGAGCGCGTCACCCTCCTGCACCGACGAGACGCCTTCCGGGCCGCGCCCCATTCCGTCGAGCAGATGCGCGCGCATGTCGCCGCGGGGGGCATGGATCTGCATCTTGGCCAAGTGGTCGCGCTGAAAGGAACGGCGCCGAAGCTCGAAGCCGCCATCGTTCGTCGGGACGACAACTCGACTTTCGAGGTGGAATGCGACGCGATGCTTCCTTTCTTTGGGCTCACCATGAAGCTTGGGCCCATCGCCAATTGGGGGCTCAACCTCAGCGAAAACCTGGTCCCGGTCGACACCCAGAAATTCGAGACCTCGACACCGGGTATTTTCGCGATCGGCGACATCAATCATTATCCGGGCAAGCTCAAATTGATCCTTTGCGGCTTTCACGAGGCAGCGCTCGCGACCCAGAAAGTGCATCGCTACGTCTACCCGGAGAAGAAGCTCCTTTTCCAATACACGACCTCTTCCACGAGCTTGCAGAAGAAGCTCAAGGTGGCTTGAGGTGCGAGCCGCGAGCTTCGTTGAGTTTCGCGGCAAGGAGGGGAGCGCTTCCGAAGCTGGCTTCGAAAGCCTGATCTTGTCTCGATGACGAGCGGATTGGCGAAGGACCATCGATGCCGATCTATCTGCGTCCCGCCTCACTGAAGTCGGCGCTCTCCACGCTCGCGCAAGCGGCGCGCGCCGGCAAAGGGCATTTTGGTCATCCGCTTACGGTTTTGGCTGGCGGCACCGACATCTATCCGTCGCGGGCCGGCAAACAGGCTTGGCTCGAGAATTTCCCCCGCGATTTTCTCGACGTCACGCAAATTCCGGAGCTTAAGGGAATTCGTCCGGACGGACGGGCGCTTTCGATCGGTGCTGCGACAAGCTGGACCGAGATCGTTGCGGCGCGACTTCCGCGCGCCTTCGACGCGCTCAAGCAAGCGGCGCTTCAAGTCGGGGGCTTGCAGATTCAAAACCGGGGCACGCTTGGCGGCAACATCGTCAATGCCTCTCCGGCCGCGGATGGTGTTCCGCCCTTGCTCGCGCTCGACGCCCAAGTCGAGATCGCGTCGAGACGCGGGCAGCGTCGAGTGCCGCTTGCGACCTTCATTCGCGGCAACCGTCAGACCGACCTCGCGCGCGATGAGCTCGTCGTCGCGATCCGTGTTCCGCCGCATCGTCCGACTTCGCGCTCGTTTTTTCTCAAGCTCGGCTCGCGGTCTCATCTTGTGATCTCGATCGTCTCGGTGGCCTTGATGCTCGATGAGGCCGCCGACGGCAGTATCGCGGATATCCGCATCACAGTCGGTGCATCCTCGGCCGTGCCCATGCGTCTTGCGGCGCTTGAAGCGGAACTGCGCGGGGAAAAGCTCGACCCCGCGCTTCTCGAGCGCGTCACCCCGGCGCTCTTCTCCAGCTTGACGCCGCTCGATGATGTTCGCGCAAGCGCGGATTATCGGCGCAGTGCCGCTCGGATTCTCGTGCGCCGAGCTCTTGGCGCTTGCATGGGCCCGCCCGGCGAAAAGGTCGCGGCATGATCGCCGAAGAATTCACCGGAGCGGTCGTGCTCACCGTCAACGGCAAGAAGGTCGAGGTCGCAGCGCGTCCCGACATGCGTCTCTCGCGCGTCCTGCGTGAGGAGCTCGGCCTCACGGGCACCAAGGTCGGCTGCGACGCCGGCGATTGCGGCGCCTGCACAGTGCTCATCGATGAGGAGCAGGCCTGCGCCTGCCTCGTTCCGGCGGCACAGCTCGAGGGCAGGCAGGTTCAGACCATCGAGGGACTCGCCGACGATCCGATCGGGCGCGCCTTGCAGCGCTCCTTTCATCACCACGGCGCTGCCCAATGCGGCATCTGCACGCCCGGCATGTTGATGGCTTCCCTCGATCTCTTGCGGCGCGCCGAGAAGGTCGACCTTCCCATGGTCGAGGCGGCGCTCGGCGGTGTGCTCTGCCGCTGCACCGGATACCTCAAGATTTGCGAAGCCGTGCTCGACGCAGGACGTTTCCTCGAGCCCGACGGTGGCCCGCCCGACGATCCGGCTTTGCCGACCGGGGAGGCGACCGTTGCAGCGCGAGAGATGGGCTCCGACAGCACATCGTGTTCGTCCGCTAACGACATCACTGTCGGGGCGCGGATTGCGCGCCTCGACGGCCTTCCCAAGCTCGACGGCAGTGAGGTTTACGGGGCCGACAAGGCGCCCGAAGACGCGCTCTGGCTTCGCGCCATCCGCTCACCTCATGCGCGGGCCCGCTTTGCCATTGGTGATCTTCGCGCCTTCGTTTCGAACGAGCCGGGAATCTTCCGCGTGCTCACCTTTGCCGATGTTCCGGGCGAGAACTCTTTCGGCATCTTTCCCGACATGAAGGATCAGCCGGTCTTCGCGGAAGTCGAAACCCGCTACCGCGGAGAAGCGGTGGCCGCCATCATCGGCGAACGTGCCGCGATAGACGGTTTTGATGTCGCCCGTTTCCCGATTCGGTGGGACCCTCTCGAGCCGCTCATCGGCCTCGATGGGGCTCTTTCGCCGAATGCGCATGCCTCCCACCCCTCGCGCCCGGACAATGTGCTCGTGCGCGGCTGGGTAGAGAAAGGCGACATCGACAGCGCCTTTCGAGGCTCTCCCCACGTGGCGGAAGGATTGTTTTCGACGCGCTTCGTCGAGCACGCCTATATCGAGCCCGAAGCCGGCTTCGCTCGCCGCGTCGGGGACCGCGTCGAAGTCTTTGCCTCAACCCAAGCTCCTTACATGAGCCGTGACGAGGTCGCGCGCGTGCTCGGCGTGGAGCCGGGCGACGTGCGGATCATTCCCTCGGCTTGCGGGGGCGGTTTCGGGGGCAAGCTCGACGTTTCCTTGCAACCGATGCTCGCCGTGGCGGCTTGGCAGATGGGCGTGCCGATACGTTCGATCTATACCCGCCCGGAATCCATGGCGGCGACGACGAAGCGCCACCCTGCCGCGATCACGGCACGCGCGGCATGTGATGCGGAAGGGCGCATCACTGCTTACGCCATGGAGGCCGACTTCGACACTGGAGCCTATGCGTCGTGGGGGCCCACCGTCGCTGGACGCGTGCCGGTGCATGGAACAGGGCCTTATCGGGTGCCGAATGTGCTCAACCGTGCGCGCGCCGTCTACAGCAATGGGCCGATCGCCGGCGCCTTTCGCGGCTTCGGGGTGCCGCAGGCAGCGATCGCTCATGAAGCGCTTTATGACGAGCTCGCCGAGAAATGTGGGCTCGACCGGCTCGAGTTCCGCCTGCTCAACGCCTTGCGGGTCGCGGACGAAACGGCGACTGGCCAGGTCTTGCAGGCGAGCGTCGGGCTCGATCGTTGCCTCGAAGCTCTGCGGCCGCATTGGAAGCGGATGCTCGAAGAGGCCGAGACGCTCAACGCGGAGCCCGCCGTCACCCGTCGCGGCGTCGGCATCGCTTGCATGTGGTATGGCATCGGCAACACTGCGCTCTCCAATCCCTCCCGCATGCGCATCGCCTTGACCCGCGAGGGAAAGCTCCTGTTCTTCAACGGCGCGGTCGATATTGGGCAAGGATCGACTACGGTGCTGACCCAGATCGCCGCCGAGGCGCTCGGATTGCCAGTGACAGCCTTCACCCTGGTCACGGGTGATACGGACAAGACGGCGGATGCAGGGAAATCCTCGGCCTCTCGCCAGACCTTCGTCTCCGGTAAGGCCGCCGAAAACGCCGCGCTCGCTTTGCGGGCCGAGATCTTGCGGCACACGAACGCGGGACCACACGCGCAATTCGCGCTCGAGGGGGAGCGACTCAAGATCGACGACATCAAAGGCGAAAGCGCCGTCATCGATCTCGCCTCCTGGCCGGCGGGTCCCGACGGCATCGTTTTCGAGGGGGTGGGAGATTTCGACCCCCCGACGGAGGCTCTCGACATCAAGGGCCAGGGGGTGCCCTATGCGACCTACGGTTTCGCCGCCCAAATCGTGGCCCTCGATGTCGATAGGGCCTTGGGCACGGTGCAGCTCGATCGTTTCGTCGCAGCCCATGACATCGGGCGCGCCATCAACCCGACCCTCGTCGAAGGCCAAATTCATGGCGGCATCGCGCAAGGGATCGGGCTTGCGCT
>JAFAQA010000141.1 GCA_019246665.1 Hyphomicrobiales bacterium
CGCATCATCACCCGGCTGCGAGCCGAAGGCTATGCCCTGACGCACCGTCATGAAGGGGCCGATTGCGTCATCGTCAACACATGCGGCTTCATCGACAGCGCAAAGGCGGAATCGCTCGAGGCGATCGGCACCGCGCTTGCCGAGAACGGCAAAGTGATCGTGACGGGGTGCATGGGGGCGCAACCGCAATCGATCAGTGAGCGCTTCCCCAATGTCCTGTCGATCACGGGCCCCCAGGCCTATGAGAGCGTCGTCCAAGCGGTGCACCGCGCGGCCCCTCCGGCGCACGATCCGAAGATCGACCTCGTGCCGCTGCAGGGCATCAAGCTCACCCCGCGCCATTACGCCTACCTGAAAATTTCCGAGGGCTGCAATAATCGCTGCTCCTTCTGCATCATCCCGCAATTGCGGGGGCGTCTCGTCTCACGCCCGTTGCCGGAGGTCATGCGCGAGGCCGAGCGCCTCGTTGCAGCAGGCGTGAAGGAACTCCTGGTCATCTCCCAGGATACGTCGGCTTACGGGCTCGACCGACGTCATGAGGCGACGAGCTGGAAGGGCACGAATGTCGAGACCCGCATTCTCGATCTCGCGCGTGGTCTCGGCTCCCTCGGTGCCTGGGTGCGGTTGCACTATGTCTACCCCTACCCTCATGTCGATGCGCTCGTGCCCTTGATGGCGGAAGGCCTCATCCTTCCTTACCTCGACATCCCTTTCCAACATGCCTCACCGAAGGTGCTCAAAGCGATGCGCCGTCCGGCGGCGCAAGAGAAGATACTTGCTCGCCTCTCGCGATGGCGGGGTCTTTGCCCCGAGATCGCCATCCGGTCGACCTTCATCGTCGGGTTTCCTGGAGAGACGCAGGATGATTTCGAGGAGCTGCTCCATTGGTTGAGCGAGGCCAAGCTCGATCGGGTCGGCTGCTTCATTTACGAGCCGGTGAAGGGCGCGGTGGCCAATGATCTCGGCCTCGCGCCGGTGCCGGAGGACGAAGCCAAGTCGCGCCATGACCGCTTCATGCGCCATCAGCAGGCCATCAGCTTTTCGAAACTGCGCGCCAAGATCGGCAAGCGCGTAACCGCGATCGTCGATCAGGTGACCCCGAAGGGCGCGATCGGGCGCACGATGCAAGATGCGCCCGAGATCGACGGGAACATCATCCTCTCGTCGCGCATGCCGCTCGCCGTGGGCGACATCGTGAGCGCGAAGGTCAAGCGCGCGCAGGCTTATGATCTGCACGGGACGGTTGTTTAGCGGGCACCCATCCCCGGCATTTTGCGGGAGAACCGACGAGAGTGGCCGGCGAGGCGGGTGAAACCCCGCGTGCCTTCCCCCGCTCGATCATTTTTCTCCAAACCTCCGACCTCATCCACGAATTTTGGTGGAAGAGGCGCAGCGGCCCAGCACTCTGCTCTCTCCGTCACGGAACCAAAATGATGGAGCCGGTGGTCTCGCGGCCTTCGAGCGCTTGGTGCGCCGCCACAGCTTCTCGCAGCGGGAAGTGCCGCGTCACCTTGATCTTCACAGAGCCGTTCTCGACCACCTTGAAGAGTTGCCGCGCCATTGAGACCGTTCCGCCTGGCTGCGCCATGAAGGTGTTCAACGTCGGTCGGGTCGCAACGAGCGAACCTTTCTGAGCAAGAATACCGATATTGAACGCCTCGATTGGCCCCGATGCGCTGCCGAAGCTCACGAAGCTTCCGAGCGGAGCGAGGCAGTCGAGCGAACCCGGAAAGGTCGCTTTTCCCACCCCGTCATAGACGACCTGGCACTTTTTGCCTCTCGTGATCTCGCCAACGCGTTTCACGAAATCCTCCTCTCGGTAAAGGATGGTGTGCCGGGCTCCATGCCTCTTGGCGAGCGCCGCCTTTTCCGCCGATCCCACGGTGCCGATCACCGTCGCGCCGAGCGCCTTGCCCCATTGGCACAAGATGAGGCCGACCCCGCCGGCCGCCGCATGAACGAGGATCGTGTCGCCCTTGCGCACCTTGTAGATCCGGCGAACGAGATACTCCGCCGTCATGCCTTTGAGCATCATGGCGGCCGCCGTCTCGAAGGAGATGGCTTTGGGCAATTTCACCGCGGCCTCCACCGAGACATTCGCCTCTTCGGCATAGCTGCGCAGCCCCGCCACATAGGCGACGCGGTCGCCGACCCTGAACCCAGTGACGCCCTTTCCGACTTCGGTCACGAGGCCCGCCGCCTCATTGCCGATGGTGAAAGGTGTCGTTGGCGCGGGATAAAGTCCCGAGCGGAAATAGGTGTCGATGTAGTTGACGCCGATCGCCTTGTGCTGAACGCGAATCTCACCGCGGCCCGGACCCGGGAGCTCCATTTCCTCATATTTGAGAACTTCCGGACCGCCTGTCCGATAGACGCGAATGGCCCTGACCATGATCATCCCTCGTTGATTGCACGCCGCAGTTTTGCGCAGGAGCGTCGCGCGATATGGTGATAAGCTGCCCCGCAATCCGCCGAGCCGAATATTCGGCAAGCACGGACCCGCTTCCCTCCCAGGATCGACCTTTAGCCAAGCTTCGGTCCCCGTCAAATGCTGGGGACGGAAAACGCCTCGGTCAGAGCATGTCGAGCGGCGTCTTGCGCCGGGGCGGAGGATAGGCGTGATCGATCGCCGCGAGATCCTCGGGCGAAAGCGTGATGGCGAGCGCCTCATGGTTGTCGCGGACGTGCTCGACGGAGCCTGCCTTCGGGATCACGATCACGTCCTTGCGGCGCAACAGGAAGGCGAGCGCGATCTGCGGGACGCTCGCGCCATGCGCCTTCGCGATCTTTGCAAGCGCGCCCGATTTCGGAAGGCGCCCTTGCTCGACGGGGCTATAGGCCATCGCCGGAATGTTGTGCTTCGCGAGGAACGGGAGAAGCTCGAACTCCGCCCCGCGCCGCGCGAAATTGTAGAGGATCTGGTTCGTGGCGCAGTTCTTCCCACCCGCGGCGAAAAGCTCTTCCATATCGTCCGTGTCGAGATTGCTCACGCCCCAATGCCTGATCTTGCCGGATTCGCGCAACGCCTCGAAGCCTT
>JAFAQA010000527.1 GCA_019246665.1 Hyphomicrobiales bacterium
GTGTCCTGGAATTTCGGCTTGTCGAATTGCTTGAAGTTGAACGAGGGGAAGGGCTCGGCGGCGAGGCGCCCCTTGGCATCGATGAGGAGCGCGTGCGTGACAAGCCCTTTGCTTTCGGCGAGCAGGTCGCGCAAATGCCGCGAGGCGGGAAGATCCATCACGGCGCGCTGCAGCGTCCCCCCCTCCCGTTTGAGCCGCTCCTCGTTCCAGACGCGATCTTGGGCCAGCACCCAGGCTTCGTCCTTGTCGGCGAGCGCGCTGTTCTGCCCGCGCAACGCCTCAATGAGGACTGGGTCGCGGCGCAGTTGCGCGAACAGGCGCTCGAGCCTCGGCACGTACCAAACGAGACCCATGACATGGGGGACGATGAATGACGCCGCGAGGCCCAGGACCACGCCGATGAGCGCGAGCAAAAGCAGGCGCCGAAGACGACGCGAAGACGGTGGCTCGATGGCAACGGTCTCGGACATGAATTCGGTTGGGTGATCCGGCACGCGCTGTATTAAGCGGCCAAGGTTCACAACTGTTGAACGGGTTGGCTTGGAATCGATTTCAGGATCGTGCCCGATTTGCGAAACTCCAGGTTTTGCGCTTACGAGAGCGGCGCGGGGCGGGCAAACGGGTCCGACGTGCCGGGCCGAAGCTGTGGAACGAAGCGCATGAACCTTCGCCCCTCGTCGAGCTATGACGAGCTCGTCGCGCAATTTCGCTGGAACATTCCCGAGCGCTACAATATCGGCACCGATGTCTGCGATCGCTGGGCGCGCGCCGAGCCCTCCCGCCTTGCGATCACCGAGGTGCGAGCCGACGGCACCACGAGCAATGTGAGCTTCGGCGATCTTTTCTCTGCCTCGAACCGTCTCGCCAACGCGCTCAAACGCAACGGCATCAAGCCGGGCGACCGCGTCGCGATCCTGCTGCCGCAATCTTCCGAGGTCGCGATCGCCCACCTCGCGATCTACAAGCTCGGCGCCATCGCGGTGCCGCTCGCCGGGCTCTTCGGCGTCGATGCCATCGCCTATCGCTTGAGCGATGCCGGCGTGACGGGGCTCATCACCGATGCGGTGGGGCTCGCCAAGTTCCGCGCCATCGCGGACCGGCCGCCCCTCTCCCTCGCCCTCTCGCTCGACGGCGATGACGGAGAGGCGCGAGGCTTCGCCAAGATCTGCGAGGGCGAGCCGGGCGAGTTCACGGCGCGCGACACGAGCCCCGACGATCCGGCGCTGATGATCTACACCTCCGGCACGACCGGCCCACCGAAGGGCGCCCTGCACGGGCATCGCGTGCTTCTCGGCCATCTCCCTTGTTTTGCGGTCACGCATGAATTCACGCCGCAACCAGGGGACCGCTTCTGGACGCCCGCCGATTGGGCCTGGGCCGGAGGGCTCCTCAACATCCTCCTTCCCTCACTTCATCACGGCCTCCCGGTGGTGGCGCGGAAATTCGCCCATTTCGACCCTGAGGAAGCCTTGCGCCTCATGGCCGATCAGCAGGTGCGCAACACCTTCATCCCCCCGACTGCGCTTCGCATGCTGCGCAACGTGCCGAACCCGCGCCGCCGTTTCGATCTTTCACTTCGCACCATCGGCTCGGGTGGCGAGGCGCTCGGCGCCGAAACCTTGGCCTGGGGGCGCGAGGCGCTTGGCCTCACCATCAACGAGTTCTACGGCCAGACGGAGTGCAACCTCGTGCTCGCGTCGTGCGGGGCGCTCGGCGTCGTGAAGCCCGGCGCCATCGGCAAGCCGGTGCCCGGCCATGACGTCGCGATCATCCGTGCGGATGGCTCCCTTTGCGAGCCTGGTGAAGCGGGCGAGATCGCCATCCGCCGTCCCGACCCCGTGATGTTCCTCGAATATTGGAACCGCCCCGGGGCGACGCTCGAGAAATTCATCGGCGATTTCATGACGACCGGCGATATGGCGATCGCCGACGAAGAGGGTTATGTGCGCTTTCAAGGGCGCAGCGATGATCTCATCACCTCGGCCGGATACCGCATCGGCCCGACCGAGATCGAAGATTGCCTGATCAAGCATCCCGCCGTCGCGCTCGCGGCCGTGGTCGGCAAGCCGGATGCGCTGCGAACCGAGATCGTCAAGGCCTTCATCGTGCTGAAGGACGGGCAGGCACCCTCGGACGCGCTCGCTTCCGACATTCAGGCCTTCGTGCGCTCGCGCCTTTCGGCGCATGAATATCCGCGTGAGATCGCCTTT
>JAFAQA010000313.1 GCA_019246665.1 Hyphomicrobiales bacterium
TTGGCGATGTTCCTTGGCCGCTTTGGTTATGTCGTCCCGGTGCTCGCGCTCGCGGGCTCGCTTGCCGCCAAGAAGAAGGTCGCCGCTTCGGCCGGCACCTTCCCCACCACCGGTCCGCTGTTCGTCGGCCTGCTGCTCGGCGTGATCGTCATCCTCTATTTGCTCCAGTATTTCCCCGCACTCGCGTTGGGCCCCGTCGTCGAGCACTTTCTCATGCTGAACGGCAAGACCTTCTGACGCGGCGGCGACCGGCTTCTGACGGAGATCATCATGTCCACCAAGATGCAGGCGCTCAGCCTCTTCGACGGCGCCATTCTCAGGCGCGCCGCGGGCGACGCCGTGCGCAAGCTCGATCCGCGCAAGCTCGCGCGCAACCCGGTGATCTTCGTGACCGAGGTCGTGTCGCTCGTCGTCACCATCCTTTTCGTGCGCGATGTCGTGACACGCAGCGATGTCGCCTTCTTCACGGGCCAGATCGCGGCCTGGCTTTGGTTCACCGTGCTCTTCGCCAATTTCGCCGAGGCGGTCGCGGAAGGGCGCGGCAAGGCGCAGGCCGATACGTTGCGCCGCATGCGCTCCGACACGATGGCGAAGCGGCTCGTCGATCCGAACACCCGGCAATATCAGTCGGTCAACGCGCTCGACCTCAAGATCAGCGATGTGGTGCTCGTCGAGGCGGGCGATCTCATCCCCTCTGACGGCGAGGTCATCGAGGGCATCGCCTCGATCAATGAATCCGCAATTACCGGCGAATCGGCACCCGTCATCCGCGAATCGGGCGGCGACCGCTCGGCCGTGACCGGCGGCACGACCGTGCTCTCCGACTGGGTGAAGGTGAAGATCACCGCCGCCCCAGGCTCGACATTCCTGGATCGCATGATCGCCCTCGTCGAGGGGGCCGAGCGGCAGAAGACGCCGAATGAGGTTGCGCTCTCGATCCTGCTCTCCGGGCTCACGCTGATCTTCCTTGTTGTGTGCGTGACGCTTTGGTGCCTCGCCGGCTATTCAGGCACCACGCTCACCGTGACGGTCCTCATCGCGCTTCTCGTGTGCCTGATCCCGACCACGATCGGCGGCCTGCTTTCGGCCATCGGCATTGCCGGCATGGATCGGTTGATTCGCTTCAACGTGGTCGCGACCTCGGGCCGCGCGGTCGAGGCAGCGGGCGATGTGGACACTCTCCTCCTCGACAAGACCGGCACCATCACGTTCGGCAACCGCATGGCGTCGGAGTTCATTGCGGTGCCTGGCGTCACCGAGCGTCAGCTCGCCGAGGCGACGCTTTTCGCGAGCCTCGCCGACGAGACACCGGAGGGCCGTTCCATCGTTGCCTATGCTCGCAGCAAATACGGCCTGGCCGAACAGAACCATCTTGCCGAGGGCATGAGCTTCGTGTCGTTCAGTGCCCATACACGCATGTCAGGGGTCGATTTCGGGGTGCGCACCATTCGCAAGGGTGCGGTCGACGCAATCTTGCGCTTCGCCGGCATCGCGATGAACAAGGCGCCAGCACCTTTCCGCCAGACAGTCGATCGGATTGCGCGCACGGGCGGGACGCCGCTTGCCGTCGCGGAGGACGGCAAGCTGCTCGGCCTCGTGCATCTCAAGGACACGGTGAAACCCGATATACGCGACCGTTTCGCGGCGCTTCGCGCCATGGGCATCAAGACCGTCATGGTGACGGGCGACAATCCCGTCACGGCTGCCGCGATCGCGTCGGAGGCCGGTGTGGACGACTTCATCGCCGAGGCTACGCCCGAGGACAAGCTCGCCTATATCCGCAAGGAGCAGCAGGGCGGCCGCCTGATTGCGATGTGTGGCGACGGTACGAATGACGCACCGGCCCTCGCTCAGGCCGATGTCGGCGTTGCCATGCAGACCGGCACGCAGGCAGCGCGCGAGGCCGGCAACATGGTCGACCTCGATTCCAATCCGACGAAGCTCATCGAGATCGTTGAGATCGGCAAGCAGCTTCTGATGACGCGCGGCTCGCTGACAACCTTCTCGATTGCCAATGATGTCGCGAAATACTTCGCGATTATCCCTGCCTTGTTCATCGTGACCTATCCCGAGCTTGGCGCGCTCAACATCATGAAGCTCGCCTCCCCACAGTCGGCGATCCTTTCGGCGGTGATTTTCAATGCGCTCATCATCATCGCGCTGATCCCGCTTGCCTTGAAAGGTGTCGCCTATCGCCCGGTCGGCGCGGCGGCGCTGTTGCGGCGCAACATCCTCGTTTACGGCGTCGGTGGCATCCTTGTGCCCTTCATCGGCATCAAGGCCCTCGATCTCCTCGTCTCAACTCTTCACCTCGCATGAGCATCTAGCATCATGGTCCAGCATTTTCGCCCCGCGATCGTCCTGATCGTCCTGATGACACTCCTCACTGGCGTGATCTACCCCTTCGCCATCACCGGTTTTGCCACAGTCGTCTTCCCGCATCGCGCCGGCGGCAGCATGATCATGCGCGATGGCAACGTGATCGGCTCATCGCTGATTGGGCAGAATTTCACCTCGGATAAATATTTCCATGGCCGGCCTTCCGCGACCAACACGACAGACCCCAACGATCCGACAAAGACCGTGGATGCGCCCTATAACGCGGCGAATTCCTCTGGCTCGAATCTCGGCCCGACCTCGCAGGCGCTGATCGATCGCGTAAAGGGCGATGTCGAGAGCTGGCGCAAGGCGGGCCTGACGGAGCCGATCCCCGCAGACGCCGTGACCACATCCGGCTCGGGGCTCGATCCCGACATCTCGCCGGCTTATGCGCTGCTTCAGGTCGCGCGCGTCGCCAAGGCCCGCAATTTGCCTGAGGACAAAGTGCGTGCGCTGGTCACGGACGCGATCGAGGGCCGGGTGCTCGGCCTGATTGGCGAGCCACGGGTGAATGTGCTCGGGCTCAACCTCACGCTTGATGCGCTGACGGCAAGTTGACCTGACCGGTTGTGAATGAATGCTTTGCGAAGGACCCAGCCCCTGGTTGTGATATAATTCACGGATGGCTCAGGCCGATTCCAAGCGAGGCGAACGCCCGGATCCGGACGCCCTTCTCGCGCTGGTCCAAAGCGAGACTCGCGGCAAGCTCAAGGTCTTCCTCGGGGCGGCACCCGGGGTGGGAAAGACCTACGCCATGCTTTCAAGT
>JAFAQA010000367.1 GCA_019246665.1 Hyphomicrobiales bacterium
CGATCACCAATTCGGGCACGATCACGGCCAATGGGGTAAGTTTTGGAGCTGGTTTCTTAATTTCCAGCTCCACGTTCAATCACGCAGACATCAGGCACCATCACGGGCGCGATCAAGCTCTCGACGAATGCGGATGTGCTCAATATCGACGGCGGCACGATCCTCGGCGACATCACAGGCGCGGGCACGAGCGACACGGTGAACATCGCGCCAACCAATAACGCGAATAACATTTTCTCCTACGCGAACACGCTCTCGGGCGTCGGCACGATCAACCTCGCGGCCGGCGCCAATTTGGCGCTTACCTCGACGGGCGTGATCAACAATACGGGGCTTCTCACGCTCACCCCGACGAGCCGGATCTCGGGCTCAGGGAGCATCACGCAAAGCGGCACGACGGCGCTGCAATTTACGAACAACACCACGGCGGGCGCCTTCCCGACGATCAACGCAACGACCATCAATCTTTCCGGCAAGCTTCAGGTCGTGCTCACCGGTGCCTTTCCGGGAAGCGGCCTGCAGGATTTCGTGAAGGTGTTCGCGGCGACGGGCACGCTCACGAACGCCGTCAGGGCCGCCAACGTGGCGGTGATCACGAGCGGCGCGACGCTTCCGGCGGGTGCAACCGTGACGGCCAAGCTCGTGCAGAGCGGCAACAGCGCGGATGTCGTGGTGGTCGAGACCACGCCGGCGGTGAACAACACGCCAAGCGCGAATGCCCCAGGGGGCAGCGCGCCGGCTGGCAACGCGCCGGCTTTCGGCGGCTTCGTGACGCCGGGGCTCACCGCAAACGAGGCCGCGGTCGCGAATGCGCTGAACGCGGTGCTCGCGGCCGACACGCCGGCCTCGCAACCTTTGCTCGCGGCGCTTCTTCATCTGAACCCGGCACAGCTTCCGCAAGTCTTCGACGAGCTTTCGGGCGAGGTGCATGCGTCGACGGCAACCGCCGCTTTCGAGGACGCGCTCTTGGCGCAAGACGCGATCCTCGATCATCTGAACCAGCCGCTCTCGACGCCTTTGCTCGGCGTCGCCTCGACGATGACGGGCGCTTACGCTGCCGACCTGCCGTCGCGCAAAGGTCCGGCGCTCGCGCCTGTCGCGGTGCGAATGTATCAGCCGCGCCTGTTCGATCTGTGGGGCCAAGGCTTCGGCGATTGGGGACACGTGTCGAGCGACGGCAATGCGGCCGCGCTCTCGCGCTCGACCGGCGGATTCGTGCTCGGCGGGGATGTTTCGGCGCGCGGTTTCATGGGCGGCGATTGGCGCTTCGGCCTCGCGGGCGGCTACACCAATGATCGCATCACGGTGAGCCAGCGGCTTTCCTCGGCAACCTTCGAGAGCGTCTTTGGGGGCGCCTATGCGGGCGCGAGCTTCGGCGCCGTGCAGCTACGCGCCGGCGCGCTCTATGGCACGAACTCCACCTTGACGACGCGCCAGGTGATCTTCCCCGGCTTCACCGATTCTCTGTCCTCGAGCAATGGCGGGTATACGGCGCAAGCCTTCGGCGAAGCCGGATATCGGGTCGAGCTTTCAAAGCTGGGTTTCGGCGGCTTCTCGCGCGCCAGCGTCGAGCCTTTCGCGGGCGCAGCGGCCTTCCTCATCCATCAGAACGGGTTCACCGAAGGTGGCGGCGCCGCCGCGCTCACGGGCTTCGCGCGCGACCTCAATGTTCAGACGACCACGCTCGGCGTGCGCAGCGAGCTCGCCTTCGCGTCGCTCCCGGTGAGCGTCACGACCCTGCTCGGCTGGCGCCATGCCTATGGCGACGTGGTGCCCTCGGTTTTGCTCGCCTTCCAGGGCGGCGCGCAAGCCTTCAGCGGTGCTGGCGTGCCCATCGACCGCGATGCTTTCGTCGCCGAAGCCGGCGTGAACTACGCGCTCACCTCGATGCTCACGGTCGGCCTCTCATACTCCGGCCAGTTCGGCCAACGCGCCACGGCCAACGCCTTCAAGGGCCGTGTCGATTGGAGCTTTTGAGGAGGGAGCAGCGGGTCCAACGACCTTCCACTCCGCGCCCCAGACGAAGTCGCGGCAGGGAGGGAGCGGCTCACCGATCCCGATTTGAGGCGTATGACGGATGTGCAACGTCTTTATGCAGGCTCATGTGCCGGATATTTTTTGACCTTGATCTTGCTGGCGTGCCGCTTAGCTCGCCACAGGTCGTAGGACAATTGATTACGAAGCCAAGACTCGGCCGTACCCCAACCTGCCTTTTCGAGCCGGATCGCCATGTCGGCGGTGATGCCGTTATGCCCGTTCAGTAATTCCGACAGCGTCACACGCGAGATGCCCAGCCATTTTGCCGCTGCGGTCACCGACAGGTCGAGGGGCTTAAGGCAGTCCTCGCGGATCATCTTGCCCGGATGAGGCGGATTGAACATCTCCACTTGCGGCCTCCTTTCAGGCTAGTGGTAGTCCTCAAAATCGACGTTGGTCGCATCCTCGTCTTCGATCTCGAAAGTGAGACGGTAGTTTCCCGAGACCCAGACTGACCATGCACCCCTACGTCCACCGCTTAGTCGATGAAGCCGGTAGCCCGGCAATGACATGGCGTCCGGCAGGGGGCCATCATTCAAGCGCGCCAGCATACGGCGGAGCTTTTCTGCGAGCCGAGGGTCTAGGCCCTTGGTGCTGCCAG
The DNA here is from genome assembly GCA_019246665.1 of Hyphomicrobiales bacterium. Taxonomy (GTDB): domain Bacteria; phylum Pseudomonadota; class Alphaproteobacteria; order Rhizobiales; family Beijerinckiaceae; genus GAS188. Next base: position 2,639 of record JAFAQA010000367.1, read on the forward strand.
TCCGAAATAGGGCCTCGAGGCTTTTGTGCCGAAAGCGTCTAATCACGCAAAATTGTAAACTGTTTCCTATCAGTTTACAATAGAAAGCGATGCACTGCCAATGCTTTTCGCTTCTTTATTATTGTCTTCTGATGGTTGGGCCAACTGCGGTGCTGGCGACCGGCGACAGGCCACGACAAGCTTTCCGACTCCCTCCCGGCTTGCGATTGCCGTTGCTCCCGCTTTCAGACGGAGATCACCAAAAGAGTGCGCCAGCCAAATAGCCGTCAAACGGTGGCGACGGGCGTCGCCGGGGAGCCAACCGCGCCCGGAAGCCGCAAGGGCGGCGCGGTCAACAGGAAACGGTTGCGTTGATGGGCGCGCAGCCAGTTGGCGAGCGGCGTCAGATGCCACATCTCACCAAGATTGAGGCCGAGCTTGAACAAGCAATGCTCGTGCAGCGGCAGCGAGGCGCAGCACCCCTCATGATCCACGGCCGGGACGGCTTCGACGCCGTAATTGTCGGCGATGAGCGCCGCGAGGCCTGAATCGGTGATCCAGTTGAGAAGCCGCTTGTCGCGACCGTTCAGCACCGCGCAAAGATGGTGCGCCTTGCCCGGATCGGGGTCGCCCTTCATCTCGAGCAGCATCTCGGCGAAGCCGGTGTGGATGAGCACCATGTCGCCCGTCTCGATTTCGACCTTGTCCTCGTCGAGCACGCGCATCAGCCGGTCATAGCCGAAGACGATGCGCAGCCGCTTCACATGGGCGTGCAGATCGATCATCACGCCGCGGCCCTGGATGCAGCTCTCCGCCATCCTGGCGACGCTGAGCGCCGTGGCGTTCGAGGTCGAGGCGGTCCCAAGTGGGCCTTCGGCGCCGGCATCCTTCGGATCGCTCGGTCCGATGATGTCCTTGCCGGCCCGGAAGCCGTTGTAGAAGACGGGTTCAGGCACGCCATCGCCGTCGGCGTCGAAGAGCGAGCCGACATGGGCGAGGCTGTCCCATTGCGTCGAATACTGCAGATGCATGACCACGAGATCGTCGCAGATCACGTCGGTCATGTTCGGGTCGTCATTCGCCAGCACGTAATTCATGTTGGGCTTGCCCGCCCGCGAGGTCGGGCGCAGCACCGGCGGCAGCCGGCGCGGGTTGAGCACGTTCTTGCCCGGATAATCGAGCGGCAGGGACAAGCAAAAGCTCTTGCCCTCGCGCACCTCGGCGATTCCTTGCAGCACCTTTTCGGGCGTGATCAGGTTGAGCCGGCCGAGCTGATCGTCCGGCCCGAAATCGCCCCAGGTCGAGCCTTCAGGCCGCTTCACCCATCTTTTCGATGCCATCGCGTTCCCCTCGAAGAGCCGCCCGCCGCCGCTTCACGCCCCTTCGCGGGGAAGGAGGCCCCCGCTTGATGCGAAGCCTGGCCGAGCGCGACTCACACGCATGGCGGCTCGCCGGCGCGACACTACCTACTTCTTCACCAGCGGGCAGGTCGATTGCGACAAGGGCTGGAAGGCTTCTTCCGCCGGGATGGTGGCGACGAGCTTGTAATCGTCCCAGGGCTCCTTCGACTCCGACGGCTTCTTCACTTCGAAGAGATACATA
>JAFAQA010000377.1 GCA_019246665.1 Hyphomicrobiales bacterium
GAAGACGCAAGCTTATTGCGGGGTCGCGAGCATCGTCATGGTCTTGAATGCGCTGAACATCCCAGCCCCGCCGGTTCCCGAATACGAGCCCTATAGAACTTTCACGCAAGACAACCTGCTGACGCCGCAAACCGACGCGATTCTTCCACGCGAGGTTTTGGCGCGCATGGGCATGACGCTCGACCAGATCGGTGGCATTCTCTCCACACAGCCGGTGAAGATCGAGGTCCATCACGCGGCAGAAAGCTCGGTGGATGATTTCCGCAAGCTCGCACGCTCTTATCTCGCGCAGCCCGGCCACTTCGTCCTGGTGAACTATTTGCGCCGCACGATCGGGCAGGAAAGCGGCGGGCATATCTCGCCGCTCGGCGCGTATGACGGCAGGACAGACCGTTTCCTCGTCCTTGACGTCGCTCGTTACAAATATCCGCCCGTTTGGGTTAAGACCTCCGATATTTTCGAGGCCATGAACACGCAAGACGCCGACAATGCGAACAAGACGCGCGGATTCGTCCTGGTGACGGCGGCGACCCTTCATTAGCAAGCCTCACTCGACTCTACGCAAGGCGCATCCGCTCCTTTGTGGGCGCGAAGGCGATTGCCGGCGACCGCGCCTAGCAAGGACGAGGTGCTCCGACCCGACCGGCGCTTGAGCGAGCGCGCTTGCTTCGCGATGGAAAGTCGCGCACTCGTGCGGCCCGGCCGCTGAGGAAAAGATCGAGCCCATGAGTTTGCCGTCTTTCGACACGAAAACGATGCTGGACGGGCTTCGCCGTTGGGTCGAGATCGAGTCCCCGACCGATGTCCCGGAAGCGGTCAACCGCATGATGGATGCGGTCGAGGCGGCTTATCGCGAAGCGGGCGCGCGTCTCGAGAGAGTGCCGGGACGCGATGGGCGCGGCGATCACCTCATCGCGCGCTCCAGTTCGGGAAACGCGGAGCCCGGAATCCTCGTCTTGAGCCATCTCGACACCGTGCATCCGATCGGCTTCATCGAGCGCCTGCCCTTCAGGATCGAGGGCGACATCGCCTTCGGCCCGGGCATTTGCGATATGAAGGGCGGGGTCTACATCGCCTATGAAGCCTTTCGCCGCTTTCTCGCCGGGCAAAAATCACCGCTGCCCATCACGCATCTCATCGTCTCGGACGAAGAGACGGGCAGCACGACTTCGCGCGAGCTCATCGAGCGGGAGGGCAAGCGCGCCAAATATGTGCTCGTCACCGAGGCTTGCCGGGACGGTGGCAGGGTGGTCACTGCGCGCAAAGGCGTCGGCCAATTCGAGATGCATATTCGGGGCGTCGCCTCTCATTCCGGGTCTCGTCCGCAGGACGGGCGAAGCGCAGTGCGCGAGCTCGCGCATCAAATCCTCGAACTCGAATCGATGAACGACACCAAGACCGGCGTAAGCGTCACGGTCGGCGTCGTGCGGGGCGGCACGCGCCCGAACGTCGTTCCGGAGGAAGCCTATGCGGAGATCGACATGCGGCTGCCGACGCTCGCCCTCGCGGAGGAGTTGATCCCGAAAGTGCTTTCCGCGAAATCGCATCGCGATGGCGTAAGGGTGAGTGTCGCAGGAGGGCTCAACCGCCCGCCTTATGAGAAGACGCCGACGATCGCCGCCCTTTTCGCGCATGCGCAAAAGCTTGCCGCCGAGATCGGCATCGATCTTCACGACGTGTCGACGGGCGGGGGTTCGGACGGCAATTTCACCGCGCCCTTCGTGCCGACACTCGATGGGCTCGGTGTGGAAGGGCAAGGCGCGCATACCGATCAAGAGCGAATCTTGATCTCCTCGCTCGCGCCGCGGGCGACGCTCCTCTTCCGCCTGATGGAGACGTTGAGATAGGGTGATGTGCCAAGGACCGTTTTTATCCGAAGGCGCCATTCGCAGATATTGGAACCTGCATACCTGGGACGGCCGCCGAACTTCAAAGGAATGACTTTCATGCTGAACGGTTTGACGGAAAACGAGCGGCACGTGAAGGACTGGCTCGCGACGCAGCGTGACGCCATGCTTCTCCTCCTCTCCGAGCTCGTGAACACCGATTCCGGGAGCTACGACAAGGCAGGCGTGGACGCGGCGGGCGAGGTGCTCAAGCGCTATTTCACGGCGGAAGGCCTTGCACTCGAAACGATTCCCCAACCACGCTACGGCGACCAGATTCGCGCGATGCTCGATCATCAGAAAAGCAATGATCGGCGCCCGATCATCTTGATGGGGCATCGCGATACGGTGTTTCCGAAGGGAGAGCCGCAGAGACGCCCCTTCCGCATCGAGAACGGGCGTGGCTATGGCCCTGGCGTATGCGACATGAAGGCAGGGCTCGTGATGAACGCCTTCGTGCTCGCCGCCCTCAAGCGGTTCGGCGGACATCCAGGGCCGGTGGTCGCGCTCATCACCAGCGACGAGGAGATCGCCTCGCCGAGCTCCCGTCCCGTGATCGAGGCGCAAGCGCGTGCCGCGCGCGCCGTGTTCAACGCGGAACCGAGCCGTCTCGGGCGCAAGATCACGAGTGGGCGCAAAGGCGGCGTCTTTTCGCGCTGCGAGGTAACCGGCAAAGCTGCTCATTCTGGCGCGAATTTCAAGGACGGCATCTCGGCGATCGAGCAGCTGGCGCGAAAAATTCCGGAGCTTCACAAAATTACCGATCTCGAACGAGGCACCACGGTCAATGTCGGCCTCATCGGCGGCGGGCAGACGGTCAACACGGTCGCGCCGAGTGCCTGGTGCGAGATCGATTTGCGTTATGTGAAGCCGAAGGACCGCGATGACGCGGTCACCGCCATCCGAAAAATCGCCGAGACCTGCTCGGTGCCCGGCGCCACCTCGAGCTTCACGATTAAAGGCGAGTTTCTTCCCCTCGAGCAGACGCCCGAAGCCAAAGCTTTGTTTGACCTCTACCACGCTGCCGCCGCCGATGCCGGATTTTCGGTGAGTGCCGAGTTCACCGGAGGCTGTGCCGATTCGGGTTTTACCGCGGCGCAAGGTTGCCCGACTTTGTGCTCCGTAGGACCGGTGGGCGGCAAGGCGCATACGCCAGACGAGTTCCTCGAGGTCGATACGATGGTGCCTTGCGCCCAAGCGCTCGCGCTCAGCGTGATGCGCCTCAAGGAAGGCGTGCTGCCGCCGGGATGAGCCCTCCTCTCTCGGTGCCGGCACGAGGTCTCATGCGAAAACAGGAAGGCACTCCGGAGGCAGGACGCGCATGAGCTGGCGGGCGAGCGTGCTTACGCTCTACCCTGAGATGTTCCCGGGCCCGCTCGGCCACTCGCTGCCGGGCGAGGCGTTGCAGCGAGGCCTCTGGTCGCTCGAGGCGGAGAACCTTCGCGAGCATGGCATCGGCCGGCATCGGCGCGTCGACGACACCCCGGCCGGCGGGGGCCCCGGCATGGTGATCCGTTGTGATGTCGCGGCTGCCGCGATCGACGCTTACTGGGGCCCGCCGGACGAGCGCCCTCGTCTCATGATGAGCCCGCGCGGCGTGCCGGCGACACAAGCCTTGGTGCGCAAGCTCGCCAGGGATCCTGGCGTCGCCATCTTGTGCGGGCGTTTCGAGGGCATCGACCAACGTCTCATCGAGGCGCGTGGCCTCACCGAGGTCTCGCTTGGCGACGTTATCCTCGCGGGCGGAGAGGTCGCTGCCATGGCGTTGATCGAGGCTTGCGTGCGGCTCCTGCCCGGCGTGATGGGCAAGGAGCATTCAGGAGCCGAGGAGAGCTTCGAGCATGGACTTCTGGAATATCCCCAATTCACGCGCCCGCGTGGATGGGAGGGACGGCCCATTCCCCAGATTTTGCTCTCGGGGGATCATGCAAGGATCGCGGCCTGGCGGCGGGAGGAAGCCGAGCGCCTGACGCGCGAACGGCGCCCCGATCTTTGGGCGTCGCGACAGCGGAGTGACGGGTCTCGCGCGTGATCCGGAAAACATGGCAAACGCCCGGTAATTTTTCGAACGATGCCTTATCGAAGGGGTTGTGGGTCGACTATGGCGCGATCACCGAGCCTGCCGGCTTTCGCGGGCGCGAGCGTCCCGTCGTCTCGATCACGACAGCCCGTTGCATTCCCGAGCGTGCCGGCACGAATACGCGATTGCTCATCGACGGCTTTGCCACCGCTTTCAGAAGATGCGGACGCAGCTCAGTTGCGGGCATGGCCATGAGATCGGCGGCGAACTCGATTTGCTGCTCGATATCTGGCGTAAGCCCTTGGGCTGCGTAGATGGCCTCCTCGAGAGTCGGGGGCTCGCGGCGCACCTTGAGAGGCGGCCGCTTCTTCGGCGACCGAGGCGGCTGCGCCTCGTTCAATTCCGTCTCAGGGCCATGCGCGTCCCTTGCGCCCATCTCGCCCCCGGTCTTCCCTTTTGCCGTAATTTTCCCGGCCATTTCATTTGATCCCGATTGATGCCGGTGACGAGACATGATTCGCGGCTTGTCGTCGAGTCCTTCAGAGCCGACAAGCCCACGCCGGTGAACATGGCGAAGGAGCTCCTTCGGAGCAAGTGTTATATTGCGTTGCACAATGTCGCAGCGGAAACGGCATCGTTTTCTCGAGCATGATCCGCAAAAGTGGCCCCACTTTTGCGATAAGATCATGTGGAAAAACAAAAAGATAATTTGACGCTACTGATCTCAACTGAACGCAATACGGTCTAAGCGGCGCGAAGCGTTTGTCCGTCCTCGCCTATCACCCGAATTTCGCAGATTTGACCCACCTGCTTCGGCGTTTCGCATCGGACCGGGGTGAACTGGCCGGTTCGCCCAAACGATGCGTCCTCCATCAGTGCAAGCCTCGTCGCCCCTGTCCGCCCCGCCCTGGCTTCGTTCACAAGGTGTGCCCGATAAGCAGAGTCGCCTCGCGCACGCAACCGGCTTGCCCGCTCTTTCACTACCGGGCGTGGCACGAGCGGCATTTTGGCGGCCGGCGTCCCAGACCGCACCGAGAAGGGGAAGACATGAAGATGCGTGAGGCCGCATTCATCGACAATGTCGAGCGAGCGGGCGAACATCTCTTCGGTCTCGGTCGGAAATCCCGCGATGATGTCGGCGCCGAAGACGACGTCCGGACGCAAGCGCCGAACCTCTTCGCAAAAACGGATTGCATCGGCGCGTAGATGCCGCCGCTTCATGCGCTTCAGAATCATGTCGTCGCCTGCCTGCAGCGACAGATGGAGATGCGGCATCACCCGCTCGCTTTCAGCAAGCGCGTCTAGAAGATCGGCATCTGCCTCCACCTGATCGATCGAAGAAAGACGCAAGCGCTTGAGCTCCGGCACATGGCGCAAGATCGCCTTGACGAGACCACCGAGCCGCGGCGAGCCTGGGAGGTCCTTGCCGTAGGAGGTAAGATCGACGCCCGTGAGCACGATCTCCGCCGTCCCATTCGCGACGATGCGCCTGATCTGGGTGACGACCTCGCCCATCGGAACGGAGCGAGAGTTGCCTCGGCCATAAGGGATGATGCAGAAGGTGCAGCGGTGATCGCAGCCATTCTGCACCTGAACGAAGGCGCGAGCACGCCCCTCAAAGCCGTCGATCAAATGGCTCGCGGTTTCCTTGACTGTCATAATGTCGGAAACGCGGAGCTTCTCGGTGACCGCAAGCCCGAAATCGGGGCCGAGCGGGAGCGGCAAGGCGGCCAAATCTTTCCAGCTTTGGCCGCGCATCTTCTCCGCGTTGCCGAGCACTTGCGCAACTTCGGGCATGGCGGCGAAACCGTCGGGATCGATTTGTGCCGCGCAGCCGGTGACGATGAGCTTCGCATGCGGGCGCTGGCGCGCTGCCTTGCGGATGGCTTGGCGCGCCTGGCGCTCGGCTTCCGCTGTCACGGCGCATGTATTGACGATGATCGCCTCGGTGAGGCCCGCATCGGCAACCAGACGTCGCATCGCCTGCGACTCATAGGTGTTGAGGCGACAGCCAAAGGTGAGGATGTCGATGCTCATGGCATTGCAGGCGCTTCCGCGGTTGCGGCAAAGAGCGACTGGGCGAAAATGCCTTCATGTTCGAGCTCGACCGGGCCCGTCATCAAGACATGATCATCGCCGTCGCGCCATTCGATGCAAAGATCGCCGCCGGGCAATGTGACCACCGTGTTCCGCTCCAGAAGTTCGAGTCGGTGCCCGGCAACCGCTGCCGCGCAAGCGGCAGAGCCGCAAGCGCGCGTAAGACCCGCGCCCCGCTCCCAGACGCGTAGCCTGACGTGATGACGATCCATCACGCGAGCGATGGAGATGTTGGCGCGCTGAGGAAAGATCGGATGGTTTTCGAGCAAAGGGCCGGTGCGCGCAAGATCGATGGCCTCCAAATCTTCGACCCAGAAGATCGCGTGCGGATTGCCCATGTTCACCGCGGATGGTGTGTGCAGGATCGGGGCATCGATCGGCCCGATCTGCAGCTCGATACGGCGCGTGTCCACGAATTCCTCGGCGAGCGGGATCTCCCGCCAAGCGAAGCGAGGCGTGCCCATATCCACGGTAAAGGTTTCGTCGTCCTTTCGCTCACACTCGACGAGGCCCACCTTGGTCTCGAGCCGCAACGATCGGCGCGCGTTGTCGCGCAGCATGGTCCAAGCGACACAGCGTGTCCCGTTGCCGCAAGCTTCAGCCTCGGACCCGTCCGTATTGTAGATGCGCATGAAGGCATCGCTGCCATGGCGCAGGGGATCGTGCAGCACCATCAGCTGGTCGAAATGCGAGCTCCGCCCGGCCGCGATCGCTCGCGCCTCTGCTGGCGTGACGCGGTGGGACGAACCGCGCAAATCAAGAACGACAATCTCGTTGCCGAGGCCGTTCATCTTGAGGAAGGGGCGATTCGCTAATCCTGACATGAAGATGCGGATATCACGGTAAATTCATCGCGACGAGGCGCGCTCGTCGTCCTTAAGGCACTCTTCCATAAGAGCTCTGCCGTCATTGGCCAAGGGTCTCGAATTGGCAACCTTGCATCGCAACTTTGCCGTCGAGGCGCTATATAGCATAAGGGCTCACCTGAAGTCGTCGCACTGCCTCGGCTGATGGTTGCGGGAGAATGGACCGGCGAGATTTGGCCATTTGGCATCCTCGCCCTTTGCTCGCAAGCGCGATGATGATCGAGGTTCACCATGCGCCATTTCAAGACCCCCTTGCCGGGACGCCCCTCAGCAGCGCTGAAGCTGCTAACGCTCACGCTTGGCCTTTTATTTTCCTTCGATGCGGGTCTGGCCCGGGCGCAAACCGCAGTGAAGCCAGGCGCCGTCGAAAGCAGTCCAATTCCCGCGCCCTCCGCGGGCGCGCCAGCGACGCCGACCGCGCCAGTGACGCCTTCTCCCTCGGTGCAGCCCGCGCCCCCCATGCCTCAGGCCCAAACTCAAGCCCCCGCGCCCTCTCCACCCGCGAGCACCGATGCGGCGCATGCAACGCTTGGGCCTGCGCCGTCGGATCCCAGCACGCCAGACGAGCTCACAATCGCGCCGAAGGCAGAGGCTTTCGTAGTCGGAGAAGCAAGCTGGGATGATGCGCTGTCGACCATTCGCGATGCGCAGAAAAAGGTGAGGGCGGCGCTCGACGGGGCGGGTATCAAGGTTTCCGGGCGGCCGCTCACGCGTTTCGTGAAGACCGGTGACGACAAGTTCAGTTACGAGATCGGCTACCCGATCGCGGAGCCTACGGGGCAGGTTTCCTTGCCGCCCGACATTAAGCTCGGCACCACGCCTTCAGGGGATGCGATTCGCTTCGTGCACCATGGTTCCTACGACGATATCGATGGCACCTATGAGGCGATCACCGTCGATCTCGATGCCAAGGGCATCGAAGTGAATGACGCCTTTCTCGAAGAATATGTGAATGACGTGAACGACTCCACCGACTCGGATCTCGAGGTCTACATTTACGTATTCAAGAAATGAGTGCCGCGCACAGCAAACGGCCTTCGCCCTCACCGTAATCGAGGCATGAACCCGGTGCGAAGCGCATGAGCCCATTCGTTGCGGCCATTTTCCTGAGCACGACGCGCAGCCTTCTCGAAGGCGTAGGCGACGGCGATGAATTCGACCGTCACGCCTGATTTAGGGTTTTCCTCGAGGAGTGCATAACGCGCGCAAGGGGTGCCCGACTCCGATACGTGAGCGGGTGGGCCCTCGTCATCATAAGCCGGACTGCCGACACTTCCCGGGTTCAAGACCATTGAGCCGTTCGAAAGCCTCACGAGGTCGGCGCGGTGGCTATGACCACAGAGCACGACCTTCGCCTCGATCGTGCCAAGCCTTTTGCTGATTGCGTCAGGGTTGCCTCGCGCGAGGCCGCCGTTCTCGACTTCGTCGATGAGATAAAGATCATCCCGCGCCGGTGTCGCATGGCACGCGAAGATGCCAGGCGCGATAAAGCGTGTCATCGGCAGCTCGCCCAAAAGGAGGCGCTGCTCCTTGGTAAGCTCACCAAAGGCGAAACGGTCCGAAGGCCCCATTTCCGCGGGCGCGAGCTCTGCGACCTGCCGGTCGTGATTGCCGCGCACTGTAAGCGCCTCGAGTCCATGAAGCCGCTCCATGGTCTCGCGCGGCCATAGGGGACCCGAGGCACAATCACCGAGATCGACGACGAGATCGGCGCCGCGCCCCTTGAGATCCGCGAGCACGGCCTCCAGCGCCAAAAGATTACCGTGAATATCGGCAATGACCGCGACGCGCATATTTTCTTTTTTTCTCCCTCGTCCTCGCCAAGATAACGCTCAGCCTGCGGACGATGCTCATGGCGACATCATCGTCAAGCGGGAAGAATCGTTGAGCCAAGAGCATTGCGCTACACCATTGAAAAAAACGGCCGCAAGCGCCAGAACATCAGAGGCGCAAATCCGGCCGCCAACTTCCACAATCGGGATGATGCATGTCGAAATGGGTTTATGGCTTCGGCGATGGAAAAGCCGAAGGAGAGGCCAATATGCGTGACCTTCTCGGGGGGAAGGGCGCGAATCTCGCCGAAATGTCGAATCTCGGCCTGCCCGTTCCGCCCGGCTTCACCATTACCACCGAGGTCTGCACCTATTTTTACACACATGAGCGTCAATATCCGCAGGACCTCGAAGCCGAGGTCGATGCCGCTTTGGCGCGCGTCGGCAAGCTCACCGGTCGCGCTTTTGGCGATGCCGACCGGCCTCTCCTCGTCTCGGTGCGTTCGGGCGCCCGCGCATCGATGCCCGGCATGATGGACACGATCTTGAACCTCGGGCTGAATGACACCGCGGTCGAGGCGCTGGCGCGAGAATCCGGCGATGCCCGGTTCGCCTTCGACAGCTATCGTCGTTTCATCCAGATGTACTCGGCCGTGGTGCTCGACCTCGAGCATCACCTCTTCGAGGACGCGCTCGAGGAGGTGAAGACGCGCCGCGGCCATGTCCAGGACACGGATCTCGGGGCGGAGGATTGGAAGGGGCTCGCCAAGGAGTATCTCGCGCTCGTCGAGCGCGAGAGCGGCAAGGCCTTCCCCCAAGATCCGCGCCAGCAGCTCTGGGGCGCCATCGGCGCCGTCTTCGGCTCGTGGATGAACGCGCGGGCCATCAAATATCGCGAGCTGCATGCGATACCGGAGAGTTGGGGCACTGCCGTCAATGTGCAGGCCATGGTGTTCGGCAATATGGGAGAGACCTCCGCGACCGGCGTCGCGTTCACACGCAATCCTTCGACCGGAGAGGCGAAGCTTTATGGTGAGTTCCTGATCAATGCCCAGGGCGAGGATGTGGTCGCGGGTATCCGCACGCCGCAGAACATCACCGAAGCCGCGCGCCAGGAGGCGGGCGCCGACAAGCCGTCACTCGAAACCGCCATGCCCGCGGCATTCGCGGAGTTCAAACGCACCAGCGAGGTGCTCGAGCAGCATTATCGCGACATGCAAGATCTGGAATTCACCATCGAGCGCGGCAAGCTCTGGATGCTGCAGACGCGTAACGGCAAGCGCACCACCAAGGCGGCGCTCAAGATCGCGGTCGACATGTCGAATGAGGGGCTGATCTCGCGCGACGACGCGGTGCGGCGCATCGATCCCTTGTCGCTCGATCAGCTCCTCCACCCGACCATCGATCCGAGCGCCGAGCGCAAATTGCTGGGCACCGGGCTTCCGGCTTCGCCAGGCGCGGCGGCGGGCGAGATCGTGCTCACCTCGGAGGAGGCCGAGAAGGCCAAGGCCGCGGGCCGCAAGGTGATCCTGGTGCGCGTCGAGACGAGTCCCGAGGATATCCATGGGATGCACGCGGCCGAAGGCATCCTCACCGCGCGCGGCGGCATGACGAGCCATGCCGCCGTGGTGGCGCGTGGCATGGGCAAACCTTGCGTCTCGGGCTTCGGCGCGCTGCGCATCGATCAGGCCAAGGGCACGCTGAGCGCCGGCAAGTTCACCCTCAAGGCAGGCGATGTCATCACGATCGACGGCTCGACGGGTCAGGTGCTGCAAGGCAGGATCGCGATGCTCGAGCCTGAATTGTCCGGTGATTTCGCGGAGTTGATGAGCTGGGCCGACGAGTCCCGCCGCCTCAAGGTGAGGGCGAATGCCGATACGCCGCTCGATGCCAAGACGGCGCGGCGCTTCGGGGCCGAAGGGATCGGGCTTTGCCGCACAGAGCACATGTTCTTCGAAGAGGGCCGGATCGTTGCCGTGCGCGAAATGATTCTCGCCAATGACGAAAGGGGCCGGCGCGGCGCGCTCGCCAAGCTTCTGCCGATGCAGCGCAGCGACTTCGTCGAGCTTTTTACGATCATGTCGGGGCTTCCCGTCACCATCCGGCTCCTCGACCCGCCGCTGCACGAATTCCTCCCCCACACGGACGAGGAGATGAAACAGGTCGCTTCCGCGCTCGGGACCTCGGTCGAGAAACTGCGCCGGCGGGCACAGGAGCTTAGCGAGTTCAACCCCATGCTCGGCTTTCGCGGCTGCCGCCTCGCGATCGCCTATCCGGAGATCGCCGAGATGCAAGCGCGTGCGATTTTCGAGGCGGCGGTCGAAGCGGCGAAGAAGACGAGTGAGCCCGTGAGGCCGGAGATCATGGTGCCGCTCGTCATGACCAGGAGGGAGTTCGACCTCGTCAAGGCACGCATCGACGCTATGGCAAAAGCGGTTTCGACCGAGCGCAAGACCGAGCTCGCCTATGATGTCGGCACCATGATCGAGCTGCCGCGCGCCGCCCTTCTGGCCGGTGAAATCGCGCAAAGCGCCGAGTTCTTCTCCTTCGGAACCAATGATCTTACCCAGACGACGCTCGGCATCTCGCGCGACGATGCTGCCTCGTTCCTTGGGACCTACACGGCCAAGGGAATTCTCGCCGCCGATCCTTTCGTGACGCTCGATCAGGAGGGGGTGGGGGAGCTCGTGCAATTAGCAGCCGATCGTGGGCGCGCGGCACGTCCCGGCATCAAGCTCGGCATTTGCGGAGAACACGGCGGAGACCCTGCCTCGGTGGCCTTTTGCGAGCGCACCGGGCTCGATTACGTCTCATGCTCACCCTATCGCTTGCCGATCGCTCGCCTCGCCGCGGCTCAAGCCGCGCTCGGAGCGATAACTGCTGCGGAAGGGTAAGGAAGCGTCAGCGCGAGGTTCGCTCCTCGTCTTGGCGGAGCTTTTCCAACTCGTCCTTCAACTGCAACTTCCGGCGCTTCAATTCAGCGAGCTCCAGGTCGTCGACGCTGGGATGCTGCCTTGCCTCTGAGATTTTATCCTTCAGTGACCGGTATTTGCGTTCGATCTGGTCGAGATGGGGAGTAGCTGTCATCGGCACCTCCATGTCTACCTGATGCCCAAGGTGACACAGCTTCTTGTCATAGGGAAGAGGCGCAAAGTTAACGGCTATCTCATCCACAAAAAGGCAGCGTTGCGGCGCTGCATAGCTTGAAGGAAAAGGCGAGGCGCGTCATAGTCGAGAACGCCGCTTTTCCGTTTTCGTGCTAATCTGATGGCGTTCACGGCTCGGGAGCCGCGGTGCGAATAGGTTCGGGCACGCGCGGGGAACTCGTCGCGCGATCGGCCGGTGGTTGCGCGCCCTGAGCAAAGGAACGCGTCGAAACGGGCGTGACAGGCGAAAGGGCTGGGCGGGTGTCTCGTTCCGGGCAAAGCCCCTGAAACGCCAGCTTTTGACATGCTCGATGAGACGATGCGAGGCGTCCAGCTCGATCAGGCGTTGAACGGCGGGCGCGAATAGGTGGGTCACGGATGGCAGAGGGTGCCGATAGCGCCAATCGGGAACAGCTAGAGGGCGAATTGGCCCGGTTGCGGCAAGAGCATCGCGATCTCGACGTGGCGATCGAAGCCTTGCAACGCTCCGCCGTTCATGACCAGCTACAGCTTGCGAGATTGAAGAAGCGCAAGCTTGCCTTGCGCGACCGTATCGGCCAGATCAACGACGCGCTCACCCCCGACATCATCGCCTGAGCGAGGCGTCATCTCTTCTTACCGTCATGTCCACCTCCCGGCATTTCCCTCAGGCTCAGCGAAGGCCATCGCCGGCGGCGCGTGAATGCCGCCTCGGGCCCGAGGGGACGCGTAGAACCCGACAATGAGCTAAATGCTGTTGAAGACGCGCAAATGCCTGATCGGAACGTCCTTGAATTCCGTCAAGCTGATGTGCCGCTGCAAGGTTAGGACCGATGGCCAAGCCCACCCCTCCCGTCGCGATCATCATGGGCAGCCAGTCCGATTGGGAAACCATGCGCCATGCGGCCGAGACGTTGGAGGAGCTCGAGATCGCGTATGAGGCTCGCATCGTTTCGGCACATCGCACGCCCGAGCGCCTCTACGATTTCGCAAAATCGGCGAAGCGTAAAGGGTTCAAGGTCATCATCGCGGGGGCAGGCGGGGCGGCGCACCTTCCCGGCATGACCGCTTCGCTCACGCCGCTTCCCGTGCTCGGCGTGCCGGTGGAATCGAAGGCACTTTCGGGGCTTGATAGCCTCTATTCCATCGTTCAAATGCCAGGCGGAGTGCCGGTCGGCACGCTTGCCATCGGCACGCCGGGCGCCATCAATGCAGCCTTGCTGGCGGCCGCCATCTTGGCGCTCGCCGATGCAAGCATCGGCCGGCGGCTTGAAGCCTTGCGCCTGTCCCGCACGCGCTCGGTGGCCGAGCGCCCGAGCCTGAAGACATGAGTCGCGCCAAGATCGCCGGGTCGCTCGCGCCCGGTGCGACGGTCGGCATTCTGGGCGGGGGTCAGCTTGGCCGGATGATCGCGCTCGCGGCCGCTGATTTCGGCCTCAGAACCGTCGTTTACGAGCCCGAGATCTCAGGTCCTGCCGCGCAGGTCACAAACCAGCACATGGCCGGCGCCTATGGGGACGAGGCAAGGCTTTCGGCTTTCGCGGCGCGCGTCGACGTCATCACTTATGAATTCGAGAATGTGCCCGCGGAGGCCGTCGCCTATCTCGCGGAGCTGAGGCCGGTTCGCCCAGGTGGGCGTCTTCTCGCCGTGGCCCAGGATCGCTGGCTCGAAAAGTCTTTTTTTGCCGAGCGCGGCATCGCGACTGCACCTTTCGCTCGCATCGACAATTTGACCGACCTCGAGCACGCCGTGGAGAAGATCGGCGACCGCTCGATCTTGAAGACGCGCCGCTTCGGTTATGACGGCAAGGGCCAAGTGCGAATCGAGAAAGGCGCTAAGCTGGCCGCTGCTTGGCGAGCAATTGGGGAAGCGCCAGCGATCCTTGAAGGCTTCGTGCCCTTCCGGCGCGAAGTCTCGGTCGTGGCGGCGCGAGGCGCCGACGGCGCCTTCACTGCCTTCGACCTTTGCGAGAACGAGCATCGCGACCACATCTTGGCGCGCACCACCGTTCCGGCCGAGGTCGCCCCTCGGACGGCGCGCGATGCGGTCGACATCGCGAGGCTCACGGCGGAAGCGTTGGAGGTGATCGGCGTTTTCGCGGTTGAGATGTTCGTGTGCGAGACGCGAGGGCGAGAGACACTTCTCGTGAACGAGATCGCTCCGCGCGTGCACAATACAGGGCATTGGACAATCGAAGGCGCCGAGACCTCGCAATTCGCCCAGCATGTGCGCGCCATTTGCGGCTGGCCGCTCGGCTCGGCGCGAAGGATGGCCCCCCGCGTCGAGATGGAAAATCTCATCGCCGCGAGAGCGCAGGAATGGTCGCGCCTCATCGCGGAAGATGGCGCTCATCTCCATCTTTACGGCAAGGACGTCGCGGCGCCCGGCCGGAAGATGGGCCATGTGACGCGGCTCTTCCGGACGGAGGAGCCCGCGCGACGCGAGAGTGGCGAGAAGCTCAAGGACAGCGCTCTGCCGCCGACGTTGCGGTGAGCGTACGCGCCGATATCTTTGTTCCGGGATTCGCAATGCGTTCTAAGGGAATAACGCACGAGCCGCTACTTCTTGTCCGCCACGGAGAAGCCCTGCCAAAACGGGTCCCGATCGTCGACCACGATGGTGTTCTGGCCCGTCACTCGCGCCCAGCCTTCGATCGAGGGAATGATGGCATCGAGCTCGCCGACCTTGGTGCGCCCTTCGATGCGACCGATGAAGGTCGAGTTGATGATGCTTTCATGGACGAACTCGGCGCCCTCAGCGAGCTTGCCTAGCGCCGCAAGATGCGCCATGCGCGCCGACGTTCCCGTCCCGCAAGGCGAGCGATCAATGGCCTTGTCGCCGTAGAAGACGGCGTTGCGCGCCGTTGCGCCCTTCGTCTTCGGCTCTCCGGTCCACATGACATGGGTGAGCTTGTCGATCGCCGGGTTCTCGGGATGGACGATTTTGTGCCGGGCATTGAACGCGGTGCGAAGCCGCGGGCTCAAGCGAATGATGTCGGATGGCTCGAGGCCATCGAGCCCCGGATAATTCGCTTGCTTCTCGATGATGGCATAGAAATTTCCGCCATAAGCGACGTCGACCGTGAGCTTGCCGATGCCATCGACCTCGACCTCGTATCCGCGCCCGCGCAAGAAGGAGGGCACGTTTTTGATGCGCACACTCTCCACAAAAGCGCCTTTCTGCACATAGCGCGCCTCGACGAGTCCCGCCGGGGTATCCAGCCGCAGCACGCCGGGTGTCTTCGGTGTGACGAGGCCGTTCTCGATGATGCTCGTCACCGTGCCGATCGTCCCATGCCCGCACATGGGCAGGCATCCCGAGGTTTCGATGAAGAGGATGGCGACGTCGCAATCCTCGCGTAGCGGCGGATAAAGGATGGACCCCGACATGATGTCGTGCCCGCGCGGCTCGAACATCAGGGCGTTCCGCACCCAATCGTGCTTGGCGAGGAAATCCTGGCGACGCTCGAACATGGTGGCGCCCTCGAGCCGAGGGATCGAGCCGCCGGTCACCACCCGGACGGGGTTGCCGCAAGTGTGACCATCGATGCAGAAAAAGGTCGCGCGCATGTCACCGGGATTTATAGGGCGCTGCGTGTCCTGTCACGCGGGTCCACCTTCCGAATGGGCGACTGCAAAAAAGCGGGTTTTGCGCTGGACGGACCCGCCCAAGGATGAGAATGACAACTCGGAATCCCGCTCCTTGAGCTTTCCCCTCCTTTGAAAGGTGTTTCGATGAAAAGTCGCGCTGCCATCGCGTTCGAGGCCGGCAAGCCCCTGACGATCGGGACCGTGGAGCTCGATGGCCCCAAGCAGGGCGAGGTCCTGATCGAGATTGCGGCGACCGGCATCTGCCACACCGATGCCTACACGCTCTCGGGCGCCGATCCGGAAGGGCTGTTCCCGGCAATTCTGGGCCATGAGGGCGCCGGCATCGTGCGCGAGGTCGGGGCGGGTGTGACCACGCTCAAGGTCGGTGACCATGTGATTCCGCTCTACACGCCCGAATGCCGCCAGTGCAAAACCTGCCTGTCGCGGCGCTCGAACCTGTGCACCGCGATCCGCGCGACGCAGGGCAAGGGCGTGATGCCCGACGGCACCAGCCGCTTCCGCTGTGCCGGCGACCCGGTGCTTCATTACATGGGATGTTCCACCTTCTCGAATTTCACGGTGCTTCCGGAAATCGCGCTCGCCAAGGTGCGCGACGACGCACCCTTCGACAAGATTTGCTATATCGGTTGCGGCGTCACCACCGGCATCGGCGCCGTCATCTACACCGCGAAGGTTTGGCCCGGCGCCAATGTCGTCGTGTTCGGACTTGGCGGGATCGGTCTCAACGTCATCCAGGGCGCTCGCATGGTGGGTGCCGACAGGATCATCGGCGTCGATCTCAACCCGGGAAAGCGCACCATGGCCGAGAAATTCGGCATGACGCATTTCGTCAACCCCGACGAGGTCGGCCGCGAGAAGGTGGTGCAGGCCCTCGTCGATCTCACCGGCGGCGGCGCCGATTTCTCCTTCGAATGCATCGGCAATGTGCACACGATGCGCCAAGCGCTCGAATGTTGCCATCGCGGCTGGGGCGAATCGATCATCATCGGCGTTGCCGGCTCAGGCCAGGAAATCGGGACACGCCCCTTTCAGCTGGTTACCGGCCGCGTCTGGAAAGGCACCGCATTCGGCGGGGCGAGGGGACGCACCGACGTGCCGAAGATCGTCGACTGGTACATGGAGGGCAAGATCAACATCGACGATCTCATCACCCACACGTTGAAGCTCGACGAGATCAACACCGCCTTCGACCTCATGCATGAGGGGAAGTCGATCCGCTCGGTCGTCGTGTATTGAAGGCAAGCAGCGAGCGCTCGCCGGCGAAGCTATCGCTCCATCTGGCTGCCTCGTGCCTCCGGCTCGGCGCGATGCGGCGAATAGGCGCGTTAATCGCCGCATGAAATGCGGTGATTAACCTTGTTTTGCTGGAGGAAAGAGGCATAATCGCCGCATAGGATGCGGTGAATGACAACCTATATTCATACGAGGGCCGGCTGGCCGAAATTTCACTGGAACAACGATAAGATTGCCTTGCGGCTCGCGGATGTGCGCCATCGTCAAGGGCGGCTTGTCGGTCGCATGG
>JAFAQA010000422.1 GCA_019246665.1 Hyphomicrobiales bacterium
GAGGAAATCCTCAAGCTGCTCTTGCGCCTGCAGAAGGAGCTCAATGTCTCCTACCTCTATATCACCCATGATCTTGCGACCGTGAAGGCAATTGCCGATGAGATCGTGGTCATGCATCAGGGCCGGGTGGTCGAGAGCGGGCCGAAATCGCAAGTTCTCATGCCGCCCCACCATGCGTATACGGAACTTCTCCTCTCCTCCGTCCCGGAGATGGACCCGGATTGGCTCGATGCCATCCTGGCCAAGCGCCAAGGCGCAAGGATCGAGGCTTCGCCGAGCGCCTGACGCGCCAGCGATTCCCTGGCATTTTCGACACGTTCCCGACGCTCCGCACATCGATGCCGCCAATCGATGCCGTCCTAGAACGCGTTGCGTTCAGATGAGATCAGTAGCGTCAGGTTATCTTTTTGTTTTTCCGCATGATCTTATCGCAAAAGTGGGGTCACTTTCGCGGATCATGCTCTAGCGCTGTCGTCCACGTCGCAGACGACCGCGCGACGGTCTGCGCGCCAGCGTTCTGAGGCGCGGCCCCCTCATCGATGCGGTGTGGTTGTGGCTTTGTCGATCGCATCGGATATTCTGGATTGGATAAAGCTTGGCTAAAGGTCCGCTTCGCCCGGCTTTTCACATCGCCACAAGAAGAGCGGGAACGCCGGGAATGACGCGACGCTTGAACATCCTCCTGGTGATGGCCGATCAGCTCACCCCGTCGGCGCTCGCGATCCATGGGGGACCCGCAAAGGCGCCGCATCTCGAGGCGCTCGCCACACGGGGCGTCATCTTCGATGCGGCCTATTGCAACAGCCCATTGTGCTCGCCGTCGCGCGTAAGCTTCATGTCGGGACGCCTGCCGTCGCGCACCGGTGCCTATGACAACGCGGCGGAGTTCCGCTCCGACATCCCGACCTTTGCCCATTACCTGCGCCTCGCGGGTTACCGCACCGCGCTCGCGGGCAAGATGCATTTTTGTGGAGCCGATCAGCTGCACGGCTTCGAGCAGCGCCTCACGACCGACATCTACCCGGCCGATTTCGGCTGGACGCCCGATTGGGACCATCCGCATGCACGGCCGAGCTGGTACCATAATATGAGCTCGGTGACCGAAGCCGGCCTTTGCCTGCGCTCCAACCAGATCGATTTCGACGAGGAGGTCGCGTTCGCTGCGGAACGAGTGATCTATGACCATGTGCGCGGGACGGATGGGCGCCCGCTTTGCCTCGTGGTCTCGCTCACCCATCCGCATGACCCCTTCGCCATCCCGGAGCGCTGGTGGAAGCTCTACCGGGAGGACGAGATTCCGCTGCCGCGTGTGCCTTTGCGGCGCGCAGCCCTCCATCCGCATGAGAAGCGGCTCTGGAATGTCTGCGACATGGAGGACGCGACCCTGTCGCAAGACGATGTGCGACGCGCTCGGCACGCTTATTACGGGGCGATATCCTATTTCGATGACCATCTCGGACGCTTGCTTCGCGCGCTCGAGGCGACGGGGCTCGCGCAGGACACCGTGGTGCTGGTGACGAGCGACCATGGTGAAATGCTCGGGGAGCGCGGCTTCTGGTACAAGATGAACTTCTTCGAAGGCGCTTGTCGCGTGCCTCTCATCGTGCGCGCGCCCGGCTTTGCCCCGCACCGCGTCGCGTCCGCGGTGTCGCTCGTCGACATCCTGCCGACGCTCGTGGAGCTCGGCCATGAAGGGGCGCCGCCCGCGCCGGCGCCCGACATCGACGGGCGAAGCCTTGTTTCCCATCTCGACGGCAGCGGCGGACATGACGAAGTGCTTGGCGAGTATCTGGCTGAAGGGGCGATCGCGCCGATCGTGATGATCCGGCGCGGACGATACAAATTCGTCTTCAGCCCGCCGGATCCGGACCAGCTCTTTGATCTTGCGACCGATCCCGACGAACTCTCAAATCTCTCCGAAATGCCGGAGCACCAGAAAATGCGGGCCGGCTTTCGTGACGAGGTCGCCCGGCGCTGGGACCTCCCGGCCTTGGATCGTGCCGTGCGCGAAAGCCAGAGTCGGCGGCGCCTCGTGGCTTCGGCGCTAGCGGTCGGCAAGCTCAGTTCGTGGGATTATCAGCCCCCGCGCGATGCGAGCCATGAATATATCCGCAGCCATTTGGAGCTCGATCTTCTCGAGGCTCGCGCGCGCTTTCCCGCCGTGAGGCGAGCGCCCGAATAAGTTTTCTGCTGGCGGAAGGCGCGCTACTCCGCCGCGACGCGGAGCCCTCCTCCGCCGCCTCCCAGGGCCTCGCGCACCATATCCTGGAAGCCCTTCACCGCATGCTCGTATTTCGGCGAGAGGGGTCCCCGCTCGTAAATGCCGGCGTTGAGATTGCGCTGCACGCCGAGCAAAATTCCGAGGTCTTCCGTGACGATCTGCGCCGACCAATCGGCCGAGCGCTGATTCTCCTGCGCCTTCTCGGGCGAGATATCCTGGAAGAAGTACCAATTGATGTGGCGCATGCGGCCGGGCCCGAGCGGCTCGACCGTGGCGATCGAGCTTCCCCAATCGTAGAGGTTCAGCATCAAATAGGGGAAACGATAGAAATAAAGACCGCGCGTGAAGCCGCCATCGCGCTTGGGGGCGTAAAGGTGGAAGAAGCCCTCCTCGCGATAGACGTCCAGCGTGTAATGGTCGATGTCCATCGCGGCGCAAAGTGTCGGATGCATCGCGCGACAGTGATAGCACTCGAGATAGTTCTCGCCGTAAGCCTTCCAATCGACATCGACCTCGCGACACTTCGCCGTGAAGTATTTCTGGGTCTCGAGCGGATAATCCTCGGCCATCTTGTCAATGGCGCCGAGCCAGGACTTGAGATCCTGCCCGCCGCGCTGGATTCGGCCGAAGACGAAGCCACGCCATTCCGCCACATCGATCTCGACCAAACCCCATTTTGTCGCGTCGAAGCTCGATTCGCCGCCGAAATCCGTTGCCTTCACGAGCCGTCCTTCGCGGCCATAGCTCCAGCTATGATAGGGGCAAACGATAAGCTTCCCGCACGCCCCGCTCTCCGATGCGAAGAGCGCGGCACCCCGATGCCGGCACAGATTGTGGAAGCCCCTGAGGATACCGTCATCGCCGCGCATGACGAAGATCGGGTAGCCGGCGAGGACGCCGGAAACGAAATCGCCGGGCTTCTCGACCCGCTTCGACCAGGAGAACAAAGCCCAATTCCTAGCGAAAATCGCTTGGCGCTCGCGCTCGTAATTTTCCGGGTCGCGATAGAGCGAAGCCGGAAGGGTCCAGTGATGCGGGGCGGCCTGGCTCGACGGCATCTTGACCTCCCTTGGCGACAGGATGGCAAGGCGTAGCTGGCGGCGTCACGCCAAAC
>JAFAQA010000440.1 GCA_019246665.1 Hyphomicrobiales bacterium
AGAAATCCTGCATGCCCGCTTGCGCGGGCATGAGCGAAGATAGTGTTCCTCAACCTCTACCACGCTCCTTCGCGCGAAAGCGGGAATCCAGGATTAATGTGGGCCTGCGAGAATCCGGTTCCCCGCCTTCGCGGGACGAGCGGAGAGCTGCCTTCTCCACGCGAAAGGACTTGCGCGACTTGCGCGATTTCGCCTTAAGCTGGCGAATGCCACACAGACGCTCAGACCCGTGATGACGCGCAAGAGCAACCCTTCCTACTCCGACCCCGCCTGGTGCGAGGCGCAATACAACCCGCGCGGCGCCGTGGCGAACGCGACCGAGATCTATGCCCGCTGGCCGCTCGAATCGGCGCGCGTCAAGCAGAAGCTTTCCCATGTCGCGCTTCGCTACGGCCCCCATGCGCGCGAGGAGATGGATGTCTTTCGTGCGCCAAGCGCGCGCGGCGCCCTCATCTTTTTCCATGGCGGCTATTGGCGCGCCTTCTCGAAGGATGATTTCGCTTTTCTCGCCGAGGCGCTCGTCGGGGCCGGCATCACGGTTGCCATGCCGAGCTATCCGCTCTGCCCGCAAGCGAGCCTCGAGGACATCGCCCAAAGCAGCGTGAGCGCGGTCGTGAAGCTTTGGCGGGAGGTGCTCTCGCCCGCCGAAAGGGCGAGGCTCGTGATCTCCGGCCACTCGGCCGGCGGATACCTCACGGCCGCGCTTTTCGCGACGGATTGGGCCGCGCATGGTCTGCCGCCGACCCCTTTTTGCGGCGGCTTGTCGATCTCGGGCGTCTTCGAGCTCGAGCCTCTCGTCAACACCACCATGAACACGGCGATCGGTCTCACCGCCGAGACGGCGCGCGCCTGGAGCCATGGCGGCTCATGCCCGCATGTGGCGGCACCCTTGGTGCTCTGCGTCGGCGAGCAGGAATCGCCTGAATTTCACCGGCAAAGCGCCGAGCTTGCCCATGCCTGGCCGGAAGTATGCCGGGCGCCCATCGCCATTCCGGGCCGGCACCATTTCGATGTCGTCGAGGAGCTCGGCCGCGACGGCACGCCGGTCTTCAAAGAGGCGATGGCCCTCTTCGCTTGAACCTCTTCGCTTGAGCCTTTGGCTTGAGCCTCTTTGGGGTTGACCCACTTGGCTTGACCCTCGCGGCCCCGTCTGCCACGACTCTCCTCATCCGCTACCCTCAGTCGAGGTGACCCGAATGAGCCGCGAGGTGTTTATCTGCGAGGGTGTGCGCACGCCCATCGGCCGTTTCGGCGGGGCGCTCGCGCGGCTTCGCGCCGATGATCTCGCGGCCGCGCCCATCAGGGCTCTCATGGCGAAGCTGGGGAAGGCCGATTGGGGCAAGCTCGATGAGGTCATTTATGGTTGCGCCAATCAGGCCGGCGAGGACAACCGCAACGTCGCGCGCATGGCGCTTCTGCTCGCCGGGCTTCCTTATGCGACGCCAGGCTCGACCGTGAACCGTTTGTGCGCCTCCGGGCTCGACGCGGTCGGGCTTGCGGCCCGCGCCATTCGCGCGGGCGAAGCGGATTTCATCATCGCGGGCGGCGTCGAATCGATGTCGCGCGCGCCCTTCGTGATGGGCAAGGCGGAGAGCGCCTTTCAGCGCTCGGCCGAAATCTTCGACACGACCATCGGCTGGCGTTTCGTCAATCCGAAGATGCAGGCGAAATACGGCATCGATTCCATGCCCGAGACCGGCGAGAACGTCGCTCAACTTTTCCAGATTTCGCGAGCCGATCAGGATCACTTCGCCCTGCGCAGCCAGCAGCGCACCGCCAAGGCGCAAGCCGACGGCTTCTTTGACGGCGAGATCATCCCGGTCGAAGTGCCGGCCGGGCGCGGCACGACCACGAGCGTCGCAAAGGACGAGCATCCGCGCGGCTCGACCACGCTCGAGGAGCTCGCGAAGCTCAGGCCCATCGTGCGCAAGGACGGCGCGGTGACGGCCGGCAATGCGTCCGGCGTCAATGACGGAGCTTGCGCCATCATCCTCGCGAGCGCGGAGGCGGTGAAGGAGCATGGGCTCACGCCCAAGGCTCGTGTGCGCGGCATGGCGGCGGCGGGCGTCGAGCCCCGCATCATGGGCATTGGCCCGGTGCCGGCGACGCATAAGCTCGCGCATCGGCTGGGCTTCAAGGTGTCGGAGATCGACGCCATCGAGCTCAACGAGGCGTTTGCGAGCCAGGCGCTCGCCGTGATCCGGCAATTGCATCTGCCGGACGATGCCGAGCACGTGAACCCGAACGGCGGCGCGATCGCTCTCGGTCATCCGCTCGGTGCCTCCGGTGCGCGCCTTGCGCTCACGCTCACGCGCCAGCTCGAGAAGATGGGCGGCAAGCTCGGCCTTGCGACCTTGTGCGTCGGCGTCGGCCAGGGCGTCGCTGTCGCGGTCGAGCGCGCGCATTGATGCGGGATGGAGGTGCGGGAATAGCGGAAAGGTTTACGCCCACCACATCCGCTCGTTCTCGCGGAAATGCGGGGATGAACCGAGAGACAGGCCACGACTTCGCAATATATTGACGTGATGCGGCCTTTGCGCCATTCGGACGCGATCGTGTTTGGACGCTGATGGTCGCGTATCCAGGCTCATTTTTGGATCGCGGCGCCCCCAAACTGCCGAATTCGCGTTGGATGAAGCCCGAGCTTGATCCGGAAAGCGGGAGCTGGCTTTTCGACGGCTCACGTAACAATCCGGATGATGACGGCGAAAGGTGATGGCATTCTGCACCTGCAAGGCACGGAGAATTCAAGCATGTGGTTACGATGCGCACGGGTGCTGGCGGGCCTGACGATGGCGCTGGTGCTGTGTCCCTCGCTCGCTCAAGCCCAAAAGACCAGCGGCAAGGATGAAGATGGTCCACCCGCCGTTCAGATCGGCAAGGAGAAGCTTTTCCCGGTCAACACGAACTGGGTGGCGGATTCGCTCGACGGCAAGCAGTTGTGGAGCGGGGCTGATCGGCCTTCCATCTATGTGGACAAGCAGCTTCGCCTCAAGGGCTATGACGGCTGCAACATGTTCTCCGTCACGGCTTATCCGCTGAAGGCGCAAAAGATCGTGGTCGGCCCGCTCGCGGTCGGCACGCAGAGTTGCGACAAGACGGTCGTTGCGGCCGAGCGCAGCTTCCTGAACGCGGTGCGCGGCGCCAAGGAATGGGACATGGAAGGCGCCAACACGCTCATCGTGAAAGGCCTCGGCGGAACGGTGCGCTTCGAGCGTGGGCTTTGAGGTCGCGAAGGACAGAACTTCATTCTTGGCGCCGCCCACCTCTGATATGGGCGGCGGCAATCTTCTTCGGCCTCGTCGGTTCCTCCCACGCCCGGGCGAAGCCTCTTGATGCGCCTGATGCGATTTTATCCGCCATCCAAGCTCGGGGCGCGCAAAACACCATCGCGGAAATGAGCCGCGGCAAAGGGCGCCTCTGGAACAAGACTCTTGCCAACATTGAGACCGGCGACCGGAAATGGCTCGAGGTAGCCGCCTCGCTCCGCGAAGGCACAGACGCCGGCTCTGGTGAAGACTTGTCCATGGCCGTCGCCCACGCCTTGCTGCGTGCGCCGGAACGCGTGCTGGCGATGACCCCTAGCCCCTTCCCGCTCGATGAAATCTGCACGATGCCCGACATCGAGCCACCGCTAGCGCGTTACCGCAGCTATATCCGCAAGGCCAAGACCGCGCTGGCGGGCGTGCATCAAGCCGTACTTGTCGAGGTGCGCGATCGATGCATTGAAGCCTTTGACGCCCTGCCCTCCTCGTAGAACGCGTTGCGTTTGGATGAGATCAGTAGCGTCAGGTTATCTTCTTGTTTTTCCGCATGATCTTATCGCAAAAGTGGAGTCACTTTTGCGGATCATGCTCTCATGGATTCGATTCCGGCGGATGGCCCCCATCCGTCGGTAAAATCTATCCACAATGTTATAGCTTGTGGTCATGCCTCTTCCGGCAAATGGGAAGCATTTGTCGGGGCCGGACCATGAGGGGCATGATTGTCGCGGCGCAAAGAGGAGTTCGACATGCTGATCGGTGTTCCGAAAGAGATCAAGGTCCGCGAATATCGCGTCGGTCTCGTGCCGGCGAATGTGCGCGAGCTCATTCTGCATGGTCATGCCGTCATCGCGGAACGAGGCGCTGGCGAGGGGATCGGCGTCTCCGATGCGGAATACGAAACCGCTGGAGCGAAAATCGTGCCCTCGGCCGCCGATGTCTGGGCCAATGCCGAGATGGTCGTGAAGGTGAAGGAGCCCCAGGCGGAAGAGCGCAAGCGAATGCGAAAAGGCCAGGTGCTCTTCACTTATCTGCATCTCGCGCCTGATCCGGACCAGACACGCGACCTCGTGGAAAGCGGTGCGATCTGCATCGCCTACGAGACCGTAACCTCACCAAACGGCGGGTTGCCGCTTCTCGCGCCAATGTCGGAAGTGGCGGGGCGCATGTCGATCCAGGCAGGTGCCTATTTCCTGGAGAAGGCGCATGGCGGCCTTGGCGTGCTTCTCGGCGGTGTTCCCGGCGTCGATCCGGCGAAGGTGGTGATCCTCGGCGGCGGCGTCGTGGGAACGCATGCGGCCCATATCGCGCTCGGCATGGGGGCCGAGGTCTGGGTGCTCGACCGCAATGTCGACGTGCTCAAGAATCTCTGGCGACAATTCGGGCGCCCACTCAATACCGTGTTCTCGACGCGCGAGGCCGTGGAAAAGCATTGCCGCACCGCCGATCTCGTCGTGGGCGGCGTTCTCATTCCGGGAGCCGCGGCACCCAAGCTCGTCGACCGCAAGCTCGTGAGCGAGATGAAGCCTGGTTCCGTCATCGTCGACGTGGCCATCGATCAAGGCGGCTGCTTCGAGACCTCGCACCCGACGACGCATGATGCGCCGACCTACGTGGTCGATGGCGTGATCCATTATTGCGTCGCCAACATGCCGGGAGGCGTGCCGCGCACCTCGACCTTCGCTTTGAACAACGCGACGCTGCCTTTCGTCCTGGCGCTCGCCGACAAGGGGTGGAAACAGGCGCTTGGAGAGAACCCGCACCTTCTTGCGGGACTGAATGTCAGCAAAGGCCACGTGACCTATAAGGCGGTGGCGGATTCGCTCGGCTACAAGTTCCAGGAACCGAAGCTCGCGCTTGCCGGATAGATAATAGGATTTGCGATTAGAGCGCGCTGCGTTGAGATGAGATCGGTAGCGCCAGGTTAACTATTGTTTTTCCGCATGATCTTACTCGCAAAAGGGGGCAACTTTTGCGGATCATGCTCTCGTGGAGCATAATCTTTCCGGAAGGTGGTCTTCGCTTCCGGATCATGCACTCGCCTCCGTCACTCCCCCTTCCACACAGGCTTGCGCTTCTCGACGAAGGCGCGCACGCCCTCCTCAGAATCCGTCGAGCGCAAGGCGGCGATGACGGCCGGAAGGCGCGCGGCCTGGGCTTCTTGTGCGGTGAGATGCGCGGTGCGGCGTGACACCTGCTTGATGGCGCGCACCGAAAGCGGCGCGCAGGCGAGGATGTCCGCGACCCATTTCTCGACGGTGGCGTCGAGGCCCGAGCGCGCCACCACCTCGTTGACGAGCCCGATGCGAAAGGCCTCCGCAGCCGAGATGCGCCGGCCGGTGAGCAGCATACCCATCGCTTGGCGGAAGGGCACCTGTCGCTGCAGCAAGGTCATGCCGCCGTCAAGCGGCAGGCGTCCGACGCGCGCCTCCGGAAGGCCGAAGCTCGCCTCCTCGGCCGCGATGATCAGGTCGCAGCCGAGCGCCATCTCGAGACCGCCCCCGAGCGCGTGGCCATTGACGCGGGCGATCACCGGCACATCGAGCGTCTGGCGCAACGCGATGCCGCCGAAGCCACCCTCGCGTTCATTCGCCCAATAATCGAGGCCGCTTCCGCCCGAGCCGCCCTTCATATCGGCGCCGGCCGAGAAGGCGCGGTCCCCAGCGCCGGTGAGCACCACCACGCGCACGTCGCGATCGGCCTCGATCGCGGCCCAGATGCGCTGCAGCTCGCGCTCCGACGCCACATCGATGGCATTCATCACCTCGGGGCGATCGATGGTGACGCGCGCCACATGATCGGCAAGGGCGAAGCGAATCGGCATCAGGAAGCGCTCGGGTGCAGAAACATCGGCGCCGGGCGAGGCAGGCCTTTCTCACACGCCTCTCGCTTCGCGAGAGGCACCCTCTCCCGCGAGCGGAGAGGGTGGCGTGCGCAAAGTTTTGCCTCCATGATCTTCGCGGCGAGGAGGCAAGAGGCGACCATCTTCGTGAAACGCCTAGCCCGCCGCGCGAATGCGCGGGCTTTCGATCTCGGCGAGCACCTCGGCCGTGTGCTGGCCGAGATCGGCGGGCGGAACGCGGATCGCAACCGGCGCGTCCTCGAGATGGATCGGCGAGCCGACGACGCGCACGCGTTCGATGCGGCCATCGCACTCGATCACCATGCCGTTGATTGTCGCCTGCTCATCGGCAAGCGCCTCGCCGAGCGTGAGCACCGGCGCGCAAAGGAGGTCCTGCTGCTCGAGGCGCGCGAGCCAATTCGCCGTCGTGTCGCTTTTGAAGCGCTCGCGGAAAATCTGGTGGAGCGCCGCCTTGTTCTCGACCTGGAGCGCGTGCGTCGTGAAGCGCGCATCCTCGGAGAGCGAAGGAAGGCCCAGCGCCTTGCCGATGTCGCCGATCGGATCGGCCTTGAAGGCGCCGACCATGACGAGCGCGCCATCGGCCGTCTCGAACACGCCCGTGAGCGGCATGGCGCCCCAATTCACCTCGCGCCCGCGCATCAAGTGCGCGGCCGCTTCCTGCGTCTGCGCGGCGAGCATCGAATCGAGAAGCGACACGCTGAGCCGCTGGCCCCGCCCGGTCTTCTGCCGCTGCAGCAGGGCGAGCAGAACGCCCTGGACGAGATGCATGCCGGCCGAGTAATCCGCGAAGGTCGTCGAATAGACGCAGAGCGGCAGGCTCGGATCGGCGCGCCGCGCCATCACGCCCGACATCGCCTGGGCGAGCACATCCTGCCCACCTTTGTGCGAATAAGGCCCGGTAAGGCCAAAGCCCGTGCCGACCGCGTAGATCAGGCCGGGATTGCGCTTCGCCAACTCCTCATAGCCGAAGCCCATGCGCTCCATGACGCCGGCGCGAAAATTGTTGACGACGACGTCGGCGGTTTCGAGGAGGCGGAGCACTGCGGCTTTGTCCTCCCCCTTGCGCATGTCGAGGACGACCGAGCGCTTGTTGCGGTTGAGCGAGCAATAGACGGGCCCGGTGAGACCCGCGGGATCATTCGGGAATGAGGTGCGCGAGAGGTCGCCTGTGCCCGGGCGCTCGATCTTGATGACATCGGCCCCGTAATCGGCGAGCACCTGCGTCGCCACCGGCCCCATCATCACCTGAGTGAAGTCGATGATGCGGATGCCAGCGAGCGGAAGCTGTTCGGTTGCGGTCACGCGGCTTTCTCCATGGTCTTGGCGTTGGCCGAAGGGCGATCGCCCGGATCGCCGCCTTGGGCGCGCACTCGTGCGCAGATCGCCGATGGCTCGACCCGACGCAACGGAATATTGCCCTTGAGCGCGAGCGCCGCCGCGATGCCGGCCGATTGGCCCATCGACATGCATGGGGGAATCTCGCGCGACATCTTTTGCGCGCTCTCGGTCGCCGAATAATGGCGGCCGGCGACGATCAACCCCTCGAGATGCTTCGGCAAGAGAGCACGGTAAGGCGTGTAGTAATCGCGCCCGCGCGCCACCGTGTCATGGAAATGCAGGCGCCCGAGCACATCCTCCTTGGTGACCACATATTCGCCGTCGAGCATGCGCGTCTGACGCACGCCAAGCTGGGGGGCGACATCGATCACGAAGCAATCCTTGAAACCGGGCACGCTCGCGCGTGCATAGTCGACAAGGGTGGCGATGCGTTTTCGTCCTTCGAAGTCGGCGCGAGTCAAGTCCTCGACCGCGAGCGCATCGAAGCCCGTCATATGCGGGCAGTTGCACCAGACGACGCCGGGAAGCGGCGTCTTCAGCCACCAGAAATCCCAAGAACCGCCGATCAAGCGTCTCGCATGCTTGTCGATCCTGGCGAATTCCTCCGGATGGCCGAAGCGGAACTCCTCGGCTTCGTCGGTGTCGACGCCGCCGAGACGAAATACTGTCGTGACAATGTAACCGCCTTCCGTGAAGGCCGCGCCGGCCGCCGCCGCAACGTCGAGGTCGCCCGATGCGTCGATCACGACGTCGCCGAGGATCGCTTGCCGTCCGGCCTTGGTGTCGCAAATCACGCCCTCGACGCGACGATCCTTCGCGATCACCTTCGAGAACCAGGAATGGAGCCTGAGGTCGACGCCGGCCTCTTCGATCATCTCGTTCGAGGCGCGCTTCCAGCCATCCGGATCGAATGCCGCCGCCATCACGATCGGCGCGGGCTTCACGCGAGCGCGGAAATCAAACACGCCCCAGCGGGCCCATTTGCGGTTGAGCTCGAGGCTCTGCTTGCGTTCCTCCGGTGGCGGAAAGACGCAAAGGCCAAGCTTCGCCATCCGCTCGATCATCTCCATGCAAATGCCGGTGACCGTCGTCTCGTCGCCGTTATGCATGTCGTCGAGCACCAGCACCATGCCGCCCGAAGCCAGGCCACCGAGATAAGGGTAGCGCTCGACGAGGGTCACCGAGCAGCCTTCGCGCTTTGCGGCGATGGCCGCCGCAAAGCCCGCGGGGCCACCACCCACCACGACGACATCGGTGCGCGCCACGACGCGCGCTTCACTCGCGGCTTCCGCAATCATTTCCTGCGTCGTCATGATCCTCTCCTTGAATCCATGGCCGGCCAGCCCCTCAGGCGACCGCGGGCGGTTGCCAGCGCACGATCAGCCGTTCGGCGAGCGAGATCGCCATGAAGAACAGAACCGAGAAGGCAGAGCCGACGAGCACCGTCGCGTAGAGAAGCGCGGAGTCGAAGGCGTAGGTCGCCTGGATGATGAGCGCCCCGATGCCGTAATTCGAACCGATCCATTCGCCGACGATCGCGCCCACGACGGAGCTCGATGCCGAGATGCGCAGCGCCGAGAAAAGGTAAGGGAGCGAATTGTAGAGGCGCAGCTTGAGGAAGATTTCGCGCTTCGAGGCCGAGAGCACCCGCATCAGCTCCATTGCCTGCGGGTTCACGGCCTCGAGCCCTCGAACCATGTTCACGAGAGTCGGAAAGAACGAGATCACGGCCGCGATCGCGATCTTGGGCGCAAAGCCATTGCCGAGAAGAAGAACCAGGATCGGCGCCTTGGCGACGACCGGAATCGAATTGATGAGCACGACGAGCGGGAAGAACGTCTCCGAGAGCGTCTTGCGATGCACGAAAAGCGTGGCGAGCGAGATGGCGAAAAGGTTGCCGATGATGAAGCCGCCCACGGCCTCGATCACCGTCGGCCAGAGATTGCTCAACAGCACGTCGGACTTGGCGATGAGCGTCTCGAGCACGACGAGCGGGGAGGGCGCGATGAAAGGCGGCACCTTGAGGAACTCGACGAGCGCCGCCCAAACCGCGATGCCAATCAGGATGCCGAGGCAAGGCAGCACCTTGCGCCGGAGCGCCTCCCGCTGCTTCGCCCGGCGATATTCCGCTTCCGCGGGATCGATGCCCGACCCAATCCCGGCAATGTCGGTGGAAGCGCTCATGCCTCACCCGCCAGATGTTCGCGCAGCTTGGCGGTGATGCGGTTGAACGGCTCCGTCTCGCGGATCGCAAGCGCGCGCTCGCGCGGCAGGTCAATCTCGACGGCGGCGCGCACCCGCCCCGGATTGGCCGCGAGGACGAGCACCGTCTCGCCGAGATAGATCGCCTCATAGACGGAATGCGTGACGAAAAGGATGGTGGTGCCGGTCTGCAGCCAGATGCGGCGCAATTCCTCGTTCAACCGGTCGCGCGTGATCTCATCGAGCGCGCCGAAAGGTTCGTCCATGAGCAAGATGCGGGGGCCACCGAGCAGCGCGCGAGCGATCGAGACACGCTGGCGCATGCCTCCTGAAAGCTCGTGCGGGAAGCTTGCCTCCCACCCTTCGAGCCCGACGAGCCGCAAGAGCTCACCTGGCGTCGGCGCGCCGGCCGGCAAGCCGCGATGGCCGCCCACTTCGAGCGGCAGCGAGACATTCTCGAGCGCCGTGCGCCAGGGCAGGAGCGCCGCGTCCTGGAAGACGAAGCCGAGCGCCCGATCGAGCCTTGCTTCGCGCGGCGTGCGACCGAGCACGCTGACCGTGCCGCTCGTCGGCGCGAGGAGGTCGGCGACGACGCGCAAAAGGGTGGACTTGCCGCACCCCGACGGGCCGAGGAGGGTCATGAAGCCGCCGTTCTCGACCGAAAAGGAGACATCGTCGAGCGCCGTCACCGTGCGCCGATCGGTGATGAAGCGAACCGAAACGTTGCGGCACGCGACCGCGACCTCCCCGTCGGCGCGAGGCCGCTTGTCCGGTGGCGCTCCGGGGGAGACGCGCGCGAGAGGTTCGGCCATTGCCATGGTCAACCGATCTTCGGACGCGCGTCGGCGGAGGCTTTGAGGATGTCGAGGGTCATCACCTCGTCGAGCTTGGGCGTGCGCTTCGAGAATTGCCCGAGCTCCGCATAAGTGTCGATCTGCTCTTGCCAGACGGCAGGATCCATCGTGCCCCAGCCCTCGGCCTTGGTTTTCGCCGAAAAGGCGAACTTCATCATGTCATCGATCGCCTCGCGCTCATCCTTCCAGACGAGGTTCGGATATTCCTTCACCAGATAATCGATAGCCTTGTCGCGATTGTCATAGGCGAATGCCCAACCTTTGCCGGTGGCACGCATGAACTTCACGACCATGTCGTTCTTCGTCTTGAGCGTCTGGCTCGTCGCGTAATAAGGCAGGCCATAAAGCCGCACGCCTGCATCCCAGAGCCGCAGATCGATGCGGTCGGGGCCGAGCACCTTCAAGGCTGTGGTGTTGGTGAGCCAGCCGGTCACCACATCGACCTGCCCGGTGAGCAGCGGCGACATATCGGCGCCGATCGGAACGATCTCGACGTCCTTCAGCGGGACGTTGTTCTTGGCGAGCAAGGCCTTGAGCAGGATCACGCCCGTCGCTTGGATGCCGACCTTCTTGCCCGCCATGTCGGCCGGCTTGCGTACCGGGTTCCGTGGGAGAGAGAAGAAAGTGTAAGGGTGCTCCTGCGCGCCGACACCGAAGCAGACGACCGGAATGTCTTGCGAGGCGGCGAGCATGAGCGAGGGGCTCGACGACACCTGTCCCACTTCG
Organism: Hyphomicrobiales bacterium; assembly: GCA_019246665.1. GTDB lineage: Bacteria > Pseudomonadota > Alphaproteobacteria > Rhizobiales > Beijerinckiaceae > GAS188. The sequence continues at coordinate 11,247 of JAFAQA010000440.1, forward strand.
TAGCGGCCGGACGCGACCACCGCGACACCATCGATATTGGGGCCACCCGGCTGGATCGCGAGCTCGATGCCTTCCTGGCCATAGTAGCCGAGCGCCTTGGCGCAGACCTCGCCCACCTGGTTGCCGCCGAGGATCCAGCCGAGCTGCAGATTGACGACGGGTTGCGACGCGCTCAACGCGCTGAAATCGAGGAAAGCGCCGCCTGTGAGCGCCGCGCCGCCGAGAAGAACGTTGCGTCGATTCATGATCATGTCGTCTCTCTCCCCGGTTGCGGCCGCTCGGGTCCGCGCCCTTGGTGCTCACCTTCCGCGCTCATTTCGCGCGTTTTCGCGCCAGGGCCTCTTCGCGGAGAATAAGACTTGGCGCTCGCTGCTGAAAAGAAGATAGTTTCGCTCGCGGCGATGCCTTTTCGGCATCACGAGGAAAGCAGAGAGCAGGCCCGACCATGCATGCGGCCGTGTTGCGCTATTTCGATCAGGTGGCGCGGCTGGGCTCGATCCGGCGCGCGGCGGAGGCCCTGCATGTGGCCTCCTCGGCCGTCAATCGACAGATCCTGAAGCTCGAGGCCGAAGTCGGCACGCCGCTTTTCGAGCGGCTGCGCAGCGGCGTGCGGCTCACCGCGGCCGGAGAGCTGCTTTTGCGCCATTCGCGCGAAACGCTCACTGATTTCGAGCGCACCCGGCTCGAAATCTCGGGGCTGTCGGGAACGGTGACCGGACATGTGCGCATCATTTGCTTGGAATCGCTTCTCTTGCGGTTCATGCCGCAAGTGGTGGCGGAACTCGCGGCGTCGCACCCGCAAATGACGCTCACCGTCGTCGGCATCGATCCCGGCGACACGGCCGAGGAGATGCGATCCGGCCGCAATGATTTCGGCGTGCTCTTCGCCGATCGCCGCTTGCGCGGTGTCGAAGTCTCGGGAACGTTTCACACATCGATCGGCGCGGTGATGCGGCCGGATCACCCGCTCGCGACACGCCGCTCCCTCACCTTCACGGATTGCACCGCCTACCCGGTCGTGATGCTTTACGACCGCTGGCTCCTCGATCTCATCATGGCAACCGAATTCGCCGAATCGGGAGAGAAGCTCGTGCCGCGCATCGTCTCGAACTCGATCGAGTTCTTGCGCCAAATCATCGAGCTCGGGCTCGGCATCGGCTTCTTCACGCCCATCGGCTTCATCGACGAGATCGAGCGTGGCAAGCTCGTGCATGTCACGCTCGCCGAACCGCTCCTCGCCGACAGCGCCATCTCGATTTTGGTGCCGCGGGGGCGCGAGCCGACCTTGCCGGCGCGCATCGCCATGGACGCGGTCCGCCGACATCTCGGCGAATTCGCCAAGCGCTTGCCGGCCCAGGCGGGAAGTCCTGGCGGGCGGCAAAAGGGTGCGACTAGAGCGAAGTGAATTCGGAGCGAGTAGACGCTTAACTTTCGCGAATTGGAATAGCGGAAACGCAGACACTTTTCGGTGGCAGACTCACCGATCAGGCCGGCTCAGGCTGCGCTCCTCCACAGTTTGCGACTCCCGCGCTTGACCTTTCTTCCGCTCGAACCTTTTAGCGATGTGAGCATTTCTCGGCGCAAAATGGCATTCAGGCGAGATTGGTAGCCCTTGCCCTGGGATTTCAACCACTCAAGCACGTCGGCATCCACTCGCGCTGTGATCTGGCGTTTCGTCGGCTTGTAGAACCGCCCGCGCACCGCGCTTTTCCAAAAATCGTCGGTGAGCGGTGGAATATCACTATAATCGATCTCGCTATCTGGCCGTCCCATGAGCGCCTTGAGCTTGGCGCGGTCCTCTTCCGTTATTGGAGGCAGGGTTTGTGGCGTAAAGCTAATCATTTTCTTCTTCATAGCGTCGCCTTTCCTGTCGGTTGGCGCGTCGGGCCGAGATGATTCGTATAATTTCCACCACCTCGCCGTCTTCGTCGATTTCGGTGGCTGTGTGGACGACTACCAGCAGAGGGAAGCCACCTGTTAGGCCAGAGGTCTGCCAACGATGCTCACCGCCTTCCATGCGGTCCTGTCTTGAGACATTTCGCGGATCGAGAAAAACTCGGGCGGCAACCTCGAAGCTCACACCGTGCTTTCGTTGATTCGTCCGGTTCTTACGCTCATCCCATTCGAAACGGATCGTCACGCCAAAATTATAACTACATTATCGGCATTATTCAAGCTGCGGCGTCAGGGGAACGCCGCTTGCCGCGATCACCGCGGCGCGAGCTGTGCAACGAGCCCGTTCGCCGCTTCAGCCAGTTGAGTGAAGCCGGCAAAATTGAATTGGTTCACGGCAACAAATACCCCCACGCCACGGCTCGGCGCGAACGCCATATAGCTCATGAAGCCTTGAAAGCCTCCGGTCTTCTGCAGGATGAAGGGCCGCGAGCCTTCGGGCATCATGGCGAGCCAGGCAAGCCCGATCGCGTCCGTTTTGCCTCCTTCATCGAAGCCGACCGCCATTTTCAGGCCGTCGCGCTGTAAATAAAGCGCGTGGTCGATGACCCGCACCGCATCGCCAGCGGGATCGTTGCGGCTAAGATGCCAGCGCATGAAACGCACCATGTCGTTTGCGGTCGAATACATGCCACCGGAAGCACCTTGCGCCTCGAGCGCTTCGAACGGCTCCATCGCATTTCCATCGAAGTCGTAGCCGGTCATGAGCCGTGCTTTTTGGATCTCGTCGAGGCGAAGCCCCGTATCCGCCATGCCGAGCGGGCCGGTGATCCGCGTTTTGAGAAGCTCACCATAAGAGCTGCCTGCGGCACCCGCGAGGGCTGCGCCAAGGAGATCAAAACCGAGATTGGAATAGGAAGCGGCCGTGCCGGGCACGAAGGCGAGCTTCGCCGTGGCAAGAAAGGCTTTGTCGTTTTCCCATGAAAAGCGATCGTAAGGGTTGGTTCCGGGCTTCGCTTCGCCAGGGAGGTCTCGCGGAAAGCCGGCCGAATGCGTGACAAGATCGACAAGCGTGATCGGTCGTGCGCCGGCTTCAGGGAGCATGACCCCGGGGAGGAATTTCGACACGGAATCCGCAAGCTTCACCTTCCCCTCGGCCGCAAGGCTCGCGAGCAGCTCTCCTGCGAACGCCTTGGAGACCGAGCCTATGCGAAGAAGTGTGCGGCCGTCCGGCTCGAGCTTCGAGCCCTTCGCGGTCTCGCCGAAGCCGAGCACGACCTCATCCTCGCCGCGCACCACGGCGAGCACGAGTCCCGGTGATTTGTAGCTGAGCCACATCGCGGCCGCCGTGAGCCCCACCGCGTCACGCAAGCTTGCTTCGTCCGCGCGAGCTTCGCCGGCAAAGGACGCCCCCACGAGGGCGATCAGAAGCGCCGGCAGAAGAGGCATTCGCCTGCACAATCGCATGATTTCGCTCCCGGCAAAGCTTAGCATGCGAGCCTTTGCCGAGACAATTTGGAGAATAACCCAGAATTGTGGACAGCCATTCCCAAACAACTGCCTTTAATCAATCATATAAACTTGCGGGACGGGCGTGGTCTGGGCGTCAGGCGCCATGTCCGGCAGGACACCGCGCTCTTCCCCTCGCACTCCATTGGAGCGCTCGGCTGGGCCCGAAGGATTGTCACGGCGGGGCGCGGCGACTATTCATCCGGCCCCTGGCCTTCCGGCCACGCGCAGAAGGATAGTTTCGTTTGAGAATCCTCGTCGCGCTGCGGCACGTCACGAGCTACCGTTATGACCGTCCGATCGGGCTCGGTCCCCAGACGGTGAGGTTGCGGCCGGCCCCTCATTGCAGGACGCGCGTGCCGAGCTACTCACTGGCGGTTTCGCCAAAACAACATTTCGTCAATTGGCAGCAGGATCCGCTCGGCAACCGGCTGGCGCGCATCGTGCTTCTCGAAAAGACAGACCGCTTCGAGGTCGAGGTCGGCCTCACCGCCGAGATGTTGCCGATCAATCCGTTCGACTTTTTCATCGAGCCCTATGCGGAGCAATTCCCCTTCGCTTATCCCGAAGAGCTCGGCGCCGAGCTTGCGCCCTATCTCAAGCAACACACGGCCGGCGAAAAGCTTGACGCTTTTCTTGCCGCGCTCCCCCAGGGCCCCCGCCCGACTGTCGAGCTTCTCGTCGATTTGAACGAGCGCGTGCAGCAAGCCGTGCGTTACGTCGTGCGCATGGAACCCGGTGTTCAGGAACCGGAGGAGACGCTCTCGCTCGGCTCCGGCTCCTGTCGCGATTCCGCCTGGCTGCTGGTCGAGCTTCTTCGCCGCCTCGATGTCGCGGCGCGCTTCGTCTCAGGCTATCTCATCCAGCTTCGCGCCGACATCCATCCTCTCGAAGGGCCGAAAGGTCCCGAAAGGGATGTCGCCGACCTGCACGCTTGGGCCGAGGCCTATTTGCCGGGCGCTGGCTGGGTCGGGTTCGACGCGACCTCGGGCCTGTTGTGCACGGAAGGTCATTTGCCTCTCGCCGCCGCGCCTCACTACGGCTCCGCCGCGGCGATCTCGGGGGCTGTCGAGCCCGCAAAGGTCGATTTCACATTCGATCTTCGCGTCGAGCGGATCAGCGAGACGCCCAGGGTCACGATACCGTTCTCGGAAGCGAGCTGGCGCAAGCTCGAGGCGCTCGGCGAAGAGATCGACAAGGAGCTCGCGTCACAGGATGTGCGCCTCACGATGGGCGGCGAGCCGACCTTCGTCTCGGTGGATGATTACGAGGCAGCCGAATGGCGCACGGCCGCGCTCGGGCCGTCCAAGCCCAAGCTCGCCGACAAGCTCGTTCGGCGCTTGCGCGAGCGCTTCGCGCCCGGTGGCCTTCTGCATCACGGGCAAGGCAAATGGTATCCGGGCGAAAACCAACCGCGCTTCGCCTTCGCCCTTTATTGGCGAGACGACGGCAAGCCGATCTGGAGCGATGCGGCTTTGATCGCAGGCGACGACACGGGCCGCAGCGTGAGCCTCGAAGAGGCCGAAAACTTCGTGAACCGCCTTGCCGAGCGTCTCGGCATTCTGCCGGATCATGTCATGCCGGCCTATGAGGACGCGGCGTATTGGCGCCAGAAGGAAAGCGAGCTTCCCATCAATACGAGCCCGGCCGATTCGAAGGTCCAGGACGCAGAGTCGCGGGCCCGTCTCGAACGCGCCTTTGCGCGAGGCCTGGACAAGGCTTGCGGCTTCGTTCTCCCGATCCGGCGTGTCGAAGCCGAGCAAAAGGGTCATGCGGTACGTCGCTGGATGAGCGAGCGCTGGCGATTGCGGCGCGAGCGTCTCACCCTCGTGCCAGGCGATTCGCCTCTCGGCGCTCGCCTGCCGCTCACGTCGCTCCCCTGGCTCGCGCCCGCCGATTACCCTTACGTGATCGAGCAGGACCCTTTCGAGGAACGCGCTCCCTTGGCCGGATCGCTTGGCTGCGCGGGGAGCCAAGGCCCGACGACCGGCATGGAAATGCCGGAAGCACAAATGCCGAGAGGCGGTGCGGCAAATGCCGGCGAGAATGCCGTGCGGACCGCCATCACGGTCGAGCCTCGCGAGGGTGCGATCCACGTCTTCATGCCGCCCGTCGCCCGTCTCGAGGATTATCTCGAGCTCGTCGGCGCGATCGAGGAGACGGCAGGCGACCCAAAACTCCCGGTCCGGCTCGAAGGCTATCCGCCGCCCTTCGACCCGAGGCTGCGGGTGATCAAGGTCACGCCCGATCCCGGGGTCATCGAGGTGAATATCCATCCGGCCACGAGTTGGCGCGAGAGCGTTGCAACCACGCTCGGCGTCTATGAGGATGCGCGCCAGACGCGGCTCGGCGCCGAGAAATTCCTCATGGATGGGCGTCACACCGGCACGGGGGGAGGCAATCACGTCGTGCTTGGGGGCGCGACACCAGCGGACTCCCCCTTCTTGCGGCGCCCCGATCTCTTGAAGAGCCTTCTCATTTATTGGCAGCGCCACCCGGCGCTTTCCTATCTGTTCGCCGGGCTCTTCATCGGACCGACGAGCCAGGCGCCGCGCGTCGATGAGGCGCGCCATGATGCGCTCTACGAGATCGAGATTGCCATGGCCAAGGTGCCAGGCCCAGGCGCGGCCGAGCCGCCGCCCTGGCTCGCCGACCGGCTGTTCCGCCACCTCCTCGTGGATGTGAGCGGCAACACCCACCGAACCGAGATCTGCATCGACAAGCTCTATTCTCCCGACGCGGCCGGCGCTCGGCTCGGCCTCGTCGAGTTCCGCGCCTTCGAGATGCCTCCCGATGCGCGCATGAGCCTTGCCCAACAGCTCCTCATCCGCGCCCTCATCGCCTGGTTCTGGCGCGAGCCGCGAACCGGCAACCTGGTACGTTGGGGCACGGCGCTCCACGATCGCTTCCTGTTGCCGGAATTCATCAAGGCGGATTTCCTCGAGGTGCTCTCGGATCTGAGACAGGCGGGCTATGCGCTCGACCCCGGCTGGTTCGAGGCGCAACACGAATTCCGCTTTCCGCTTTACGGCACGATCGAGCGGGAGAGCCTACGCCTCGAGCTTCGCCAGGCGCTCGAGCCCTGGCATGTGCTCGCCGAGGAGGGCTCGTCCGCGGGCACCGCGAGAGCCGTCGATTCCTCCGTCGAGCGCTTGCAGGTGAAGGTCACCGGCGTGACACCTTCCCGGCACATCGTGCTCTGCAACGGGCGGCGCGTGCCGCTTGCGTCGACGGGCGTCTCGGGAGAAGCGGTCGCCGGCGTGCGCTTCAAGGCTTGGCAGGCGGTTTCCGGCCTGCACCCGACACTTGCGGCGAATACCCCGCTGACTTTCGACCTCGTCGACGCCTGGAACGCAATGTCGCTCGGCGGCTGCGTTTACCACTCGAGCCATCCGGAGGGCCGCGACGCGAGTGTTTTTCCGGTGAATTCGCGCGAGGCCGAGGCACGCCGCCTCGTCCGTTTCGAGGATCGCGGCCATACTGCGCGCCGAATCGAGCTACCCGTGGAAACCGCGCCGGGAGAATTCCCCTTGACGCTCGATTTGAGGAGGCCGGATCCGGGTGGGTTCCTTGACACTTAGCCGCCGGAACGCCCTGGCTAGCCGGGGCCGAGGCGCCGAGAAACGCCTCGCCGGCTGGATCGCCGGCTATGCGGGGTTGCCGGGAGTTCGCGATGAATTTATCGCGGCCGACGGCAAGCCGCGCCCCCAATGGCTCCATTTCCTGCAAGCGCTCGCCGACCTCGATGCCGGCGAGATTGCGCGCCGCTTCGCCTCCGCGGATCGGCACATCCGCGATATGGGCATTTCCTACCGCGTCTATGGCGAGACGGGCGAACGCGCCTGGCCGTTGAGCCATTTGCCGCTTCTGATCGGCGAAGACGATTGGCGACAGATCGCGGCCGGCGTGGAGCAGCGCGCCGAACTCCTCGAAACGCTGCTCGGCGATCTTTATGGCGAGGCGCGCCTGGTCTTGGATGGTATCCTCCCGGCCGCGGCCGTCACCGGAAGCGTGAATTTTCTGCGCCCCCTCCAAGGTGTGAAGCCGCCAGGCGGGCGTCATCTGCATCTTTACGCGGCCGATCTCGGACGAGGTCCGGACGGGCGATGGTGGGTGCTCGGCGATCGCGCCCAGGCACCCTCGGGCGCGGGCTACGCGCTCGAGAACCGACTGGTGCTCTCGCGCGCCATGCCGCTCCTTTACAACGAGATGAATGTCGAGCGCCTCGCGGCTTTCTTTCAGGCGTTTCGCGCCGGGCTGCGCGGCGCGGCGAGCCGCTCCGAGCCGCGCATCTGCCTCCTCACGCCAGGCCCCTTGAGCGAAACTTATTTCGAGCAGGCCTATCTCGCGCGCTATCTCGGCTTCCTGCTGGTCGAAGGCGACGATCTCCTCATGCGCGATGGGCACGTGCATGTGCGCACCATCGCCGGACTGAAGCGTGCCGACGTCATCTGGCGCCGCGTCGACGGCGACTTCACCGATCCGCTCGATCTCAACGCCGCCTCGAGGCTCGGTGTGCCCGGTCTGACGCAGGCCTTGCGCGACGGCAATGTGGTCGTGGCCAACATGCCCGGTTGCGGCGTCATTGAAGCCCCGGCGTTCATGAGCTTCATGCCGTCCCTGAGCCGACGCCTCATGGGCGAGCAGCTGAAGCTTCCGAACATTGCGACCTGGTGGTGCGGGCAATCGCCCGAGCGCGACGAGGTCATCGAGCGCCTCGACCAGATGGCGATCGCTGGTGCCTTCCGTGATGCGGTGCCGGGCTTCCCGTCGACTACAACCTTGCTCGGCAACGAGCTCGGGACGACGGATCGGGCTCGCCTGATCGCAGCGATGCGCGAGCGGGGTGCCGATTACGTCGGCCAGGAGGTGGTGAAGCTCTCGACGACGCCCTTCTGGGAGAACGGCCATCTTTCTCCTCGCCCTTTCACCTTGCGCGTCTTCGCCGCCGCGACACCGAAGGGCTGGCGCGTGATGCCGGGAGGCTTCTGCCGCATCTCGGACGAGCAGGACGCGCGCGCCTTCTCCATGGGCGAGGGCGTGCGCTCGGCCGACGTCTGGATACTCGGCGACAAGCCGGCCGAGATGGTGACCCTGTTGCCGCAAAGCGAAGCCGTGAAGGTGCGCCGGCTGATGGGCATCCTGCCGAGCCGCGCCGCCGACAATCTGTTCTGGCTCGGCCGTTATGTCGAGCGCGCCGAGGCGACGCTTCGGCTGATCCGCTGTCTTTGTGGCCGCTCGATCGAGACCGACTCGATTTCGCGGGGCACGCGGCCAACCGTCGAGCGCTTGCAGCGCCTCCTGATCGCCTGGGGCGCGGTGCCGAAATCGCAAAAGCACCGCTCCGCGACGGCATTCGCCTCGACCGCCCTGCATCAAGGAGAGAATTACGGCTCGGCGGCCGCGCTATCGCGCGAAGCCTTGCGCACCGCCTCGGTGATCCGGGAACGCTTGTCGCCGGATGCCTGGCGGCTCATCGTGGCACTCGAGGGGAGGCTCGACATTGCGGACACCGAGCTTCCCTCCGAGGTCGAGGCTTTCGAGCGCGCCGATCAGGCCTTGCGGGCCCTCGCGGCGCTTTCCGGATTGATGCACGAGAACATCAACCGCATAGCCGGATGGCGCTTTCTCGATATGGGGCGGCGCATCGAGCGCGGCATCGCGACCTGCCGTTTCGCGCGTCTCTTCGCCGCGCCCGAGGCCACCGCGGATGATCTCGACGTGGTTCTCGACCTCATCGATTCGCAGATCACCTACCGGTCGCGCTACCGCTCCGGCGTCGCGCTCGCTCCGGCACGCGACATGGTGGTGCTCGATCCTTATAATCCGCGGTCGGTCGCGTTTCAGGTGGCGCAGATCGATGCCCATCTCGCGGACCTGCCGATCCTGCGTGATGACGGCATCCTCGAAACGCCGCGCCGCATGAGCACGAGCCTCCATTCCGAATTGGCGGTAACCGAGGCGGAAGAGCTCGACAAAAGCCGCGTCCTCGCCATCGAGCAACGCATCATGCGGCTCGCCGATGCTGTGGCGGCGCGCTATTTCCTGCAAGGACCGAGCGCCACCCGCCGCGACAAACAGCCTGAACTTGCGTGATCTACGACGTTCGCCACGTCACCACCTATTCATATGACGCGCCAGTCGCCTTCGCGCGCTGCGCGTTGCGGTTGCTGCCGCGCGATGATCGCCATCAGCGCGTCCTCTCGGCGGACCTCGGCATCAAGCCCCTGCCGGCCTTCCGCAATGAGCGGCAAGATTTCTTCGGCAATCGCGTCGTCGACGTTTCGCTCGAGACCGCTCATCGGCAATTGCGCGTCGAGGCGCGTTCGCGTGTCGAGGTCCGGCGCGACGAGCCTGCCTTGTTGCGCACGAGCCCAGCCTGGGAGGAGGTCAATCGACGCGCGTTCGGCTCGCCCAGCCTCGCTTCGTCCTCGCCGGCGCATTTCGTCTACCCGAGCCGGCTCGCGCCTCTCATCGATCCGATCACCCTTTACGCGCGCCAGAGCTTTCCGGCCGGTGCCGCGATCATCGACGGTGCGACCGATCTCATGCATCGCATGCGCGCTGATTTCCTCTATGATCCCAAGGCCACGGTGATCTCGACGCCGATCCTCGACGCCTTCGTGGGGCGGGTCGGCGTCTGCCAGGACTTCGCCCATATCATGATCGCGGGCTTGCGCGGGCTTGGCCTGCCGGCCGCCTATGTGAGCGGCTATATCCGCAGCGTTCCGGCTCCCGGCAAGGAGCGTCTCGAGGGCGCGGATGCGAGCCATGCCTGGGTCTCGCTGTGGTGTGGCCCCGAGGAAGGCTGGATCGGCTTTGATCCGACGAACGACATGGAGGTGGCGAACGAGCACGTCGTGGTGGCGATCGGTCGCGATTATGACGACATTTCGCCGATCCACGGCATCCTTCTCGGGCCGGGCGAGCAGGAGATCGAAGTCGGCGTGGATGTGGTGCCTTGGCCGGGCGTGGCGGCTTGAGCTGACCTTTCGTGTTGACAGGGGCGCGGCCTCGGCGCAGGCGAAGCCGCACCAGCGCGCGATGGCGCGAAAGTCGAGTATCATTGAGCATGACGTTGACGTTCGGCCCGGTGCCGATCTGATCATGTTCTCGCGAGTCGAGGGGCTACGGTGGAGGATCGAGGGGCTTTGATGAAGCGCGTTCTCCTCATCATCGGCGGCGGGATCGCGGCCTATAAGACGCTCGAGCTCATTCGTATCTTGCGCAAGCGCGATCTTGAGGTTCGCTGCATCCTCACCCGCGCCGGCAAGGAGTTCGTCACCCCGCTCTCGGTCGCGAGCCTCACTAGCGACAAGGTCTATGAGGACCTGTTCTCCCTCACCGACGAAGCCGAGATGGGCCATATCGAATTATCGCGCGAGGCCGATCTCCTGGTGGTGGCGCCAGCGACCGCCGATCTTCTGGCCAAGATGGCGAACGGGGCGGCGAACGACCTTGCCTCAACCGCGTTGCTCGCGACCGACAAGCCCATTCTCGCCGCGCCGGCCATGAATGTCCGCATGTGGCTCCACGCCGCGACGCAACGCAATCTTTCGCGCCTCAAGGCCGACGGGGTGAGCTTCGTCGGGCCGGGAGACGGCGAGATGGCTTGCGGCGAGTACGGACCGGGCCGCATGGCGGAGCCCACTGAGATCGCCGACGCCATCGCAAGTATGCTCGGCGGCACAACGGTGCAGAAGCCGCTCGCTGGCCGCCGTGTCATCGTCACATCAGGTCCGACCGTCGAGCCGATCGATCCGGTGCGCTTTCTTTCGAACCGCTCCTCCGGCAAGCAGGGTCACGCCATCGCGGCTGCGGCCGCGGCGGCCGGCGCCGACGTGGTGCTCGTATCAGGCCCCGTTTCGATCCCCGATCCCGCGGGCGTGCGCACCCTCCATGTCGAGACGGCCGTCCAGATGCTGGCGGCGGTCGAGGCGGCGCTGCCCTCAGACATCGCCGTGTTTTCCGCCGCCGTCGCCGACTGGCGCGTCGAGCCGGCTTGGCAGAAGATCAAAAAGGGGAAATCCGGCGCGCCCGCGCTTGCCCTTATCGAAAACCCCGACATATTGGCCAGCATCAGCCGCCACCCGCGTCGCCCGCGCCTCGTCATCGGTTTTGCGGCAGAGACCGAGGAGATGCTCGCGCACGCTCGCCAAAAGCTCGAGCGGAAAGGCTGCGACATGATCGTTGCCAACGATGTCGGCGGCGAAGCGGGCGTCATGGGAGGCGAGCGCAACACGGTGCATCTCGTGACCCGCGACGGCGTCGAGGATTGGCCGACGCTCGACAAGACCGAGGTGGCGCATCGGCTCGTCGAGCGCCTGGCGGCGCTTCTCGGCGCTCCTGCGTGAGCCGCCCCGACATGAAGCGCGCCGCGCTTCCTCTCGCCATTCTGCGGCTGCCGCATTCGCAAGACTTGCCATTGCCGCGCTATGAGACTGAAGGCGCCGCGGGGCTCGACCTCCTCGCGGCAGTCGATGCGGCAAAGCCTTTGAGGCTCGAGCCGGGCGCTCGTGCGCTCGTGCCCTGCGGGATTGTGATCGAGCTGCCGCAAGGCCATGAGGGCCAGGTGCGGCCGCGTTCCGGCCTCGCGCTCAAGCACGGCATCACGGTTCTCAACGCGCCGGGCACGATCGATCAGGATTATCGCGGCGAAGTCTCGGTGCTGCTCGCCAATCTCGGCGAATGCGTTTTCGAGATCACGCGCGGATTGCGCATTGCGCAGCTCGTGATCGCGCCGGTCACTCGCGTCATGCCGCGCGACGCACAAGAGCTGACGACGACGGCGCGCGGAGCCCGTGGCTACGGCTCCACGGGAAGCTGAGGCTATTCTACTGCGTGCTTGCGCTCGTCGCGGCCTTGGCACTCTTCTTGGCTTCCTTCGCCTCGATGCGCGCGGTCTTGGCTTCCGCAGTCTCGGCGCGCTCGACGATGCGGGCCGACTTGCCGCGCCGATCACGCAGATAATAGAGCTTGGCTCGCCGCACCTTGCCGCGCCTGATCACCTTCACGGATTCGATCATCGGCGAATAGACTGGAAAGACGCGCTCCACGCCCTCGCCATAAGAAATCTTGCGCACCGTGAAGTTCTCGTTGATGCCGGCGCCGGAGCGGCCGATGCAAACGCCCTCATAGGCCTGCACGCGGCTGCGCTCGCCCTCGACCACCTTCACATTCACCTGGAGCGTGTCGCCTGGCTGAAAATCCGGGATCTGGCGCGCTGCCGTGAGCTTGGCGATCTCGTCACGCTCGAGCGTCTCGATGAGGTTCATGGCAAGCTCCTTTACCGAGGGGACGCATGGGCGACCCGGCTTTTCGGCGTGCTGTTGTGATTTGAGCGGGCTCGATACACCAATGGCCCGGCGCTGTCGATAGAGCGCGGATCGATGGTCGATCGGTAGCTCCGCGCCAGAAAAAAGCTGCACCTGCGCGTCATCGAGATGGGCTTAAACTTTGTCAGGCAAGCTGGCGGCCTGGAGCCTGCTGGCCTTGAGTTTAATCATGCTCCAACCGCCAGGTCTCGAGGCCTGCCCTCGATGGCTCAATGCCGCCGGAGCAGGGCTTGTTTAAAGCGAGCCGATTTCGCTTCTCTTGTCTCGAGAAATTTTTATGCTATGTTATTTCTCAGGAAGATCGCACTCATGGTTTCGCGTCAGCTAAGCAAAAGCCCGGCGGGTGATCTCGTGAAAACCGCGGTCGTCGGCAAAAGCTTGATGCGCGCGGCGGCCTATCTACACATATCCAATCGCACCCTCGCTCGAATTGTTGGGCTCTCCGAATCCTCGATCACACGCCTCGCCCAGGGCGGTTATCGAATGGAGCCCGGCAGCAAGTCGTTCGAGCTCGCCCTATTGTTCGTTCGACTCTTTCGCTCTCTCGATGCCATTACGGGTGGGGATGCGGCAACGGCTCATGCCTGGCTTCGTGCCGAGAACACCGCGCTCAACGGCAAACCTCTTGATCTCATAACACATATTCCGGGCCTGATTGATGTCATCGCGTATCTGGACGCCCGCCGCGCTGTGGTCTGAGCGCCGGTCTCACGCAAGCGATTGCTGGCGATTAGTCGAAGCTCAGCACCTGACGTCGACCCTGAAGCTCACCGACACGCTCGCCGAACAGCAAATGCTCGAGGAACTTCTCGAGGAGACCAAGCCCCCGCTACCGCCAAAGACACGAGAATTGCACTATTTAATGGCTGCGCCCTTTCGCTATGGCGCTGTGTACCCGAGGGGCTCGCGCTTTCGACGAGCCGGCAAAACACTCGGTGTCTTCTATGGCGCCGAACGGCCGCGGACCGCGGCCGCCGAGATGGCGTTTTATCGGCTTTTGTTCTTCGCCGAATCGCCCGGTACGCCATGGCCGGAGAATTCCGGTGAGTTTACCGCATTCAACGCCCCAGCTAGGACGACAGAGGCACTCGATTTGATGAGTGCACCTCTCAACGCCAATCGCGCGGAATGGACTGGGCTCGCCGACTACGAGCCCTGCCAGGCTCTCGCGGAATCCGCTCGCGAGGCCGGGATTGCCCTGATCCGTTACGAATCCGTGCGCGATCAAGAGCGTGGGGCCAATTTGGCGCTTCTGTCGGCTATTCCATTCGTGGGGACCTCGCCGAAGAGAACAGAGACTTGGCGCATCAAGCTCGGCACATTCGGAGCACAGGTAATTCGGGAATTTCCGCGGCAGCGATTTGAATTTCCGCGCAGCGCGTTCGAGTCGGACCCGCGCATCGAAGGGATGGGTTGGGTTCGGGAGTGAAAGGAAGGGCAAAATCCACTTTTACTTGCCTCCACCTTCCTTTTCGACCATCCTCACGCGAAGGAAAATGCGTGCACGCGGAGCTTTTCGTCGCAGCAGCGCTGCGAGATTGAGTCTGGCCTTTTTTGATGGACGAGAAAGACCGGTGATGCGGCGTCTCTTGACCATGTGGGCCGCGCTCCTTGCGTTCGGCCTTGGCTTGCCGGCGTGCTCGCAGGCCAAGGAAACGCCCCCGATAGTTTCGGCGCCAGCAGCCGTCGATCCGCCCCCGAAAGTGCGCGAGCTTCTCGATCTCATCGGGGATCCCCAGGTTCGCGCCTGGCTCGACCAGCAAAAAGCCTCGGCCGCCGCGAAGCCTCAAGCTAAATCCCGCGACGACGTTTCGCCGGCACCCGCCGAGGGCGAGCTCGACGAGATGGTGGGTCGATTGGGGCGGATTCGAGCTCATGTGGCCTCCCTCGTCGCCGACTTGCCGAATATCGGCGAGGATTTCAGCACCGCCGGAGAGATGCTGGCAAACCAGTTTCGCGGCCCGGAGCTTTGGCGCATGTTGCGCCTGCTCGTGCTGTTCGTCGGCCTCGGTTATGGCCTCGAATGGCTGTTTCGGCGCGCCACGACCCGGTTTCGCGCGCGCTTCGACGAGGTCAAGCTCGACACTGTGGGAGAAAGACTGCGCGTCGTCGGCTCGCGACTGGCTTTTGCGGTCGGCCTCGTATTGAGCTTCGCGGCGGGCAGTGTCGGAGCCTTTCTGGCCTTCGATTGGCCCTTTCTGATCAAGGAGCTCCTGCTCGGATATCTCCTCGTGTTTCTCGCCATCCGGCTCGTCTTGGCTGTCGGCCGGTTCCTGCTTGCGCCCGGCGGCGCAGGCCATCCGGACGTCTCGCGCTTCCGCATCGTGCCGATGACCACTCCGGCGGCGCGCTTTTGGCACTGGCGGCTTGCCTTGATTGTCGGCTGGTTCGTCTTCGGATGGGTCCTCGTCCACGATACGTCGCTTTTCGGCGTTTCGGCCGAGACGCGAGAGCTTCTCGCCTATGCGCTCGGCCTCGTTTTGCTCGCCATCGCCATTGATATGGTGTGGCGGGCGCCGCCTTCGTCCACGCCCGACGGTCTGGAAAGCGCCGAGGCGCGATCTCGCCGGCACGCCTGGGCGGCGGGCTTAAGCCTGTTCTTCGTCGTGCTTTGGCTAACATGGGTGATCGGCGCCATGCCGCTCTTTTGGGTGCTCACCCTTTGCCTGGCCTTGCCGGCCGCGATCCGCGTGACCCAGCGCTCGGTCAATCACATCCTGCGGCCGCCCGGACATGAAGGAGCGCTCGAAGGCCCTGCCAGCATAGCGGCGGTTTGCCTCGAGCGCGGGTTGCGCGCGCTCATCATCATCGCAGGGGTCTTCTGGCTCGCCTATGTCTGGCAAATCAACTTGGCGGAGATGGCGAGCCGCGACACGCTCACGACGCGCGTCCTGCGCGGCATCATCACGGCAACGATCGTGGTGCTCGTCGCCGATTTCGTGTGGAACATCACCAAGGCGGTGATCGATGCGCGGGTTTATGACGCGAGCCGTGCGAGCGACATGAGCCTCGAGGAGGACCGCAAGCGCGCGCGCTTGCGCACGCTCTTGCCGATCCTGCGCAACATGCTCTTCGTCGTGATCGTCGTCATCACGGCGCTCATGGGCCTGTCCTCGCTCGGCGTCGAGATCGCGCCCTTGATCGCGAGCGCCGGCGTGGTCGGCGTCGCCATCGGCTTCGGGGCGCAGACGCTCGTCAAGGATGTCATCAGCGGCATCTTTTACCTGCTCGATGATGCCTTCCGGGTCGGCGAGTACATCCAAAGCGGCAACTACCGGGGCGTGGTGGAATCCTTCAGCCTGCGTTCGGTGAAGCTTCGTCATCAGAACGGGCCGCTTTACACTGTCCCCTTCGGCGTGCTCGGCGCCATTCAGAACATGAGCCGCGACTGGGCGATCGAGAAGCTCACGATCGGCGTGACCTATGACACGGACATCGACAAGGCTCGCAAGATCGTCAAGAAGGTCGGGCAGGAGCTCGCGCAAGATCCGGAGCTTGCTTCCGGCATCCTCGAACCTCTGAAGATGCAAGGCGTGCAGGCCTTCGGTGATTTCGCCATTCAGCTGCGCATGAAGATGATGACCCGGCCCGGTGACGTGCAGTTCATGGCGCGACGGCGAGCGCTGGCGATGATCAAGAAGGCCTTCGATGCCAACGGCATCAGCTTCGCCTATCCGACCGTTCAGGTCGCGGGGGGTGGCGCGGCGACGAACGGAGGCAATGACGCGATCGGCACCGCCGTCGCGCAAAAGGGACTCGAGCTCGTGAAGCCAGCGGCCGGCGGGGGCGCGTAACGCGCTGCGATGAAAACCGATTACAAGCTACGCGACACGTAGTTGACTCAATAAATATCGTCCCGTCTATTCCTAGAATGCCGATCGAGCTTAGCGAACTCCTACATCTCGCGAGAGGCTATAAGCCCGCCCTACAAGTAGGAGATCTACCGCGAGGCATCGCGGTTTTCCTCAAGTGCCATCCGGCGATCGTATTTCTTGGCACAAAAGAGGTTCATAAGATCGTACGAAAACATCCAGAAATAAAGCTGGACGAGTTACAGTGCCTCCATATTGCAATCAAAGAAGGAGAATATTACTTCGATAAAAGCAGGAGTAATTGCGTTACAATATTTTATACTCCAAGAGACAAGCGCGATATATACTTAATAGCTCTTAAGGCGACTCAAGGTGGCTATGAGGTTTGGGTACAAACATTCCATAGAATCTCGCCGAGTAAGGCAGAAAAAAAGAAGAAGGGGTGCAAAAAACTAACTAAGCGCTAGGGTAGACGGACGCCTCCGGGCAAGAGGCGTCCGTCGCTTCCATACGCGAGGGGGCCTGCCGATAACCCCCTAATGCGCACACATCCGCCCTGAGATGCGGCTACGGCTGGCAGAATCTCACCGTGTCACGCGCATGGCTGCCTAACCATATGGAGCGGTAAGGCCGAATCAGCATAGTACGATTTGTCAATCATTGGAATCCCCGCAATTCACAATGCTGTATAACTCACTTGTGGAAAATTGGTGCGTACCAGAGGACCTCTCCGCATAATCAGCAGGGGTCAATCAGCGACGTCGCAGGATCATCGGCAGCCCGCCTTGCGGCCGCAAGGTCACGCGCTGCACCGGGCGCACCTCATGCAAAGGTGCGAGATCGAGCCGGAAGCACCGCGTGATCGCGGCAAGCAGAATGATCGCCTCCTGGAGCGCGAAGCCGGCTCCGATGCAGATGCGCGGGCCTGCGCCGAATGGCAGATAGGCGAAACGATCGATGCGCTGACGCGCCTCGGGCAGGAAGCGGGAAGGGTCGAAGCGCTCAGGCTCGTCCCAGAGTCGGCGGTGGCGATGCAGGACCCAGGGCGAGATCACGACACGTGTCCTGCGATCGACCTTGTGGCCCGCGACCTCGTCTTCGCCGATTGGCTGGCGGGTCATCGAGGCGGCTGGCGGATAAAGTCGCAATGCTTCCTCGATCACGGCTTTGGTGATGATGAGACGATCGATCGCAAACGACGCGAGATCCGCATCGCCGCAGAGGGCGTCGATTTCCTTCTCGAGGCGTTCCCGCCATTCTGGCGCGAAGGCAAGCAGGAACAGGCTCCAGCTCAGCGTGTTCGCCGTTGTCTCATGGCCCGCCGCGATGAAGGTCGCGATATTGGCTCTCACCTCATCGGGCGCGAGGCCGTTTTCCGCCATATGCGCCTCGAGCAGGAAAGTGAGAAGATCGCGCGGAGCTTCCTCGCCGCGCGCCAAAAGCTCGCGGCGCCGCGCCATGATGGTCTCGACCGCGCGGTTGAAGATGGCAAGCGCCTCCTTGCCGCCGCCGCGTCCGAAGCGCGGCAGCCAGTCGGGCAAGTCGAGCGCGTCGAAAGGATGCACGCGCCCGAGCGTATCAAGATAGCGCGTGATCGCCTGGGCCAAGGTCGCGGGCTCGCTCGCGAGCCCGTCCGAGAAGATCGTCCGCTCAAGCACTTCGAGCGTCACATGCGTCATCTCGCGCGCCGCATCGATCGGCGTGCGATCCGCGAGCTCGCCCCAGCGCGTCGTGAGGCTTGCCGCGACGCTCGCCATGGCGGGCTGGAAGCTTGCGATGAGGCGTGGGGTGAAGACGGGTGCGAGCGCGCGTCGTTGCGAGCGCCAGCTCTCGCCTTCGGCGGTGAGGAGGCCATTGCCGAGGCCTGGCCGCAAGACGCGAGTCTGGAGCACGCCCTTGCGATAGTTCCCGGCATTATCGACGAGCACATGCTTGATCGCGACCGGATCACTCACCACGCACATGGGACCGATGATCGTGTCACGGAGCACGATCGGCTCGTCGAAATGCCTTCGCGTCCAGATCGTGATCGGATTGGTGCGCAACGCCTTGAGCAGGCCCAACCCGCCCAAGGGCTTCTCGCGTGGCGGCGGCGCCGGCGGCACACGACGTGCCGAGGGCTGGGGGCGGCTCGCATTGGGCTCGACATCGATGGGCGCGGATGAGGGCAAGGACCACCTCAGCTGGAAGAGAGACGCACCGCTCCGCGAAATGCACCGCAAATTCAAGAGAAATGCCCGTCACATCGCCGTGACTCGCTACCTTTCTTTGCACCCTCGCTTGCGGCTCGGTGGATCCTGGCGGCTTCGGCTGAAACCTAGATGTGCAGCGTGGCAGCCGGAAGGCGAAAGGCGAAAGGCGAAAGGCGAAAGGCGAAAGGCTTCGCTTCTTGAGTGCGGCGCGTGATCGTCCTATCGAAGGCGCCTTACCAAGGGATGGCCCATGCCAGTCGCGCATTTGGCGGATCGCGCCGTGATCTCGATCAAGGGGGAGGAGGCGGTGACCTTTCTGGCGGGCCTCCTCACTTGCGCCGTCGATGCCAGCGCAACGCCGCGCTATGGCGCGCTGCTCACGCCACAAGGCAAGATCATCGCGGATTTTTTCGTCTTCCGGCAGCAGCAATCGCCGAGCGCGGAGCATGGCTCCGAGGGCTTCCTCCTCGATTTGGCGAAGGTCGTGGTGGAAGCTTTGCTGAAGCGCCTTTCGCTCTACAAGTTGCGCGCCAAGGTGACGATCACGGACGTTTCGGCGGAACTCGGCGTGCTCGCAGCCTGGGGTGAGCCGATCTCCGCCCCTTCCGGCATTCTTGCCTTCCCCGATCCGCGCTTCGCGCCGATGGGGTGGCGCTTGATCGCCCACGCCGACCAGCTTCAGGCGCTCGCCACCGCGTCGCCCTCCGATTACGAGAGACACCGGATCGCGCTCGCGATGCCGCAAGGTGCCCGCGATTTCACCTATGGCGATGCATTTCCCCACGAAGCCTGCATGGATCAGCTCGGCGGCGTCGATTTCGACAAGGGTTGCTATGTCGGCCAGGAAGTCGTGTCGCGCACGCAGCACAGAGGCTCCGCGCGCACCCGCATCGCCGCCTTGGGCTTCAGCGGCGAGGCGCCCTCGGAGGGACAAGAGATCAAGGCCGGCGAGAAGAGCATCGGCCGCATCGGTTCTGTCGATCCCGAAAAGGGGCGCGCCATCGCGACTTTGCGGCTCGATCGTCTCGAGGATGCGCTCACGGACAAGCTTCCTTTACGCGCGGGGGAAGCTGTCTTGCGTGCCGAAAAACCGGCCTGGGCGACTTACGCCTTTCCGGCAACGGGGAAGGTATGATGAGCACGATCGCGCACGCCGACGGACATATGCGCTGCTCCTGGCCGGGCACGGACCCGCTCTATGTCGCTTATCATGACACGGATTGGGGCGTTCCCGAACAGGATAGCCGTGCTCTTTTCGAGAAGCTTCTGCTCGACGGCTTTCAAGCCGGGCTTTCATGGATCACGATCCTGCGCAAGCGAGACAATTTTCGCCGCGCCTTCGATAACTTCGAGCCGGAACGCGTGGCCCGCTATGGCGACAAGAAGATGGCGACGCTGTTGCAAGACGCTGGGATCGTGCGCAATCGCGCCAAGATCGAGGGTGCCATTCTCTCAGCGCGCGCCTATCTCGATCTCACGCAACAACAGGGGTTTTCGGATTTCATCTGGGGTTTCGTCGACGGCAAGCCGGTGCAGAATGCTTGGCGGGAACGTAGCGAAGTCCCCGTCGAGACCGAGATCTCGCGCCGCCTTTCGAAAGCGCTTGCCGCGAAGGGCTTCAAATTCTGCGGCCCGACCATCGTCTATGCTTTCATGCAGGCTGTCGGGATGGTCAACGACCATTACGTCGATTGCTGCCGCCACGCCGAATGTGCCGCCTTGGCGGCGCGCATGTCGCAAAAAACGAGGCGCCGGAAGAGCAAATGATCTGCTTATGTGGATCTTGCCAGTGGCCCCGCGTATTGCGCGCGAGGGTGTGCAGGGGCGCGAGCTTGCTTTCGCGGCCCGCTCTCTTGCCTCGACTTTTGGGCCGATGACCAAGAAGCATTAGGGCTCCGATCCCGTGGACTGCGGTTGATGGCCATGCAAAAGCCGAGGCTTTTTTCCGTTCCCACCCCGGCCCGTGCCTGGCAGCGCATGTTGTCCGGGCGCAGGCTTGACCTTCTCGACCCCTCCCCGCTCGATATCGAGATCGAGGATATCGCACACGGGCTTGCGCGCACGGCACGTTGGAACGGCCAAACGCGCGGCCAGCACATCTTCTCGGTCGCGCAGCACACGCTTCTCGTCGAGGCGCTGCTCGTGCTTCAGGAGCCCGAAGCTTCGGCGCATTTGCGGCTCGCCGCCCTGCTTCACGACGCGGCCGAATACGTGATCGGCGACCTGATCTCTCCTTTCAAAGCGATGCTCTCCAAGGATTATCGCGAGGCCGAGCGGCGCATCATGGGGGCGGTGCATTTGCGCTTTGGCCTGCCGCCGATTTTGGCGCCCCGAACCGCGAAGGCGATCAAACGTGCCGACGCCAGCGCCGCTTTCCTCGAGGCAGTGAACCTCGCGGGCTTCTCGCTCGCGGAGGCCGAGCGCTATTTTCCGCGTCCCGAAATGCCGGCACCGATCGCGAGCGAGCTTCTCGCTCCCTGGTCGGCCACGAAAGCGACGCGGCGCTTCCTCGAGAGTTTCGCAAAGACCATCGAAGATGTGTCGCGTCTCGCGCCGCGAGCATGAGCTCAACCGGAGCAGAGAAAAGTTCCGAACATTTCCAGCGAATGACGCCAAGGGTCTGTCGGCCGCCCCATGCTTGCCATCGTATCGTCTTGCGAATCGGCGATGAAGGCGGTGCATTCAGAGGTTTCTAAATGTCCACCCTGCATGTCTGTCCCCTGTCGCGACTCCACACCACGGTGGAGGAGACCAGAGCCTCGCACATCGTGACGCTGATCGGTGCCAACACCGCTGTGGAACGTCCTGTCTGCATTTCTGCCGATCGGCATTTGTTCATCACCGTCTCTGATATCGCGGTACCAGCGGAAGGGATGATCCTGCCTGCCCACTCGCATGTCGAGCAATTGCTCGCCTTCGTGCGTGGCTGGGATCGGGCAGCGCCGATGGTGATTCATTGCTATGCAGGGATTAGCCGCTCGACCGCGGCGGCCTTCATTGCCGCCTGCGCGCTGGCGCCGCAGCGCGAGGAGGATGTGATCGCAAGGCGACTCCGCGCGGCCTCTCCAAGCGCCACGCCCAATTCTCGTCTCGTCTGCGTCGCCGATCAGCTCTTGTGCAGGGAAGGGCGCATGATCGCCGCCGTCGAGGCGATCGGACGCGGGGCGTTCGCGAGTGAGGGAAGCCCCTTCGCCTTGGAAATCGCCTGAAGACCTGTTTCGGGTGAACGAGATCACCCGGCAAGTGCCTCCGGGGCCAAGCGCAGCTTACGGCATTGCCTGCACGAGCTTGCCGGTCCACAATGGCGCGCTTGTCGGCTGTCCCGTCGGGGAACCGCCTGAGGGCTCGACCGTAATCGCGTACACCGCGGTCTCGACGACCGAAGGGTCGTAGCCGGAAAGGGCGGGGCGCACCGTGAATCCCTGATCGGCAATCACGCCCAGCGACTTCGGGGCGCCAAGCTTGTCGTGGATCATCCACAATTCGTAGCTCTTGCCCGGCTGACGCTCCGCTGCGACCGGCCGCACGGTGAGGAGGCGGGCCTTGAGATCGACCTCGACCAGAAACGCCGGGGAAGCGGCGTCCTTCTGCAAAACCGCAACGAAATTCGAAGCTTCCCCGGGGCGCTCGCTTTGAAGAATGTCTTCGCGCATGAGAGCAATGGCAAGCGCCGCCGCGATGGCGCCGCCCGACAACGCCGCGGTTCGCCAACGCCGCAGGCGCCGCGAAAGCTCGACGATCTCGGCAGCGCCCGGGCTCTTTCCGGGTTGGCCTTCGATCTCGGCCTCGATGCGCGCGAACAACCCAGCGGGCGGCTCGACCAAGGGCGCGCTCTCGTCCAGCGGAGCGAGACGACGCTCCCAGGCCAGGATCGCTGCATCGAGTGCGGGCTCACGTGGCCGTCGCGCAGCCACGGCGGTACGCTCGGCAGCATCGAGTGTGCCGAGCACATATTCACCGGCCAAGGCCTCGATGTCTTCCGGGTCGCTCATGAGGCAAGACATAGCCGAAGCTGCACGAGTGCGCGATGCAGCCAGGTCTTGATCGTGGGCACGGGAGCGCCAAATCGCGTCGCAAGGGCTTCCCGGCTCAATCCATGACAATAGGCAAGGAGCACCATCTGCCGCTTGGGTCGCTCGAGAGTGTCGAGGCAGGCGAGAAGTCGACCGAGGCGCTCGTTGCGCTCGCGCTCACCAAGCGGATCGGGCGTTTCGGCTGAAGGCTCGAAGCCCTCCGGCAATTCCTCCATCGAGAGCACGGGCTTTCGCCGCAACTCGTCGAGCGCGCGGTTGCGAACGATCGCTGCCATCCAAGTGATCGGTGAGGCCTTTGCGGCATCGAATTCGCCGGCGCGGCGCCAGATCTTGGCATAGACTTCCTGGAGAATGTCCTCCGCGAGATCGCGTCGCCTCAGGATGCGAAGCGCAATGCCGAACAGCTTGCCTCCGGTCGCACGATAAAGCTCGGCGAAAGCCACTCTATCCTGGTGCGCGACCCGCACCATGAGCTCAGCGATCTCCTGCGATGATCTCATGCATTGTGTCCTGCACGGCCATGCCGCCTCTTTGCGGAATGCAAGATTATCGGGAATTCGAAGCGACGCCAGAGCGGGATACTTACGTTGCTGAAGGAGCGCCCATTCGGGGCGCTCCTCGAATAACCCTCGGTTCACTCCCGAGGGGTCAGGGCAGCATCACGCTGTTGACCACATGGATGACGCCATTCGCCTGGAACACGTCCGCGATGGTGATCATCGCAACATCACCCTTGTCGTCGGTGAGCGTGAGATGGCGATTGCCTTTGCGCATCACGGTGAGACCGTCGCCTTCAACCGTCTTGAGCATTGCCTTGCCGCCGCCCTTGTCGACCATGTCCGCAAGCTCCTGCACGGAGAGCCTTCCCGGCACGACATGGTAAGTGAGGATCTTCGTCAAAGTCGGCTTGTTCTCAGGCTTTACCAGGCTCTCGACCGTGCCGGCCGGCAGCTTCTTGAAGGCTTCGTTGGTCGGCGCGAAGACCGTGAACGGGCCAGCGCCTTCTAGCGTGTCCACGAGGCCCGCCGCCTTCACGGCTGCGACGAGCGTGGTGTGGTCCTTCGAATTGGCGGCATTCTCGACGATATTCTTCGAGGGGTACATCGGCGCACCGCCGACCGTCACGGTCCGTTCGGCGAAGCCCTGCGTCGGAGCAAGAGCAAAACCGGCCACGGCGAGCGTGAGCGCGACGCCGGCGAACCGGACGCTGTTACTTGAAAACATGAGATCGTCCTTCCGTTGCCTCGTTCTTCCCGATCACCCAGCGAAGGCTCGGGTGGCAAAGCTACGAAGGCATATCGGCAAGGTTTCAGCGATC
>JAFAQA010000515.1 GCA_019246665.1 Hyphomicrobiales bacterium
GAGCGATTCCTCGGCGACGCGGCCCCTTACCAGATCGAGTGCGTAGATGATGCGCGCCGCGACGTCAGCGCCCGCATAGTAGAAGCCGCGCCGCGCCCCTAGGCGAGCCCCCTCGACCGCAAAGCGCAGCGCTTCACCGACACTGGATCCACCGATGCCGGCGCTGACCGCGGCGGCGACCGCTGCCGCGCCCGCTATGCCTATCGTTGTGTTGTGGGTGAGGTGGCACGACTGTACCACGGCATCAATCAGTGCCTCGATCGGCTCATGCGCATAAGCTATACCGACGGGCGCGACGCGCATCGCTGCCCCATTGGTGCTACCGTTTCGCCCGGCAAGATGTGCCGGCACGCCTTGCGCGACAAGCGACAAGGCCCTGCGCGTGGAGGGTCCTAAAAGGTCGAGCGAGCCGACTTCCATCATGCGTTTCTCCCAGGTGAGGAGCGCGCTCGCAAAGGCGACGGGATTGATATGGCCGCGTCCTTCGATCAGAAGGCGCCCAACAATCACGGCCTGATCCGTGTCGTCGGTGACGCGGCCGGCCGGAAGACCGTGGCTGATCGGATTGTCGTCGGGAGCCGCACGAAAGCCCTGCAATATGCCGTAGCGCTTGGCGATAAGTTCGCGCGGCAAACCCTGGGTCGGCATGCCGAGCGCGTCGCCAATGGCGAGACCAAGGAGGGTGCCGCGCGCGCGGCCCTTAACCGAGGCCCTCATTACGGCCGCTCCCCGAAGCCGAATTCGAGCCTGAAATGATCAGGATGCAAGAGGCTGTCGACGCGCTCGACCACTCCTCCGTCGGCGGCATGCACAGTGCGTTGCGTGGCGAGGAAGGCTTCGCCCTCGGTCCGGCCGAGCAATGCCGCGTCCTCCTTGGTCAGTCGCGCTAGCGCGACCGCCTCGCAACCGCCCACCGAGCGAATAGCGAGGGAGGCAAGCGTGCGCTGCAGCGAACCCTCGACGAGACCTGCGCGTAGGATCTGCGCAAAGCCCTTTCTCCAGGGAAGGCGGCTGCGCTCGAGAGAGATCGCCTCTCCGACTTGCATGCGGCGCACGCGGTCGAGCGCCAGGAAGTCGACAGCTGCGGGGCTCGATTGACGGATACCGAGCTCCGCGGCCAGGGCCGCATCCGCGATCCTCTCCAGTCGAAGAATGTGCGCCTGCGTCGCAATACCTCGCCGAGCCAGCGACTCACCCCAGCCGATCTCGCCGTCAAGAGGAGCGCCGTCATATCGCACGAAGGAGCCCGCTCCCGTCCAGGTCTCGATCAACCCGGCCTGCTGCAACTCCGCAAGAGCCTGACGGATGGTGCTGCGACTCACCTTATAGCTTTCGGCGAGGTCGTGCTCGCCTGGCAGACGACCGCCATCGGCCATCTCGCCGTGGCGGATCCGGCGCATCAGGTTATCCGCGATCTGCCTGTATTTGGCGGGCATCTGTTTGGACTTGTATGGACCTGTCTGGACTTTGCAGATGGGGACGCATCGAAGTCAAGGGGGGTTACTTCTGTTTCGAGCTGAAATGTCGGGCCGTACTCGATCGAATTTATGGCGCACGGGTCGCGGCACGCATCCGAAGTCGAGTTTCGGATGTGATCGATCAAGCAGCCTTCTCGGCCCTGGCTTTGGAGTGGTTGATCGCCAACTAGGTCGTGCGCAAGTTTGCGTTGCTCGGCAAGCGTTTCTCGAGGCAAATCGGCAAGCCCATTTACGTCACCTCCACCAATTCCCGCTCAACGCACCACAGATGTCGCCCGCGGTGCAGCCTATTGTCGGCTGAGCACCACTGCCTCGATGGATCGCGGCCGGCAAACCATACCACGCGACGTCTGACGAGGTGCTGAAGGTCGGAGCGAATTAATCCCGTCGCTCGAATGAACCGAGGCCGAAAAAGAAAAAATCCGAGAGAGCGGTGGCTGATGGGTTTGTTGGGTCGATCCCTACCGGAAGCGCCAGATGTCGGGATCCTGTGCGGCCATTAAGGTGAGGGACGGCAAGCGCAGCGGCAAAAGCCCGGATTATTGTCGAGAAAAGCCACACCGCTTTGCCGTTACTTTACTTTCCCAGCATCCAGTGGAGATGCAAATATTGAGATAATCTGCGCAAGCGTTCCTGCAATTTGGCGCGTTATTATAATTCTTTTCGCAGTACGCGAAGCAGACTTGTTGCCGGCCAGCGCAGGTTTGGGCAGCGGCAAATGTGGGAGTTGCCGCTACATGAAGGTGAAAAACTCCGACAAGCAGAATCGTTCCAAAAGGGCGTCGCATTCTGGACCTCCGACACTTCGCGCTGGATCCATCTAGCACATGTGGACGTAAAACGTTTTGTCCAAAAGCTTCTGACAATGTCCGCTCATCCACGTTGTGCGGACTCCAAGAGGACACCGCCTTAGTTCGACAAGGGCGGAGCAGACTCTCAAGGCATCAACATGGAAGTGCAGAAACACGACACGAAACAGTTGCGCGCGCTGGCGAGAGTCGCCTTATTTGCTCGAGCAGTCCGGCTGTACGCAAAGCTTAGAGAATCGCCGGCGGCCAGTCATTCAGTAGTGTGAGATGGGTGTGAAACCAGGGAGCATTGCGAAGCAAGTCGCCCATTGGATGGACTAAGCAGGAGGTCGCCCGGACTGAGCCGCATGGTTTGCCCGGGCCTCGGTCACGACAACGTGAGTTGGCTTGAGTCGAGGCTCCCCTCATGGTGCCGCCGCTCATTGTTTTCGCATTGAGCAAGGCCCTCGTGCCGGTCTGCCACCGCACCACGCCCGGCCGAGGGCCCACCCGCGGGCTGTCACGGGTAGTCTTTATGGTCGGGAGGGGAATATTTCCGGCTCTTCGAGAGTCTCATAACTGCGGACGATAAACTTGGCCTTTTCGGATCGAGCGCAATGAGGCGTAAATTACAGAAGCGTGATGGTGGTCGCTGATGATTCACATTTTTTTGGTAGTAATCGCCGGGTACTGGACGTGGAAAGGGATCGACCACTTTCTCGTCGGCATTGCTGCCCTCCGCAGGACTGGGCTCGCGGTGGAGGACACGCTTCAGAAGGCAATGTTATTTTCCTTGGGCGCGGCTGTGCTCTTCCGATATTTGGCGGCCTCATCCTCATGAGTTTGCGTCATCGTTTTGCGGTGCTGCTTAGCTGGTGGAACTGGCACACGCCTCAAATTTAGCTAATCCTTGTTGGGAAAAATGCTAGTCCCCTGCTTCCGAAGGCAGGGTAGAAGTCATATCAACAATGTTCTGGAATTCAGATAAAAATTCTGGTCTCTTTTTGGACAGGTACTGCACAACACGGGCGTTGCAAAGTAACTTGGTTAAGTAACCCCTTGCAACGGTCAGATGAAGATTGTCTGTCCCGTAACGTTCCTCGATAGAGCTGATATTTTGCTGGAGACGAGCGAGTTCCCGTTCCATTCGCCCGATCGCTTCCGGGGTCATACCTTTCACTCGCTTTGGCTGGTTAGCGTTTACCAGCTGATCTTGAGGAGTACTCACATATATTGCGGAAGCATAGGGCGCGGAGAAATTGTTTGCGTTGATTAGCAGTTCAGCGGCCTCAATTTGCCTCAGGGGTGTCATCTTTTTTAATACTTCGAATGTCCTTACGGGGCAGGGTTTATCCTTTAGTAAATTGAGGGCTTCAGCGCATACTCCCTCAAGCATGCGCACGCGGCGCTGAAGGGATCCGACATTAATGTTCAGAGCTCTTGCCAGTCGTTCATGGGACACACCGTTCGCCATAGCTCGTTTCATCATTTGGTGCTCTTGAACGGCCGCCAAACGGCTGATGCGTTTGTTGTATGTGTAATTCTCGTCCTCCGTCGAGACTAGGCACTGGACCTCGGTTTTACCCATGTCCTTAAGGATCTCGACGCGCAGGTGACCGTCCAAAAGTAGGTAACTGTCGGGTGGATCGTGGTGACGAGTTATAACAGGCAACTCGACCAAGCCGACCTCCGCAATTGATGCCGCGATCTGTCGATATTTCTGGCTGTCCTT
Organism: Hyphomicrobiales bacterium; assembly: GCA_019246665.1. GTDB lineage: Bacteria > Pseudomonadota > Alphaproteobacteria > Rhizobiales > Beijerinckiaceae > GAS188. Next base: position 3,999 of record JAFAQA010000515.1, read on the forward strand.
TACGGACCTGCGAAGGGTCTTGACTGGTAAAATCCTGGATAGCGGCACAACAACGCAGTCTGGTTCGAAGCCGATTTGTACCGTCGGGTGCTGCGATTTCATCGAGCTATTCACGGCACTAAGCTGAAAGCCTCGCATATAAGTCGCGGGGTATCTCGTTGAGCCTCTCCGCTCGTAGTAAATTCACGAAGCTGTCGTCACGACGCAATGTGCGAAGGGCCTCGACGATAAAAAGTAGTCGACTCTGAGTAAGCTCTGCCTTTTTAATCAAGACTGTTTGGCGGTCTGCCTCCTGTCGGTAGATGCGCATTAATGCGACAGTGCTTAGTGGCCGTCTTCCTCCGTGGCGACGAGCCAATCCATGTTCACGCATCAGCCCGCCGGTGCGCGAACGTTGTTCGAGAAGCCGTCGAACTTTTACGAGCTTCCTGCCGCGAAGTTTCTTTTCGTTATACACGCGGGTGAGCACGCTCTGAATTTCCGAGTCGCTGGTGCGAGAAATTTCTATTGCCAATTTTAAAGGCACCCATCCCATCTCGACTGCGGCGATGAGACGTTGCTCGCCTTTGTCAAACAGTTCACCTAACAATCGAACCCAATCCGTGGTGACACCGATTTTGGTAGCGATCGCGCAGTCGTCATAACCTCGCTTCCGTAACGTCTCGACTGCCTGCATCAATTCAATTGGCCGGTGCCGCCGCCGCGCGAAGTTCTCAACGAGACTCATAACCATGCAATCTGGATCGTCCGCATCGACCACTAAAGCTGGAATTTGGGAGACGTTCAGCTCCGCAAAAGCTTCCAGCCTCCCTTGGCCGCATACAAGATTAAAGTTGACCTCGCCATCCGGCCCAATTCTGCGACTAACCGTAATGGGACGCTTAAGTCCAACGCGCGCAATGTTGTCTATGATCTGTTCAAAATTGCGCCTACTGCGAACGCGCGGGTTGAGTACGTTCACCCGACCAAGCGGAATTAACTCCACGCGCCGAATCTCGTTCTCGGTCATGCCGCCTCCGCAAATTGTGAGCGAGCTGCTAATCCAAAGAAAAAATCCAGGGTTTCAAAGCGGTAAGCGTCTAGAGACAGGGCATTTCGCTCCGCAAGTCGCAGGCGAGGTGTAGTTATGTCGATGCTCGGAAGTAAGTAGAAGTCGTAGGGCTTGCGATTATCTGCATCGAGGCGGATCGCGACCGTCACATCCGGTAGCAATCCGGTGTCCAGACGAATTTGCCAACGGATTGCACCGGCTGGCGTGAAACGGGCGCGGGCAACAACCACCGACGCGGTGAACTCGGAGTTGATAGTGAGTAGATCGTTTGAGCTGCTGCGCTCGACCTTTCCGCCAGCTCTGTGTAGTCCGTCCACGACATCGGTCATTACCTGGGGATGCATACGACGGAGAAGTCGATTGATCTCAATGTAGCGATAGTCACGATTTGGAGTGAATCCGACAAGCTTGTAGGCCCGAACAAGGCTGCCAAATCTGCTACGATAAACGCTGCTGGAGGGCATGTCATCGCACTCATCGATAATGAGACCGGAAAGCGCTCCTTGGTCACGAAGTAATTTTTTTAGCAATTCTAGCAAATCTTCGTCGCTAAATCTTCGACTTCGTTCTTCAATAAGCAGACGCGCTTTTTCGAACGTTTCGGCATCCACTAACGATTTGAAAACACCGTCTGATCGGATCCACATATCAGGAGGGTTGGCGATGCGCCGCTGCTTTAGTTTAAAGGAAATCCGATTGTAGATATTGTTGCCCAGATACTTCTCATTAGTCAGTATTTGATGGACGGTTCCACGTGTCCATTTTCGACCTAAGTCCGTGAGAATCTGTTTCCTGTTCAGCTCCTCAGCGATTTCTATTTCTCGCATACCCCGCTCAACAAATGCTCGGTAAATGTGCCGAACTGTTTCCACTTCTTGAGGCGGCCCAGGGACGAGTACTACACGATCGTTCTGAAGGCCTTTGCGCTCTCCGAAGTTGAGCGTGCCTTTTGGATTCCGGGCTTCGTCAATCAGAAGCCGTCGTAATCCGAAACCAGGCGTTCCTCCCTGACGAAAGCCGAGTTCTACGAGCCGGCATTGTCCTGCGAATACCTTTACGGAAAGCTCGCGACTATACTCTCCAGCCATCACGCGTTTGACGGTCTTCAGAAGACTTGAACCGATACTGCCATCATTCTCAAACTGCTCAGCACAATAGTGGATCGTAATGCCTGCGCGCGCACATTCGTGTTCGTAGTACGCACCTTCGTCCGCATTTTGAAAGCGGCCCCACCGACTGACGTCATAAACCAGAATAAATTCAAAATCGGCTTGGCCAGATTTGACGAAGCGCATGAGGCTTTGCAGTGCGTCCCGCCCATCGAGGCGCAATCCACTCTTCCCGGCGTCCTCGTAGTTACGAATTACTTGAATGGCACGTCGCTCGGCATACCTGCGGATCACGGCCAGCTGATTTTCGGTCGAATATTTCTGGTGATCAGTAGACATGCGAACGTAGGCGACGGCGCGGGTCGGGACGCGCCCTTCCTCCTCCGTTGCGGATGTTCGCACATTCCGCATTGCAAAAGGCCTTTTCCGCTCCGCCGCTTGCTGCTGAATCTTGAGTGCCGATTTCGCTGAGCCCTCCCAAAGCTAACGAATGGAGGCCGGAATGTCTTTTCCAAAGACGGGCAAAACTATTCCCATACGCAGAGGCGCATTTGCCGAGATGATTGCTTCATCGCTACGAACATCGCTTGGCGGAACCCGTGCCGCGATAAAAACGACGGCAGCTTGGACAGGAGCCAACGAGAGGACGGTCAAAAATTGGTTTGCTGGTCGGAGCGGTCCCTGCGGTGATCACTTCGTTGGACTAATCATTCATTCCGATATTGTCCTGGACGGGTTTCTCCGGCTAGCAGGGCGGCGACAAGGTAGGGTGAAGATTTCGGAAGTTATTGAGGTGATGCGGGGGGCCTTGGGAACACTCGAGCGCTTGACCAAAGAAGTCGGAGGCGACCTTGTGGGCGATTAGGTTTGACCGGAGATCCCTTTCTGCTTCAAGGGATGGCTGATCGACAGGAAAAATTTCCAGCGCGTTAAGCCCGGCCCGCACACACCTGAACGCGTGCGGCGGGATGAATCAGAGCGCTGGGTCGGTGACTTCATCCGGCGTGTCAAAGCTGTCGCCGAAGCACTTCTTCTGTATCGCCGCTAGCCTTCCGTCGGCCTTGATCTTTAACATCGCCGCCTTCACCGCATCGTTTAGGCCGGTGTACTCGGGGTCCTTCCGTCCAACGTAGCCAAAATAGCGCTTGGACCCAAACGGCGGTTTGACCACTTCGAAAGTGGCGGGCCGTTGCTTCGCCACAAGGCGATGTTGGGGAGAGAGTTGCCGACCGCAACGATGCGGCCGGCCGCGAGATCGGCATAGGTCTCGTTGTTGCCGACGTACTCCCGCACCTCGGTCTTGCCCCGGCAGCGTTTCCGCAAAGGACTGAGCTGCGCAGACGCCTGGCGAGCTCCAACGATTTTCCCGGCAATGTCCTCCGGCTTGCCGATCGAGGAGTCACCCTTACGCTTCAGTAGCGCGACAGTTGCCTCCGCGATCGGTGGCGAGAAGCGATAGCGCTCCGCGCGCGCCTTGGTGATGGTGACGGCGCCCGCCACCATGTCGAACTTGCCTGCCTCCAGTCCGGAAAGAACGCCTTCCCAGGGCAGGGCGACCCAGTCGATCTTCACGCCCATTTCCTTGCCGACTTCGGCGGAGAGGTCGACATTCAATCCCACGTGCTCGCCTGCGTCGATGAAATCGAACGGCGCGAAGGCCGTTTCCGTTCCGACCTGCAGAACGCCTGCCGATTCACGCGGGCCAGCGCGTCCTACGCCTTCGCCGTCGTCGTGACACCGAGCCCGATCAGCGCACCGAGCATGGCCCCTAACATCTGTCGCTTGTCCATGACGACCTCCGATTTGGGCCCGTGATGCGCGGGGCCGTTTCGCGCTGCCGGGAGACGACTAAGCAGCGCTCCAATTTGCCTATACATATTGAAGGGCGAACCACGATCGCTGTCAATTGCTCGCGAGATTAGGTCTGCGTTGTGCAAAATGAGCTGAGCGGATCAAAGCGAATATGGGCAAAAGGTCGCCTGCCCGCGCCCTTCCGCGCCGTTGATGCGGAAGCTGTCAAGGCGGGCTATCAGGATTTTCTGATTCACATGCCCATCAATCATATTAAGCACCTTATTTGGGATCTGGAAATCGTCGGGCTTGTTGTCCATGGCAAATACAAGCTTGTCGCTTCCGAGCCTTTCGATACGACCGACTACCCGGGACCCGGACCTGGCTCCGGCGCAGAGAGCAGCCAAGGGAGCGCGCTTGAGGGCGTGGATCATTCCTAATGAGGATGAGGGGCCGGAAACACCACCAATGTCGGCGAAGCAGGGCAATGAAATCCAGAGCCTTTTGGACGAGCTCTGATATCCGCCGGGACGCTCGAATTGAGTAATCGTTTTCAACGTCGCTCAAGTGGAGCAAAGTTGCAAGAGTCACGTCTGGTGCTACTGCTCTCATTACTGTTTATGGCTGCTAAGGCGGGATTGTTTCAAACATCCCGCCTGACGGCCACAGACAACCTGGTTTGTTGTTGTCAATCGCTCGGTTGCCCAATTGATCTTTCCCGTCTGCCGGCGGCAATGTTCGCAATGATTTCAAGCGCGACCGTGGCCGCAAGTAGCGCTGTAATCTGACCCGGACCGTCATACAGCGGATTTACTTCTACAATGTCAGCTCCGACAATCGGTAGCGCGGGCAAGCGTCGTAAGAGCATCAGCACTTCAGAGGCACTAGGGCCGCCGGCTTCCGGCGTTTGGACGCCGGGCGCAAAAGCTGGGTCGACCACATCTAGGTCGAAGCTTATAAAGACCGGCGAATTCGATAGTCGTTTGACTATGCGGTTGATCAACGAATGAGAGCCCATCGCAGACCATTCGTCCCAAGTCACCACGTCATATCCGAGGTCGATTGATTGAGTGACGTCTGACGGCACGAACAACGAGCCTCGCAACCCAATTTGGATTGACTGTTCCGGATTGATCAGCCCTTCCTCGACGCCCCGACGAAATGGTGTTCCTGCACTATGGCGCTCACCTGCGAAGTATTTATCCCAGGTATCCGAGTGAGAATCGAAATGGAGCACGCTGACGGGCCCGTGCCGTTTAGCAACGGAGCGCAGCTCAGCAATTGAGCAGCCGTGATCGCCACCCAGGCCGATTGTGACAGCACCAGTGGCAACCACACGGTCGAAGAATAACTGGATTGCCTCAAGCGTGGCCGGCATATATCCAGGGACTACCGGGGCGTCGCCCAGGTCCGCACACTGAAGAGTCCGAAAAACGTCTATTCCGTCGCGGTATGGACTGATCGGTCGCAGCATTGCCGACATCGAGCGAATAGCGTTCGGCCCAAATCTGGCTCCTGTGCGAAAGGGCGAGCCATTATCCGAAGGCATCCCAATCACGGAGACGTCAGTCCCCTCGGCTTCCGCTCTTTGCGGCAAGCGCATAAATGTTGGGATGCCAACGAACCGCGGCACATCGAGAGAATTGATCGGAAAAGTCTCAGTTGAAGTCACTCTAGGTTTTTCCTTCCCGATTTCCTGTTCTGCCATTGTGAGTGCGTGTCGTCGGCATGATCCCATTCGATGCGCGAGCCAACCTTAGTCAGCAAGTTGCGAATGGTGCTACGGTAAATCCGGCTTCTTCCAGTCGGGTGCGCACGCGCTTTGCCGACTCCACAGCATGTGGCGAATCTCCGTGAACGCAGACCGAATCAATCTTGGTCGGCAGCTGGGTTCCGGCCGCGGTCACGATCGCGCTCGTTTTTGCCATCGCCACAACCCTGGCAGCTGCAGCATCGGGATCGAGGATCATGGCGCCGGCCTGGCCACGAGGGATCAAACGTCCTACTTCCGTGTAACCGCGGTCGGCATATATCTCCGTGACGATCCTGAGGCCCATAGCTTTGGCGGCGGGCGTTTGTTCGCCATAAGGACCTGCCAGTATTGCAAGCGTAGCATCGACCGCTTTGACGGCTCGGATTACGGCGTTCGCCACATCGCGATCTTCTTCGGCCATATTGCCGAGCGCGCCGTGAGTTTTCACATAGGTGATTTGGTGGCCAGCATAGAGCGCCAATGCCTGGGCGGCACCAATCTGATACGCGATGAGGCGTTCGATCTCGCCGGTGGAAAACGGAATACGGCGGCGGCCAAAGCCCCAAAGATCGGGAAAGCCAGGGTGAGCCCCGACAGAGACCCCCTTCATTTTTGCGATCCGAAAGGTGCGGGCCATAATCTCTGGATCGCCGGCATGGAGTCCACATGCGACATTTGCCGAGGAGACCACATCCAAGAGAGCCTCGTCATCGGTAAGCCGATAGGCGCCGTAACCTTCGGCGAGATCAGAATTTAGGTCGACGGATTCCATTGGCCTCTACCCTAGGACTGACCGGTGCAGGATGGCAGTCAAGCCATCCTGCGAGTCCGTTAGAGATTGCTCGGAATCGGTTTTTCCGGAGCGGGGCTGTAGCCAATGAGATCGGTCGTTAGCTTGGCGTAGGTGCCGTCCGCAATCATATCGGAGAGTGCCTTGTTCATTGCTTTCACTAGGTTGGGTTTGCCGCGCTTCACCGGGAATCCCTTCTGGATGTGGCTGAGGTAGCCTTCAGTCATTCGCAGCGGCAGATGCGAGTTCTTGATGACATACGCGGCAGCGATCGAATCGGTAACCACCCCATCGATGTTTCCGTTCACCAGATCCTGGAGCGCGTCCGTCTCGGACTTATAAGTTTTGACCGAGGCACCCAACCCGGTGGCAAGCTTCTCCCAGGTGGACGCCACCAGGACGCCGACGGTCTTGCCCTTGATGTCTTGACTCGACTTTAGGGGTGAGTCGGCCTTCACGACGAGGCGACCGCCCGACTCGAGCCACCCGTCGACGAACACCACCTCCTTCTGTCGCTCGGGCGTGATGTCCATCGCGTCGCTCGAGGTGTCATACTGGTCAGCCTTGAGCCCGATCAGAATGGCTTCCCATTTGGTGATGACGGGCTTGTAGGTAAGGCCAAGGCGCTTGGCGATCTCTCCCATAACCCGCATTTCGAGACCGTCGAGCTTGCCATCAGGTCCCTGCATATTGAACGGCGGGAAGGTGCCCTCGGTTGCGGCGCTGAGTTCACCTGGGACGAGAAGCTCGAGATCGGCGGCAAAAGTCTGAGGAACAGGCATTTTGAAAAATAGCGTGGCGGCGATTGCAATAGCCGCAAAGTGATTCGCACGCCTGATTGGTAACCACATGGGTCTCTCCTCCTGTTTGTTGTCTTAATAACGCCTAGCAAGCCGACCCTCAATCCAGGTCGCAGTCGACATCAGTGAGGTGGTCATTGCGAGATAAAGAATGGCGGCAATGATGTAAAAATCGAATGGTCTAAAGGTGTATGAAATGATCATTTCTGATTTCAACGTCAATTCTACGATTGTTATTGTGGACAATAACGAAGTGTTCTTCAAAGTCGTGACGGCCTCATTAGTGATGGGCGGTAAAATAATGCGAACCACCTGAGGAAGGACGATATACTGGAGGCATTGACGCGCGCTCATGCCGATCGCTATCGCCGACTCGGTTTGCCCTTTAGGAATGGCGCTTAGGCCGCCGCGGACGATCTCGGCGACATAGGCACCGCTTGAGACGCCAAGCGCCACTACCCCAGCGGTGAAGGGTGATAAGCGAAGACCCAACTGTGGAATACCGAAATAAACTATAAAGATTTGGATGAGCGTTGGGGTGCCGCGGATGAACCAAATGTAAAACTCACAGGGCCAGCGCAGCACTGGATGGGTAGACGTTTTGCCGAGAGCCGCGACAAGTCCGCAGATCCAGCTCAAAATTATGACCGCTGCGGTGAGCTCGACCACAATGGCGCAGGACTCCAGCATGCCTGGAAGATACTCTTCGATGCTGTGCCACCAAGCCGCGGCGCGCTCGACTGGATTGATAAAATCGCTCATTACGGCCTGGCTGAAGCGCTAACGGGCTGGTGGAGCACGCGGCGAAGGAACTGTCGCGTGCGCTCGTTGGCGGGGCTGGTCAACATTTCGCGTGACGGCCCCTCCTCGGCGATGCGGCCACCATCGACGAAAATCGTTCGCGTGCTCACGTCGCGAGCAAAAGCGATCTCGTGCGTGACCACCAGCATCGTCATCCCTTCGGCGGCGAGCGTTGCCATGAGATCGAGCACCTCGCCAATTAGCTCAGGATCAAGGGCCGAGGTCACCTCGTCAAAAAGCATGAGCTTCGGCGACATGGCGAGCGCCCGAACGATAGCAACGCGCTGCTGCTGACCGCCCGAAAGCCGGGAAGGGTAGGTGTCGCATTTTTCCAGAAGACCTATGCGTGCCAACAATTGACGTGCGATGTCTACGGCTTCTGCACGCGCCATGCCCTTCACACGGATCGGCGCCTCAGTGACATTTTCGAGCACAGTCTTGTGAGGCCAGAGGTTATAGCTCTGGAACACCATTCCGATGCGGGTCCTAAGGCGACGGAGACTCAATCCACGGCGCCAAAGCCGCTCGGGCTTGGAGAAATCGATTAAAACTCCATCAAACGACAGCGTCCCCGATGATGGGATCTCCAGTAGATTGACGCAACGTAAAAGGGTGCTCTTGCCCGATCCGCTGGCTCCGATGATCGCAATCACCTCGCGGGGCATAACGTTAAAGGAGATGCCCTTCAGGACCTCTAGCCCGCCGTATTGCTTGTGGAGGGAACTCAGTGTGAGGATTGCCTCGGCCACCTCCGCGCCTCAGCTCTCGATGGCGAAGTGCACATCGCGAGGTATACGGTCTACGCCATTGATAATGGTCATATCTTGGGGACAGGCGGAAATGACTACCACTAGATCCATCTCAGCCTTCAATTTCAAATAATCGCCAGGCCGCGTGCTCGGCGGAAGACGTGCAATCGTATGGTCTTTCTTGACCGGGATATTCATAAACACGTTGAGCGGGCCTGGGGTGAATGGAAATTTCAATCCGATCTCCCCGAGAGCTTCATGCAAATTGTCGGAGCAATTCCGATGATAACCGGCGCACCCGGCTTCTTGATAAATATAGCTGTTGCAAGCGCACAGCAGCGTATCGTGAATCCCTGGCGAGGTGTCCTCTAAGACGGTGAGCATGGGGCGTCGCCGGTCGGAGACGTAGCTGTCGCCCATCGACAAGATGATCTTGCTATTTTTTGAGCGCGTGTGCTCCATTGAGAGATATTCGCTCGGGTCATGACCGTTGAATGCCCACAGATCGAGCACCTGCGAGCCGTGGACGCTCACGATCTTGATCCTCTGCCCTTCAGAAAGCCGGATTGCCCTCCCGTGACGCGCAGGAACAACGTCAAGATTATCGGTTGGCGCGCTGATCATCTGTTGTGCCCCATCGATGCAGCTCGAAATTGCCACCGCTGCTTAATCGCTTTCGCGGACTCTTCCGAGCTCCGGGTGGTGACCGGCGGAATGTAACAGATCGTCTCACTGCGACAATAGCTAGGAAAGGCTCGAAAAAAAATGGGAAAGCTTCAGGGCGTCATTGCTGCGGCGGCCACGCCAGTTACCGACAATTTTTCGATCGATCGTGATCGCCTGGTTAGCCATTGTCGTTGGCTTCTCGCGGAGGGCGGCTGCGACGGGATCAACCTTCTCGGCACGACAGGCGAGGCAACCTCCTTTTCCACTGGGGCGCGTATTGACGCGATGCGGGGGATCGCGAGTTCGGGCCTGCCTCTCGACCGCTTCATGGTCGGGACAGGAGCCGCTGCGCTCGAGGATGCAGTGCGCCTGACCGCCGAGGCGAAGGCGCTGGGGTTTGCCGGAGCTCTGCTTCTGCCGCCGTTTTATTACAAGGACATCGCTGCCGATGGGCTCGTTGCCTATGTCAATGCGGTAATCGAGCGAGTTGGCCCAGCTGGGCTAAAACTTTACCTCTATCACTTCCCGCAGAACTCCGGCGTCCCTTTCGGCATTGATGTTGTCACTCGGCTGCGCAATTTCTATCCGGACGTGATTCTCGGCCTCAAGGACAGTTCCGGGGACCTCGAATATGCGGCTGCCTTGACCCGCAGCCTTGAGAAATTCGACGTTTTCCCGAGCGCGGAGGCTTCGCTTGGTCGTGCCCGGGAGCTCGGCTTCGCAGGCTGCATCTCAGCTACGGCAAACGTCACAGGCCCCTTTGCGCAGCGTGCCTGGAGCGGCACGGGAGAAGACGCGGAAAAAGACCTCGTCCAGGCAGTTGAGATCCGGGCCGCAATTGCGCGATTTCCGCTCGTCGCTGCGGTGAAGGCGTCCCTAGCTTTGCTCACAAGAGAGTCGAACTGGCGCACCGTCATGCCGCCCCTATCGCCACTCTCGGGAGACCAGGTCGGTGCGCTAAAACACGCGCTCAGCGCGACGGCACTGATGGCGCGCGGAAGCTTAGAACAGGAGATACAGTTCACAAATAATCCGCGTCCCAATCTTTATGGATAGAGCTCGCGTAAAGCAGCCAGTTAGCCGCGCGCTCACTTGATGAAAAAGCATGCTTAAGTCGAGCGGCTTTCGGGAATGGGGAAAATGCCGTCGAAGTCCTAGCGGAATCGGCAGAGTAGTAAGGGGTTGCAGCCGATGCGGGGCAGAAACCCGAATTGCCGTTGGGTTCATCTTCCTCCGAATGCTGGCTTTTTTCCGTCCAGAACGCACAAGCCCAGGTTCATTTCTCATAGTTCTGAGCGACTTGCAGAGGCTGGACCGACGGCACCGTCCATATACGAGACCCTGCCATTGCGCATTGACTCTGGGAAGGCAAGCGCTTTTACTTGAAACGGCCAAAGTCTGCCTGTCAACTTGACTATCAGCGGAAACCGAACTTGCGCATCCGCTTTCGACGAGAACGCCCCCGGTCTCAGAGACTGCAGCAAGGGCGGGCAGATTGAGCTTTTGCTTCCCCTGACGGAATACCCGCCTTGCTGCCAGCTTGCGGCGGCACCAAGCTTTCCGCTGTCCCTTTCCGATGGGCGGTACGCGGCAAGCGACTGATCGGCAGGGTCCCGCATCGCAGCTGGAAGACCATGAACGTTCGTGGCGTCGCTGCGCCATGACGCGATCGAGGCGCCCTGGCTCCTTGAGGAGCCAATTGACGGGACAGCTTTCGAACCTATGTCGAGAAGGTTCTGCTATTCGAAGGTGCGCGTCGAAATTAAAGTATCTGGCTTGTTTAATCTGCGCGCTGCCTCCGCAGTCGCATGATGTGTCGCTCGACTAACTTCGGCAGGGTCCTCGCACGCACTGTGAGAAGGTCGGCAATGAAGTCGCGATGCTGCTGTACGATTTGAGATTGTCCCAGCTCGGTCAAAATCTCGCGTCCAAATATCATCAGTACATGACGGGCCAATCCTTGCCAGAGAGTGGTGACAATATCGTTTCCCGAGGCGAGGCAGATCTCGTGGTGAAAAGCGAGGTCGGCTTTGTTAACTGCGGCCCAATCGCTTCGCCTTACGGCCCCTTCCATCAATGCAATCGGTCGCTCCAGATGGTGCAATTTCTCCGGCTGGGTGCGGTAGATCGCAAGAGCGTCGCGCGCGGCAATTGACTCTAGCTTCGCACGCACCTCGCACACTTGGTCGATGCGCGCTTCGTCAAGCTCAACGACGCGAACACCGCGATTTTGCTCACGCGCCAGGATTCCCTGCGCCTCAAGAATTTTGAGCGCTTCGCGCAACGGCACTCGGCTGACTGAAAGGCGTCTCGCCACATCAATTTCGATCAGACGCTGCCCGGGATTTAAGGCGCCACCGGCAATGCCTTCCACGATAGCGTCTGCGATCTGTTCCGGCAGGGTTCGCGCCTTGACCAGTTGCAAGGGCGAAGCATTTGCGGCCTTCTCTTGCACGATGTCGTGTACCAATTCAGCTACTACCTTGTCAGATTGTATTCAATCAGACTTGCACAAGACAATATCGAAGGGCAGAATGTTGTGAGTGAGGTTCGAACAGAGGGAGAGGCGTGATGGTGTGGCGAGCGGCGAAATTTATGCAGTGGGCTCTTCTAGTGCTGGCGCTCGCCTTCGCTCCGGCGGTCCTTGCACAGACGTCTATCCCTGAACCTGGCAAGAGTAAGAAGATTGACGAAATTAAAAAGCGGGGTGTGCTCCGCGCCGCTGCTATCGGCGAGTTCCCGTGGCTGCCTGAAAACACCAGCGGGACCGGGCCGCAATTCTCAGGTCCGGCTTGGCTTCTCGCAAACTCGATCGCCGACCGCCTCGGCGTAAAGCTTGAGATCGTGCCGGTCAGCCACGAGACCAAGGTGCCTATTTTGGCGACCGGTCAGGCCGACATCACGATTGCGCCTTTAACGATTACGCCGGCGCGCCAAAAGGTCGTGGATTTCGTTCCTTATTCCGGATCCAGTCTCTGCTTTTTCGGGCTTGCCAGTAATCCAAAGCTGCAAAAGGCGAAGACGGTCGATGATCTTGATAATCCCGACATCACGATGGCCTATTTTACTGGAACTCCGCCCGAGACATGGGCCCCCACGCGCTTCAAGCAGTTGAAATATCGCGCGGTCGCGGGTTCGGGCGCGAACGCTCCTGTTGAGGAGATTATTTCGAAACGCGCTGACATTGCGCCGATCGACAATGTAGCTTGGCCGAACCTCAACATCTCGGTCAAAGGCCTGACAGTGTTTCCCCCCGGCGATGACTGTCTGAAGAGTAAGGAAATGGAAGCAAAGACCGCCATGGCTATTGATAAAGGCGATCCGGTTTTCCTCTCTTGGCTCACTTCGGTGGAAGAAGAAATGCAACCCAAGCTTGAGGCCGAAGAGTTGCGCATCCTCAAAAGCGTGAAGGCACCCGCGCAGTAGAGCGTTCACGCGACTCCCGCTCCTGCGATTGCACGGGGGGAGGCGAGACACGACAGAATTTTTGTGGCCGACCTGAGCGGGAGCAATACGCGTTCAGCCCCGGCGCTGACTTTGAATCTCCTACTGCATCCAGCAAAACGCAACAGGGGCCCGAAGGATGCGGTGCGCCGCAGGAAAAGCCGCCATGGACATCGATATTTCCCCGCTCATCGAGAACTGGCAGTTCATTTTGACCGGGCTCGGCTTCACGCTCGCGCTTAGCGCTTTGTCAATAGCTCTTGGCGCCGCTATCGGACTCGTCGGTGGCGTCTTGCGCACCTATGGCGGGAAACTGCTCGATAGCGCAATCGGTCTTTACGTGGATGTTGTCCGTTCAATTCCGGTGCTTGCGATCTTGGTGTGGACCTATTTCGCCTTTCCCCTGGTAATAGGCGAATCGCTCACCCCCTTTAGCGGCGGCGTGCTCGCGCTCGGTGTTCATCTCGGCGCCTACATCACGGAGACGATCCGCGCCGGCCTCACCTCGATCCGCCCCGGACAAATGCGCGCGGCGCTCGCGCTAGGCATGTCGCGCTTCGAGGCGATCCGTACAATAATTTTGCCGCAGGCCTTAATACGCATGCTGCCGCCGCTCGGCTCGCTCATCGTGATTGCCGTCAAGGATAGCGCGATTGCCTCCGTGATCGCGGTTCCCGAGCTCCTTCGCCAATCTCAGGTCCTCGCCGGCAAGACATTTCGACCCTTCGAAATTTATACGGCTGCAATGCTCATCTATTTCCTAATCTGCTATCCGACCGCACGGACTATCGACCGAGTCTATCGCCGTCTCGGTGTCCTCGGAGCGTCGTGAGCAACGCAATGAGGAACATGTTTTGACGCTCGACTGGTCGGTCGTTTGGGACAATCGCTGGCGTCTTATCGCGGGTGCCGAAATGACGGTTATCCTTACCGCGACCACGATGGCGCTCGCCCTGCCGGGAGGACTACTTTTGGCTCTCCTTAGACTATCCCATGTCCACCTGGTGCGGAGCAGTACAACAGGATTCGTTGAGTTTTTTCGGGCAACACCGCTGATCTTACAGATCTATTGGATCTTTTACGTTCTGCCTGCGGCATTCGACATTCGGTTGTCGGAATTCGTAACCGCATTACTTGGGCTCAGCCTAAACGTATCGTCGTTCAATTCTGAAACCTTTCGCGCTGGCATCCTGTCAATTCGTCCTGGACAGTGGAACGCCGCTCTGGCCCTCGGCATGACCAAGCCGCAGGTCTTGCGCAAAATCATCCTGCCGCAGGCAACGCTGCGGGTGCTGCCTGCTTTAGCGAGCACCTGGGTTTCGCTGTTCAAGGACACCTCGCTTGTCTCAATCATTGCAGTCGCCGACCTAAGCTATGTTTCCCTGAAGATTCGATCCGAAACCTATCGTGTACTCGAGGTCCTGACCGCGATGGGAGCGCTCTATTGTCTGATGGGCTATCCTCAAGCGAAGCTGGTCGATTGGATGCATCGCCGCTTCAAAGTGGTCGAATGATCGCGAAACGCAAAACCAAGTCGCGGCCGCGCATCGGCAGCGGCACCGCTCCGATTCTGAGCTTCGAAGGCGTGGTCAAACGATATGGTCCACTGGAGGCGCTCGCCGGCGTTAGCTTTCAAGTGCATCGCGGGGAGGTGGTTTGCCTCATCGGACCGAGTGGGTCTGGCAAATCGACACTACTGCGTTGCGCCAATGCGCTCGAAACCATTGACGGTGGTCGCGTCGTCTTGGAGGGCGTCGAGGTACACGACCGCCGGACAGACGCGCGCAAGTTGCGCCGTCGGATGGGGATGGTGTTCCAGAATTTTGAGCTGTTCCCGCATCTCACTGTGCTGCGCAATGTGGCTGTTGGACCCACAACGGTCCTGGGAATGCCACAAAGGCAAGCTGCGGAACGAGCCACGGAACTGTTGCGCAAAGTCGGGCTTGCTGACAAGGCTGCACACTATCCCGCATCGCTTTCAGGCGGCCAGCAGCAGCGGGTGGCTATTGCTCGGGCGCTCGCCATGCAACCCGACGTCATGCTGTTCGACGAGCCGACCTCGGCTCTCGATCCAGAGACGATTGGCGAAGTGCTCAGCGTCATGAAGCGCCTCGCCGATGAAGGCATGACGATGGTGGTGGTTACGCATGAGATGGACTTTGCCAAACGCGTCGGCAACTGGATCGTCGTTTTCGATCACGGCAAGGTCGTCGAGCAGGGGCCCCCGCAACAGGTTTTCGACGAGCCGACAGTTCAGCGGACTCGCGATTTTCTCAGCCATCTTGGGTGGCATGGCGAGAGCCTCGCTGCGGCCGACCTCCTCGTGCAACCATCCTCGACCGATCCATGAGCACAGAACTTGAGATAGATCGCATTCAAGTTATGCCGTTGGCCCGGAAACGCCGCGGTATGCCTGGGCCGAGGGCATGAACGAGCAGTTCATGACCAACAACATCGTGAGACTGACCGCCCGCGATGGGGTTGTACCTTACGGCGCGTTGGAGGCTGGATCGCTTGATGTCATTCGCACGGACGCCGAGGGTTACGTCCATGCACCACCCGGTGACGGACTTGGAATACGTGTCGACTGGTCGGAAATTAAATCGGCAAGTCTCATCAGCTATGAACTGAGCACAGGCTCTGAAGCTGTCGCGATCCGCGGGAAAGGGACAGGATGAAAATCACTGGCATCGACTGCCATGTTCTATTGGCGCCTAACTACGACAGGTCGCTGACCTCATCAGCCCAAGACAGCTTTATCGTCGGTATCCATACCGACGAGGGCATTACTGGGTTCGGTGAGAGCGACGTCAATCCATGGATTGCCAAGTCCTGCATCGAGGCGCCGGGTACGCACACCATGAGCCTCTCATTGCGTGACATCCTTATGGGCGCAGATCCTCGTTGCATCGAAGACTTGTGGCAGCGAATGTACATCGGCACCTGCATGCACGGCCGGCGGGGTGCCGGAATCCACGCCATGGGCGCCCTTGAGATGGCGCTCTGGGATCTCAAGGGAAAGCTCGAGAACAAGCCAGTCTACGAACTGCTGGGCGGTGCGCAACAGGCATCAATTGTACCGTATGCTTCGCTTCAGCCGTCCGGTCACAGCTTTGCCGAATACCGCGACTCGCTTTGCGCTTGGGCACAGCGGGCAAGAGAAATCGGCTTCAAGGCGGTTAAAGCCGAAGTGACCATGGCCGGCCCCTACGCGCACAGCGGTCTTAATGAAAGCTTTGACCGGCACACAGAAGTCGTAGCAGCGGTGCGCAGGAGCCTAGGTCCCGAGATCGCGCTCATGGTCGATGTTCAATACATGTGGCAGGATGCGGCGACGGCGATCGAAACTGTCGGGCAATGGAAGGAATTCGATCTTTTCTTTCTCGAGACGCCCATTTGGGTCGATAACCTCGACGAGTATGCGCGCCTGCATGAGGTGGCGCCGATGAAGCTCGCGGCCGGCGAGTGGCTCGCGACGCATTGGGAATTCGAAGAGCTGATTGAGCGCGGCAAAATCGACGTGGCACAGCCGGACATCGGGCGCGTCGGCGGCTTTCTCGAAGCCAAAAAAGTATGCCGCCTCGCCGCAACGCACGACCGCATCATCGTGCCGCATTGCTGGAAAACAGGGCTATCGGT
This sequence comes from Hyphomicrobiales bacterium, assembly GCA_019246665.1. Lineage (GTDB taxonomy): Bacteria > Pseudomonadota > Alphaproteobacteria > Rhizobiales > Beijerinckiaceae > GAS188. The sequence continues at coordinate 20,592 of JAFAQA010000515.1, forward strand.
GACCGCGACTGCTCATCTTGCATTCAACACGTCGCATTGCGCCTTCATCGAGTATCTGCCGCCTCATCTTTGCCATGAGACATTGCGCCGCGAACTGGTCCAGGAGGGTTTTGAATTCAAGAAGGGACGGATTCAGCTGCCGCAACGTCCGGGTCTTGGCATTGAGATTAACGAGGAAGTCTTGCGCCGGTTTAAGGTGGCATGAGGTGCGCTCAGGTATGACGATCAAGCAGGCAGGCCGTTTCTCGCTCAAGAGCAAAGTAGCCCTCATTCTTGGTGGCTCCAGCGGTATCGGCCGGGAGATCGCGCTGGCGTTCCATGATGCCGGAGCAGCTGTGGTGGCGGTCGGGAAGACGGCATCCAAAGTCGCTGAGGTGGACGCAACGCTCGCGGCTCGGGGTGCAAAATGCAAGGGCTATTGTGTCGACGTAACGGACGCTGCGGGGCTTACGGGGCTTGTAGGCCGCACCATTGCAGAGTGTGGCCGTATCGATGTGCTGGTCAATTCGCAGGGCATTACCATCCTCAAACCTGCAGTATCATTCACCCGCGCAGATTACGACCAGATCCTCGCGACTAACCTCACCAGCGTTTTCTTTGCCTGTACGGAGGTCGGAAAGCATATGCTGGAGCGTGGCTCTGGCAGCATCATCAACATCGCCTCGGTTGCTGCTCACCGTGGGTTCCATTTGAGCGCGCCTTACACCGTGAGTAAGCACGGAGTGCTCGGCTTGACGCGCACACTTGGCGCAGAGTGGGGCACGCGTGGCGTGAGGGTCAATGCCATTTCGCCTGGATTTTTTATGACGCCGCTCAACAAAAGCAAGATGTCGCCGCTTCGCAAGGAAACGGCTCTACGGCGGACGCCAATGAGGCGCTTTGGCGAGCTCGAGGAGCTCGTAGGTGCCGCCATCTATCTCGCCTCACCCTCAGCAAAATTCGTCACCGGCCAGTCGATTGCGGTCGATGGGGGCTTTTTGGCTGCGGGGCTCGACGAGGGCGTGTAAGCGGCTTCTGTTAGCCGCGCGCCGCAAAACGGTGTGGGGCGAAATTTCGCTCGTTAGTTCTCTCGAGTTGCTTCACCACCACGCCGTCCGCGCCCAGCATCAAAGCGAGGCTGCGATGGGCGCACAATCGCATGATAACGTGCCCTGCCATACGCAGGGGTTTTCCCGCTCGGTTCACGCCTCAGTTCACCGGCAGTAGAAACATCGATTTAAACGTCGAGCGTTGTCTGCCGCTCCCATTCGGTCAAATGTGAACAGTAGCTGTTCCATTCGTGGTGCTTCAGCGTAAGATAGGCGGACGAGAAATCCGGACCGAGTGCTTTCTGAAGCTCCGTATCCTTGTCGTATTCTCGCAATGCATCCAGGAGATTGAGCGGCAGCTTCGGGGCATCCGGAATGGTGTTCCCTTCCTTATACATGTCTATATCGTAATGCGGACCAGGGTCAGCTTTACCGCGCATCCCGCTGAGGCCAGCTGCGATGATGGCCGCCTGTAGTAAGTAGGGGTTGGCTGCGCCATCAGCCAACCGCAGCTCAAAACGGCCAGGGGCCGGAACACGCACCATATGTGTCCGGTTGTTGCCGGTCCATGTCACTGCGTTCGGGGCCCAGGTCGCTCCGGAAACCGTCCGCGGTGCGTTGATCCGCTTGTATGAGTTCACCGCCGGATTAGTGATGGCGGCTAGCGCTGAAGCGTGTTTCATAATGCCGCCGAGAAATTGGCGACCTCTGTCAGATAGGCCAAACTCAGCCTTTTTGTCGGCAAAAGTGTTGGTCTTTCCATCCTTATCCCAAACGGATACGTGGCAATGACAGCCATTGCCGGTCAATCCTTTAAACGGTTTAGGCATAAAGGTCGCACGTAGACCGTGTTTTTCGGCCACTGACTTGACCATGAACTTGAAGAAGGAGTGCTTGTCGGCGGTGGAGAGTGTGTCGTCGAACTCCCAGTTCATCTCGAACTGACCATTCGCATCCTCATGATCATTTTGGTAGGGATTCCAACCAAGCGCTAGCATGTGATCGCAGATCTCGGCGATCACATCGTAACGACGCATGATGGCCTGCTGATCGTAGCAAGGCTTCACGGCGGTATCGAATTCATCTGATATTTTTGATCCGTCGGCATTTAGGAGAAAGAATTCCGCTTCGATGCCAGTCTTGACACGCAGTTGTTCGGCTTCGGCCGCCCCAACGACCCTCTTCAAGACTACGCGCGGTGCTTGTTGGAGTGGTTTGCCGTCCATAGTGCAATCTGCGGCAACCCACGCGACTTCTTTCTTCCACGGCAACTGAACAACAGACGACGGATCGGGGATTGCAAACAAGTCGGGGTGGGCAGGGCTGAGGTCAAGCCAAGTGGCAAACCCCGCAAAACCGGCACCATCCTTCTGCATATCAGCCATAGCTTGCGTCGGAACTATCTTGGCGCGCTGCGCGCCAAACAAATCCGTATAACTGACCATGAAATATTTGACGCCACACTTCGCCGCGAATTCGGTAAGATCCTTTTTCACCGTTGGTCCCGCTGTTCGAGTTGCCCTACGCTTGGGAGGAGAACGGACTAGTTCCCTTAACGGAGCGCGCCCTGCGAATCGTTTTTCCCGGGGAACCAGTTTGTTCCCGCTATTGGCACCCGAGCCATCGCTGCAGCTTCAATCGTCAGAGCGCACAGATCTTCGGGCTCGAGATTATGTAGATGGTTTTTGCCGCACGCCCTGGCGATTGTCTGCGCCTCGAGCGTCATCACCTTAAGGAAATTCGCGAGGCGCCGACCAGCAGCAATCGGGTCGATCCGTTTGGAGAGCTCGGGATCCTGTGTCGTGATGCCGGCGGGGTCCTTCCCCTCATGCCAGTCATCATAAGCTCCAGCCGTCGTGTTGAGTTTCTGATATTCTTCCTCCCAGCGCGGGTCGTTGTCACCTAGCGCGACTAAGGCGGCGGTGCCGATCGCGACGGCATCGACGCCGAGCGCCAAGGCCTTGGCTACATCGGCACCAGACCGGATACCTCCTGAGACGATCAGCTGAACCTCTCGGTGCACACCAAGCTCCTGCAGCGCCTGCACTGCCGGACGAATGCAGGCGAGAGTTGGTATGCCGACATGCTCGATAAAGACGTCCTGAGTCGCGGCAGTGCCGCCTTGCATGCCGTCGACCACCACGACGTCCGCACCTGCCTTTACGGCAAGTGCCGTGTCGTAGTAAGGGCGCGACCCGCCGATCTTCACGTAAATGGGCTTCTCCCAGTCCGTGATTTCCCGCAATTCCTGAATCTTAATCTCTAGATCATCAGGCCCCGTCCAATCCGGATGTCGGCATGCCGAACGCTGGTCAATGCCCTTAGGCAATGTCCGCATCTCAGCTACCCGATCGGTGATTTTTTGGCCAAGGAGCATCCCACCCCCTCCAGGCTTCGCTCCCTGACCAACTACGACCTCGATTGCATCAGCGCGGCGGAGGTCACGAGGATTCATTCCGTAACGGGAGGGCAGGTACTGGTAAACCAAGGTCTGACTGTGATCGCGCTCCTCGTCGGTCATGCCACCGTCGCCAGTCGTCGTCGTCGTGCCAGCAATTGTGGCGCCTCGACCAAGCGCTTCTTTCGCATTTCCTGAAAGTGCGCCGAAACTCATGCCCGCGATTGTGACCGGGATTTTAAGATGTATCGGCTTCTTCGCGAAACGCGATCCGACCACAACCGAGGTCTCACACTTCTCACGGTAGCCTTCTAGAGGGTATCGTGAGATCGATGCACCAAGAAAAAGCAGGTCATCAAAGTGAGGCAGCTTACGCTTCGCTCCCGCGCCCCGGATATCATAAATTCCGGTCGCGGCCGCGCGGCGGATTTCCGCCAGCGCGTAATCGTCGAAGGTCGCAGATTTTCGTGGAGGTGTGTACGCATTCGAATAGGTCACGGTCTTTGCCTCAATAGGCTTCGGCATTGTCTATATGGAAGTTGTAAAGCTTGCGGGCCGAACCGTAGCGCGTGAATTCTTCGGCCTTAACCCCTTTCACGCCGCCGCGCTCCAACAATTTGGAGAGGATTTTTATGTGCTCCCGACGCATCTCCTTTTCGACGCAGTCAGAGCCAAGACTCTTCACCTTGCCGCGTACGAACAGCCTTGCTTCATAGATTGAGTCCCCCAGTGCATCACCGGCGCCCCCCAGCGCTACCAGGTTACCAGACTGGCCCATGAAGGCTGACATGTGGCCAATGTCGCCATGGACGACGATATCGATCCCCTTCATCGATATGCCGCAGCGGGATGCAGCATTACCTTTAACGACAAGCAGCCCGCCTCGCCCCGTCGCCCCGGCATATTGGCTGGCATCGCCTTCGACGAAGACGCTGCCCGACATCATGTTTTCCGCAACTCCCGGCCCGGCGGAACCATGCACCGTTACGATGCCGCCGTTGTTCATGCCTGCACAATAATAGCCGACGGAGCCATGGATCTCGACAACAATAGGTTTATCGACCCCAACAGCCACCGAGTGGCTGCCCCGCGGATTGATGACATTAAAATTTAAGTCATTGGCGCCATCGGGAATTTGATGGAGCGCCCGGTTCAGATCACGAAGAGACGTGCTGGCAAGATCAAAGGTTGGCATCAGCAGGATTTCCGAACTGATGAACAGTAAACCGACAATCACGCCGCTTTCTTCTGATCCCAGAAATAGACAGTCGCCGGCTCCGGCTCCCAGACCCGTGCCGTCTCAATGTCCGGAAGCGCGACGAGGGCACGATACTCCGAGCCGAAGGCAATGTATTGACCGGTTTCGGCCATGACTGCGGGCTTGCAAGCGATTGGGTCGCGCACCACGCCGAAGCCTGACTTTGTGCCGACGACAAACGTGAAAAAGCCGTCCAACGCGTCGAGGGCACCTTTAAGCGCGTCGCCGAGATTCTTGCCCTTAGCCATCTCTGCAGTAAGGTACGCAGCTGCTACTTCAGTATCATTATAGGTCTCGAAGCTCATGCCCTCTCGCACTAAGCGGCGGCGCAAATTGTTGTGATTGGACAGAGAGCCATTGTGGACCAGACATTGATCATCGCCCGTCGAAAAAGGATGTGCGCCAAGCGTAGTCACGGCGGATTCCGTGGCCATTCGGGTGTGACCAATAGCATGACTCCCTGACATACCCCGAATGCCGAACCGGCCCACGACTTCCTTCGGCAATCCGACCTCCTTGTAGATCTCAACCCGTTCGCCAACGCCCATCACGCGAATGTCTGGGTAGTTAACCGCAAGAAACTCGCGAATGGTTTTGGCCTTAGCACCCGTCTTAATAACCGCGTGCGAGTTCTTGGTCTCAAGCGATGCCTTTATGCCGCCGTTTTTCAGGGCGGCCACGAGAGATGAGAAATCACTTTTCGCCTTGGGCGACTGAACCGTCAGCTTGATCTTGCCTTTTGACGGCGCGCTATACACGGCGATGCCGGTCGAGTCAGGACCGCGATCGCTCAATGTGATGAGCATGTCCGACAGCAGGTCCCCGAGCTTTGGATAAAGTCTTTTCTCCTTCAGGAATAATCCAACGATGCCGCACATAGGTCTCTCCTACCCGTATTCGGTCGGGCGCCAAACATACTAAAATCGTTGTTCCACAAATCAAGTCAGCAGCGAGCTCCCCGACAGCGTCGTTTTAGTCATTATGTGCCCAAGCTCCATCACGCCGCCTTCCGCAGTGTATGCCGGGAGGCGTTCTTTCCGTCCGAAAAGTGTAGTAATGCTCCAATATTCTCCAATATTCTTGGTCGTTTTTCTGCTACTGTTCGTTCACATCACGGCACTTGGCAAAGATGCGATTGCCATGGCGGCCGAGCGCCTTGAGGCGTTTGAGGCCTCTGGGTCACTTCCAAAAACTGAGCGGCTTCCACTTGCGGTAGTGTCCCTCGGCATCTCCTATATCAAACCCTCTGACCAACACCGGCCTGCCGTTCTCGTCACGGAAGAATGCGGCGCACACCGGCGCGAGCTCATCGATCCCAAGATCAAAGCAGCACCCTGGCCGGATCGTGAAAACGACGGGCGATCGCATCCTGGTCGAGTAGTCAATAGCGATCGCTTCGCGCTCAGCCTCATCGATTTCACACGCAACGTCAGCCGCGCTAACCTGAGACGCAGCCGAATCGGCAAACACGCCTGCCCGGATCACCCTCAAACCCTCACAAGTCCTTTTGAAGGTTTTGAGCGTTTCTGGGATAGGGCTGTTTCACGGATTTTGTGTCTGAGTCTGGCGAGACCAGTATTCATGGTTTCGCCGTTGGGTTAATCCGTAGAGCAGGCGCGGACGACCTCCGGTCGCGATTTTTTCGCAAAAGAGCCAATCGAGATCGACGAGGAGATCGAGGCCAGATTGCACCCGTGCAATATCGGTCAGCCCGGACCAATCCCGCTG
>JAFAQA010000218.1 GCA_019246665.1 Hyphomicrobiales bacterium
TGGTGTTCCCGGATCGAGCGCGCATTTCAACGGATAGCAGGAATAGGCTTCCGTATAAGTCATCACCGTGTTGAGGGCGCGCCCCACTTGCGGTGATGTGCCTGTGTAATCGAGGCACATCTCGTCACCGCGAATCTCGATGGTGACAGCAAGATGCACATCCTCCTCGCCCGTGCCGTCGAGATCGAGCGCCGCACCGTAGACGCCGTCGGGCATTGCCGCGATAGCCTCGCGCATGCTGCGCTCGGTGCGCGCGCGGATCTCGCGTGAGATCGGCGCGAGATCAAGGATCGCCTCGCGCTCGAGCAGATCGCGCAAGCCGCGCGCCGCCGTCTCGCCCGCGGCGATCTGAGCTGCTACGTCGCCGAGCACTTCTTCCGGCAGGCGCACATTGGCTCGGATGATGCTTTGCAGATCGGCGTTGAGGATTCCCTCGCGCATATAGAGCAGGGGCGGGATGAGGATGCCCTCCTCGAACACCTCTCGCGTATCGGCTGACCAGAGCGTGCCGCCGATATCCGCCATATGCGCGATGCTGCCCGTCCAGGCGATGAGCCGCCCCTCGTGGAAGACAGGCGCCAGAATGGTGATGTCGGGAAGATGGCCTGAGGTCAGCCACGGATCGTTGCAAATGCCGACATCCCCGTCCCGCCATTCGGCCGCAGGGCGCACGGAAAGGAAGTGAGCGAGCGTGCGTGACAGCGTCATGTTGAAGGAGGGGATGCCGATCGTGTTTTCGGCGATGGCATTGCCTTCGGCGTCGAAGAGGACGCAGGAGAAATCATTCGATTCGCGCACGATCGGCGAGAAGGAGGTTCGCCTCAAGGTCGCGGCCGCCTCGTCTGCGATCGCGATGAGACGCGTCCAGATCACCTGAAGAGCGACGGGATCGTCGACGGCGAGGCGACGCGGGTTTGAGGTCGAAGGCTCGTTCATGTCTTGCGCAACTCCGGCATTTTGATCGCGTGCAGACTACTAGACGAGAGCTGTCTTCGAGGCTTCGATCACCTCGCGCAAGGCTTCGGCGGCCGCGCGTAGATGTACGCCCATGCTGCGCTCCGCCGCTTCCACATCTCCGGCGCAAATGGCCGCGACGATCGCCTCATGCTCCGCGAGCGAGCGGCGCGAGCGCCCCGGCAGGAGGATCGAGCGATATTGGAAACGCACCACTTGTGAGTTGAGATTGGCGAGAAGCTTGCCCGCGGTCCGGTGACCGGCGATACGCTCGATCTCGGCGTGCAAGAGCCCGTTCGTCTTCGAATAGGCGATAAGGTCGCCTGTTTCGACAGCGGCGCGCATCTCGTTCACCAGGTCATGAAGGCGCACTTGATCTGCCCGTTTGGCGCGCGCCGCTGCAAGCCCGGCGATAAGGGCTTCCAGGGCGCCGCGCGCTTGCGTGATCTCGATCGCGTCCTCATGACTCACGAGCCGCACGCGAGCGCCCCGATTGGCCTCGCGCACCACGAGCCCTTCCTGCTCGAGCTGCGCGAGAGCCGTGCGCACATTGGTGCGGTTCGCCGCCAGCAAGGCGGCAAGCTCCATCTCGATCAGTCTTTCATTCGGCTGGAAGCGTCCGCTGGTGATCGCTTCGCGCAAGCGCGTGGTTACATCCTTGCTGTCGCGTCTTTTCGCCATCGCGGCCTCAATCCGCGAACGGATCGGCCGGCGCTCCGGTCGCGAGCTCGACCACCACCGTCTTGATCTCGGTATATTCATCGAGCGCCGCGAGGCCGTTCTCGCGGCCAAGCCCGCTCAGCTTGTAGCCGCCATAAGGCAGCATCCAGTGCACGGGCCGATAGGTGTTGATCGAGACGAGACCCGCATCGATTTGCGCCGCGACGCGATGCGCCCGGCCGATATCCTGCGTCCACAATCCGGCGACGAGGCCGTAAGGCACGTCGTTGGCAAGCGCGATCACCTCCTCTTCGGTGTCGAAGGGGATGATCGCGAGCACCGGGCCGAATACCTCTTCTTGCGCGAGGCGCGAGCGGTTATCGACATCGGCGAAGACAGTGGGCTCGATGAAATAGCCCCGCTCCAGCCCGACAGGCCGACCGCCGCCGCTGACGAGCCGTGCGCCTTGCTCGCGGCCGAGCGCGATATAACGTTGCGTCTTCGCGAGCTGTTCGGCCGAGCTTTGCGGGCCGATATGCGTCCTCGCGTCGAGCGGCAGGCCGACCCTGATGCGGCGCGCCCGTTCCGCCATTCGATCGACGACCCCTTTGTAGATCGAGCGCTGCGCGAAGAGGCGCGAGCCTAAAGAGCAGGATTGTCCGGTCGAGCGGAAGGCGCCATGCGTCGCCACCACGAGCGCCTTGTCGAGATCAGCGTCGGCAAAGAGGATATGGGGCGATTTGCCACCGCATTCGAAGGAGCAGCGCTTCAAATTCACGCTCGCGGCGCGCATGATCTCCTGAGCCGTGCGGTGCTCTCCGGTGAAGGAAATCTTATCGACACCAGGATGGGCGACGAGCGCGGCGCCCGCGAGTGGGCCGAAGCCCGGCACGATGTTGACGACACCTGCCGGGAACCCCGCTTCCTCGACGAGCTTGCCGAGTGCAAGCGCGGAGACTGGGGTTTGCTCGGCCGGCTTGAGAACCACGGTATTGCCGGCGGCAAGCGCCGGGCCGAGCTTCCACGAATAGAGCGAGATGGGCGAGTTCCACGGCAGGATCGCGCCGACGACACCGACCGGTTCGCGCCGTGTATAGGCGAGCGCGTCTGGTCGAAAAGGGATCTGCTCGCCGTTGATCTTGTCCGCGGCCCCGGCAAAGAAGGTGATCCAATCGGTCGCTCGTTGCACTTCGCCCAAGGTCTCGCGCAGCGGCTTGCCGTTATCACGGCTCTCGAGCATGGCGAGGTTCTTCGCCTCGCGCCGCATGAGCTCGGCGAGCTTCAAGAGCATGGCGCCGCGCTGGCTTGCGGTGGTCTTCTTTGCCCACGGGCCTCGCAAGGCGGCGCGGGCTGCCGTGACCGCGCGGTCGACATCCATCTCGTCGGCCTCGGCCACATGGGCCCAGACCTTCTCGGTCGAGGGATCGATCGAGGCGATCACGCGTCCCGAATGCGGCGCGCTCCATTCTCCGCCGATGAAAAGGTGGGGTGCCTCGTGCTCGATTGCGTCTTTCGTCATCGTGCTCATCGTTATCCTCATGCGAAGAATTGCGTCCGCTCACGTCGAATGCGCCGCGCCAGCAGAACGAGGAGCGCGAGCACCAGCGTCTGCGCGAGCGCCATCGCGGCCACAAGATTGGTCGAGCCGCGCAGCCAGAAGTCGAACATGGTGAGCGAGAAGACCTGCGTGGTCGAGGTGTAAAGGAAGAGCGCGGTCGCGAGCTCGCGAAACGACAAGATCAGCAGGAGGATGATGGCGGAGAGGATGCCGGGCCAGGCGAGCGGAACGACGATGCGGCGCAAGGTGTAGGCGAGGCCCGCGCCGCAAAGGCGCGAGCTCTCCTCGAGCTCGGGATCAATCTGCATGAGCGAGCCCGAAATGGCGCGCACGCCTTGCGGCGAGAATTGCGAGACGTAGGCGAGGATGATGATCCAGAGCGTACCGTAAATGCCGATCGGGAGGCTGATCCATGTCCAGAGATAGCCAAGCCCGATGATCAGGCCGGGAATCGCAACGGGAAGGACGGCGATGAGGTCGAGCGCGCGCCGGCCCGCAAGCCTCGTGCGATGCACCACATAAGCGACGGTGAAATAGATCACGCTGCCGATCGCGACGGTACCGAACGAGACGAGGAGCGAGTTCACGAATGAGGCACGCACCACGGGGTCGCTGAAGGCAAGCCCGAATTGGTCGAGCGAGATTTGCCTGATGTCGACGAGCGCGCCGAGCGTCGCGTAGAAAAGGTTCTTGCGAAGCGCGATGAAGAGAAGCGCCGCGTAGGGCATGAGCACGACGAAAAGGATGTAGCCGAACCCCAGAAGGGCGAGCGGCCAGCGGGCGGCGCCGAGCGTAACGAGATCGGGCCGCAGCCCCTTTCCGCTCACGGTGGTGAAGCTCCTCTTGCCGAGCACGCGGTATTGGATGAGGACGAGCGTGACCGTGATGACGAGCATCAGCACGCCGAGCGCCGAGGCTTGATTGACCTTGGGTGGGGTGAAACCGACCATCTCCCAGATGCGTACCGAGATGAAATGCAGATTGCCCGGCTCGCCGAGGATTGCCGGAATGGCGAATAGCTCGATCAGCAAGACGAAGACGAGAAGGCCCGAGGACAAGAGCGCGGGCGAAACGAGGGGAAGCGTGATCTGCAAGAGGCAGCGCCAGCGCGAAGCGCCGCACATCGCGGCAGCTTCCTCGTGCACCGGATCGATATTGCGAAGCGCCGCGGCGACGAACAGATGCACGTAGGGCGCGTAGTAGATGGCGAAGACGAAACCGATGCCGCCGAAGCTGTAGATGTTCAGGCCCCCTTCGAGACCGATCGAGCGCAGCGCGATGTTGATGATGCCGCTTCGCGGCGAGGCGAGGATGTCCCAGGCAAAGGCGCCAACGAGCGGAGGCACGAACATCGGCAAGATGGCGATATTCTCGAGGAAGGTTCGACCCGGAACATCGGTGCGGATCGCGAGCCAGGCGAGGCTCGTGCCGATGATCAGGGCTCCCGCCGTGCCGATCACGGCGGCCGAAAGCGTGACGCGCAAAAGCGCAAGGAAGCCGCCGCCTGCGAGAATCTCGCGATAATTGGCAAGGCTCAGCCCCGACCAATCGATGGCAAGCGCGCGCGGCGGCGTCGGCAGGAAAGAGCCGATGACGAGCGCGAACACGGGAAGGATGATGAGGAAGGCAAGGCCGGCGAGAAGAAGCGCCATGAAGAGGCCGCGCCCCGACAGGGCTTCCGCGAGAAGCCGCGCCGCGCGCGAACGCTTCGCTGAGAACGCGGCGAGCGCCGTCATGGCATGCCTCGCATGGCGCGGCTCCGGGATCGATTCCGGCAGATGGTCCCTGTCCGTCGGAAAAATCTATCCACAAGACTATACATTTGTGGTCAGGCCCTTTCCGACATATGGGAACCCCTTGTCGGGGACGGACCCCTTCCGATGATCCGCGCCCGCTCGCGCGGCACGATCAGCGTGACCTTTGCGTTTTCCTCGAGCGGCGCTTGGCTTCCGAGCATGACGACCTCGAAGGGCGCGCCGGCCCAATCGAGTGCGTAGCGCGTCGAGGTGCCCTGATAGCGCCGTGAGACAATGCGGGCGTGGTGGCTGTCGGGACGAGCGCTCGCACCATCTCCGATGTGGCAATCCTCAGGATGGATCACGATGTCCACGAGATCGCCGGTCGCGGCGTTTCCATCGTGGGTCGCGACAAGCTCGCGGCCTGTCTCGGTTCGCACCGAGGCACAATCATCGCCAAGTCGCGCGAGGATACGTCCTGCGAAGATATTCGCGCTCGAGATGAACTCGGCGACGAAGCGACTTTTTGGCTGGCGATAAAGCTCGCGCGGCGCTCCGACCTGGACCACCTGCCCATCTTCCATCACGATGATCCGGTCGGCGAGCTCCACCGCTTCCGCTTGATCATGCGTCACATAGATGCTGGTGAGCCCGGTGCGGCGTTGCAGTTCCTTCAGCTCGACGCGAAGTCGCTCGCGCAATTTCAGGTCGAGATTCGACAAAGGTTCGTCGAAAAGAAGAAGCGTCGGATCGAAGACGAGCGCGCGAGCCAGAGCGACCCTTTGCATTTGCCCACCCGACAATTGCGCGGCGGAGCGGCGCGCTTCGCCTGCAAGGCCGACAAGCGCAAGCACCGCTTCCACCTTGCCCTTGATCTCGGCGTCTCTGCGTTTGCGGACACGCAATGGGTAGGCGACGTTCTCGAAGACATTCATGTGCGGCCAGATCGCGTAGGATTGGAACACCATGCCGATGTCGCGTCGCTCCGGGCGCACGAAGAGGTCGAGCGGCGCGTCCGAGACGGGCGCCCCGCCAAGCAGGATCCGCCCTTCATCCGGAGAGGCAAGGCCGGCGATGAGGCGAAGCGTCGTTGTCTTGCCGCATCCGCTCGGTCCCAGAAGGACGACGAACTCGCCTTCGGCGACGTCGAAGGAGACATTGTCGACGGCC
>JAFAQA010000357.1 GCA_019246665.1 Hyphomicrobiales bacterium
GGCAGGATCATCGTGCCGACCGGCGCGCTCCTCGGCCTCGATGCCGTGCTTGCCGCCGCCGAAGGCAAGATCGAAAGCGTGAGGATGACGACCCGCAAGCCGCCGGGCGGGCTTGCCGGCGCTCCGTTCCTCGTCGAGCGCGGCCTCGATATGGCAGCCGTCAAGGAGCCCACGCTCGTCTTCGAAGGCAGCGCGCGGGACGCGGCACGCGGCTTTCCGGCCAATGTGAACGTCGCCGTGGCGCTTTCGCTCGCCGGCATCGGTGCCGATCGGACCCGCATCGCGATCTGGGCCGACCCGACGGTCCGGCGCAATACGCATCTGATCGAGGTCGAGAGCGACGCGGCAAGGTTCTCGATGAAGATCGAGGGCGTGCCGAGCGCCAATCCGCGAACGGGCAAGATGACGGCGCAATCCGTCATTGCCCTCTTGCGCAAGCTTCGCGCCCCGCTCGCGATCGGCACTTAGGTAGAGTCGGAATGGGCGTGAAGTCGATGGCAAACGTGGTCAGGCCCTTTCCGACAAATGGGAACCATTTATCGGGGCAGGACCACTGGGTCGCGAAGGATGCGCATCTCACGCGCGCCAGCCTCTATGATCTCTTCGCGCCGAGAGCAAGCCGGGATTCGCGGCTATCCTCAAGGTGATGCGCGCGCTCGGCGCGAAGCTGAAGGTCGAAGCGACGGTGAGGTGAGGCCAAAAGCGCCCAAGCGACAGGGCAAGGGTGCGTCAGTCCGCGATCACCTTCTCGACGGCGACACGGCGGCAATCCATCTCAAATTCGAGGTCGATGACCGGCGGCGCGGCGAAATGCCAGGTGAGGCCGTGGCGCGCCGCACCGCGCACGACGATCTCGGCTTTGAGGAAAGGGTGAAGGTCGTGGAGCGTGTAGACCTGCGCCGAGGTCGTATCGGCCCAACCGGCCGAAAACGCGGACATGCGCTTTTCCATCTGTGCGAGCACGAACACGGCCTTCTCACGCAGCGCATCGGCGCTCGTCTCGCGATAGCGGACGGTTCGCGAGCTGTAAGGGCCTGCGCCCTCCTGCGCCTCTCCACTCCCGGCGATGACGAAGCTCGTGTCCTTGGCGGATGATGGGACTGCGATCGAGAAGGCGTAGAAGCTCGGCACCTTCGGCGGATCGACCGCGAGGCAGACATTGCTGCGCGCGACCGGGTTTGCCTCCCCTTGCATGATGCCCCAGCGTTCGAGCGTCCCGACATAGGCGCGGTTGAATTGCCTGAACCCCTCATCGGTGAAGGGTGCGGGCGAGCGCAGCTCACAAGCGCAGAAGGCAGTCAGGGGCAGCTCGACCTTCGCGAGATAGCGCTCGATGCGCGAGAAGCCTTGTTCGAGCGGCACCGGCGCGTGAAAGCGGATGCGCTCGAGGCGATGGCCGGGCAGCGCCGCGACGCCGCCCGAATATTGGAAGGGTCCGGGGATAAAGCGATAGCCGAATTCGGGTAGCGTGCACGTCTCGGTCATGGAAGCGTTCGCTCGATCCTTGAGTTTGCTTGTTCGGAGGCTCGTTCGACTTTGGGCGCGACTTACGCTTCGCGCATCTTCTCGAACTGACCGTAGCGCCGGAAGCGCCAGAGGTAGGAGGGCACAATCGCCTCGAACGCCGTTGGCGTGATGCCGATGCCCTCGAGTGTGCGGGCTTCGGCCTTCGCGGAGGCCGAGACGAGATTGTCATGTTCCAGGAGGCGAACCTGCTCGCGCGTGATCGCAAGCGCGCGCGGCAGCTTGCCGAGGGTCAGCTTGTCGACGACTTCCATGACCCCTGCCTGGATGCGCGCCGCCCCGAAGGGCATGGGCAGGAATGGCCGGCTTCGCCCGGTCTCGGCGAGCACATAGCTCATCACGTCCTTGAGGCTCACGATTTGCGGGCCCCCGAGCTCATAGATCGTATTGCCGGATATCGTGCCATCCACCGCGCGCGCCACTGTCTCGGCGACGTCGCCGACGAACACCGGCTGGAATTTCGTCACGCCATCCCCGATCAGGGGAAGCACTGGCAGAAGGCGCGCGAGCGCCGCGAAACGGTTGAAGAAATCATCCTCCGGTCCAAAGACAACGGAAGGCCGAAGCACCACTGCGCCGTCTACCGCGAGCGCGGCCGCTTCGCCCGCGGCCTTGGTGCGCTGATAAGGTGTCGCGCCCTGGGGATCGGCACCGATCGCCGAGATCTGCACGAGACGAGCCCGCTCCGAAGCCGCAGCCTCCGCCACCGCCCGCGCGCCGGCGTCCTGAACCGCCGCGAAAGTCTGGCGCCTTTTCGGCGCGAGGATGCCGACGAGGTTGATGACGGCGTAGGCTCCCTCCGCCGCCTTCGCGACCGACCAGGGAAAGCGAACATTGGCCTGGACCGGCATGATCTGGCCGACAAGGCCGAGCGGTTGCAGGAAACCTGCGAGATCGGGCCGGCGCATGGCCGCGCGAACGCGATAGCCGCGCCGCGCCAAGGCCTGCACCACATGCCGGCCGACAAAGCCCGAAGCGCCGAAGACCGCCACGATCTTCGAGCTCATTCCGATGGGTTCATTCGCCATTTGCCAAATGTCCGTCCGGCCGCCGTGACGGTCCATGTAATCAAAGCTGAACGAAGGGTCCAGCGTGAGGGCGGCGCATCCAGCGCGTATGGAAGCCGCTCAACCCTGCTGACCCCATCTTTTGGCATCGACCGTGTCGCTCGTCTTGGCCTCGACCCATTCTCCCGACCCCTCGCACAGGCGAAGCGTCTTTTTCCAGAAAGGCGCGCTCGTCTTGAGGTAATCCATGAGGAATTCCGCCGCCTCGAAGGCGGCCCGGCGATGTGCCGAGAGCGTGACGACGAGCACGATCTCCTCGCCCGCGGCGATGCGGCCATGGCGGTGCACCACGGTCACGCCTTGAAGAGGCCAGCGGCTTTGCGCTTCGGCGACGACGCGCCCGATCTCCTCTTCCGCCATGCCCGGATAATGCTCGATCTCGAGTGCCGCCAATCTTCCGCCTTCGTCGCGGCAAAGGCCGGTGAAGGTCACGACCGCGCCGACATCGCTTCGCCCTCGCGTGAGGGCCGCGATCTCGGCGCCGATCTCGAAAGCTTGCGACTGAACGCGCACGACCATCGCATTTCGCCTATGGCGTTCCGGCCGCCTTGCGCAGCAGCTCTTGCGCATCCGCGAGCGTCAAGGCGCCGACGTGCTTGCCTACGATTCGGCCCCCGGCATCGATCGCGAAAGTCTCGGGGACGCCATAGACGCCAAAATCGAGGCTCGTGCGTCCGGACGGATCGACGCCGACCTTTGAGTAAGGGTTGCCAAGGCCGCCAAGAAAACGACGTGCATTCTCCACCTCGTCCTTGTGGTTCAAGCCAAGAAGCGTGACGCCCTTCTGGTTGGCGAGCTGCATCAGCACCGGGTGCTCTTCCCGGCAAGGCACGCACCAGGAGGCGAAGACGTTCACGAGCGTGCCTCCTCCTCGTTTCAGATCGGCGTCCGAGAAGCCCCCGACCGGCTCTCCGTCGCGCGTAAGCCCCGCAAGCGGAGGGAGCACGAATGCGGGCGCTTCCTGTCCGATCAAGGGCGAAGGCAGCACCGCCGGGTCGTGTCCGATCCGCGCGAGGAAAAGCCCGGCGAGCGCAAGAAATATCGCGAGCGGCACGAGGAGCCAGGGATTGGCGAAAGGCCGCCGCGCGGTGTTGGCGACGTCGCTCATCGGCCCGTGCCGTCGAGATCGGGAAGGTTTCGTGCTTCGCTGTCGTAAAGCGCAAGTGCGCGGCGCAAGGCGCGGTGATCGAGCGCTATCCAGGCGATGAGGAGCGCGACCACGATGAAGGTGATGGCGTAGGCGCCGATCACGAAGCCAATATGCGGTAGCGCCAGGATGCTCACGCGCGCGCTCCCCCTTCGACGGAGGCGATCCGGGAAACCGGCGGCACCTCCGATGCGGCGAGGATGGCGAGCCGGCGCAGCCGGCGTCGCAAGATCAGGTTGCGCATCACGGCAAGGTGAAGCGCGAGATAAAGAAGCGTGAAGGCGCAGGCCATCACCAAAAGCGGCAGAAGGATCTCAGGCGCGATCTTCGGCCCGTCGAGCGTGAACACCGACGAGCCTTGATGCAAGGTGTTCCACCATTCGACCGAGAACTTCACGATCGGGATGTTCACGAAGCCGACGAGCGTCGCGAGCGCCGCGATCCGAGCCGCATGACCCTGATCTTCGATGGCGTTCCAAATCGCCAATATCCCTAGATAGATGAGGAGCAGCACCAGCACCGAGGTGAGCCGCGCGTCCCAGACCCACCAGGCGCCCCACATCGGCTTGCCCCAGAGCGATCCGGTGACCAGGCACAGAAAGGTGAAGACGCAGCCGATTGGCGCGGCCGCCCTCATCGACACTTCGGCAAGCGGGTGACGCCAGACGAGTGCGCCAACCGCGGAGGTCGACATGATGGTGTAGATCAAGAGCGAGAGCCAGGCTGCCGGCACGTGCAGATACATGATCCGCACCGTCTCGCCTTGCTGGTAATCCTCGGGAGCGGTGAAGGCGAGCCATAATCCCATAGCCAGCAGCAAGGCCGAAAGCCCCGCGAGCCAGGGCAGCGCGCGGGCCGCAAAGGCCATGAAACGGCTCGGAGTGGCGAGCGAGGTCAGGCTCGGCATGGCCTCGACATAATGCCATCACGTGCGAGGGGCAATGCGGCCTCCTTGCTCATGGTGAAGAGCGGGGTTGACGCTTGCATCAGTCTCGCCGTGCCGGATCCTGGCCGATCGGGCCCGATCTCGCGTGGTCACCCGCAAACCACGCTATTTGTGGTATGAAAGGCGTGGCGTTTCGAGGCAGCCAGCGCGAGGAGACCTCAAATGGCGCCCGTCGATCTCCCCCAAGCGGCATCACCCTTCTCGGCTCCGATCGGCCTCGGTTCGAGCCTTTCGCATCTGCGCGCCCGCTGGGCGAGCTTCGCGGCGCTCGGGGCCGCCTTCATCATCTGCGGCACGATCGCCTTCGGCTCCTTGGTGAGCGCCACCGTAGCGAGCGTGTGGATGAATGGCGTGATGATGATTCTCGCGGGGATCGCCGAGGTCGGCATGGGGTTGCACATGAAGGATTGGGGGCGCCTCGTTCTTCTGAGCGTCGCGGGCGCCCTCATCGGGATCGCCGGCGTGGTCTGCGTGCTCAACCCGTTGCTTGGCGCCGTCGCCTTGACGCTTTGCCTCGGTGCCGGACTTTGCGCCACGGGCCTCGTGCGCATCTATGTCGCCTCGCAAATGGGCTCGGACGCACCTTGGCGGGTCGCCGTCCTTTCCGGCCTCTTCACCTTCATCCTCGGTGTGATCATCATGGCATCCTGGCCGGTGAACACCCGCTATGTGCTCGGTCTTTTCCTCGCGATCGACCTCGTTTTCTACGGGGCCGGGCTTCTCGGACTCGCCCTCCAGCTTCGCGCCCGTCAGCGGATCGAGCCCTGAGCAGTCAGATTGTGCTCATGAGACAAACAGACGATGAGAGGTTGCGCTCGAGCTGCCTTGCGCCGTCTCGGCGGGCGTCCCATAAAGAGGCTTCTCACCGGAGCCGTGCATGACCGATTTCGCCAAGCCCCTCCAAGGAGGCCCGAAGGAGGCCGCGAATGCGGCTGAAAACGCCGATATCGCCGGCCTGCCTTTCGAGAAGGCGCTTGCCGAGCTCGAGACGATCGTCGGGCGGCTCGAGCGCGGCGATGTTCCACTCGAGGAATCGATCGCGATCTATGAGCGCGGTGAAGCGTTGAAGCTGCGTTGCGAGGCGCTCCTGCAGCTCGCCGAGGCGAGAATCGAACGCATTACCTTGTCGGCGCAAGGCAAGCCCACCGGGACGACGCCTCTCGACGAAAATTGAGGACGTCCGAGGAACTCTAGCCTCAATCGGGCGTCGGCGCGTCCGGGCGCAGCAAGCCTTCCGCTTTGAGGTCGCTCCACAAGCCTGCCGGAATGGCTCGCGCGAGCGATGCCGTATTGCGCGAGATTTCCTCGGCGCTCACCGCGCCGAGCACCACGGAGGCGACCGCCTCATGCCCGAGCGGAAAGCGCAAGGCCGCATCGGCGAGCGCGACGCCGTGGGCGCGGCAGACCTTCTCGAGGCGCCCGGTCTTCGCAAGGATCTCGGGCGGCGCAGGCCTGTAATTGTAGTGCGCGCCCGCAACCGCGCCCGTCGCCAATATGCCCGAATTGAAGACGCCGCCCAGCATCAGCCCAATGCCTTTTTGTGCGGCAAGCGCCAGAAAACCGTCGAGCGCACCTTGCTCCAGCAAGGTGTAGCGGCCGGCGAGCAGCATGGCATCGAAATCGCCGGCGCGCGCGAAGCGCTCGCACATTCGCGTCTCGTTGATGCCGACCCCGATCGCCTTCACGAGGCCCTCCTCGCGCAACCTCGACAGCGCCACATAGGCGCCTTCCATCGCTTCCTTGAAGCGCGCTTCAATCGCTTGCTCGCCATGCGTCCACACATCCACATCATGGATCAGGACAATGTCGATCCGCTCCGCGCCGAGCCGGAGCAAGGATTGCTCGAAAGCACGCAGCGTGCCGTCGCGGGAATAGTCGATCACCGCCTTGTGTTTGAGGCCGCCGGCAAAGCCCGGCGCTGCGGCGCCGGGCGCGACTGCCGTCCCGCCGGAGCGCAGCGGGTCCATCCAGCGTCCCACCTTGGTCGAGAGCACATAGCTATCGCGCGGCACCCCACGCAGCCCCGCGCCGACGCGGTGCTCCGCAAGGCCGTTGCCGTAATGCGGGGAGGTGTCGAAGAGCGTCACGCCGGCCGTGACGGCCGCCTTCACGGTCGCGATGGCGCCTTCCTCGTCGAGCTTGGCGTAGAGGTCGCCGAGAGGCGCCGACCCGAAGCCGATCGCGCTCACGCGAAGCTGTGTTCGCCCGAGCCTGCGGAACGGCAGAGTGTTTGAGCCAAGAGGCGAAGAACGGCTCACGCCGACCTCACTCGGCGACCGCGCGCTGCGCCTCGTTCGAGGAGGGGTCGGGCTCGGCGCTGGCCGGCAAGGGGCCGGCTCCGCTCACCCGGGCAATATCGTCGGCGAGGCGCTCGATCAGGGCAACGAGCCGTTCGGGCGCCGTGGGATTTCCCCCACCGACCTGCGATTGAAGCCGGTCGCGCTCGGCACGCGTTTCATCGAGGGAGGCGACTGCCGAGCCGAGCTCGGCCCTGGCGCTGGCGAACGCCTTCGCCAGCTCGCGCAGCTCCGCCTCGGCACGCGCCACATTGAGACGCTCGGCCGCTTCGGCCCGCTCGCCTCGCCCTCGCTCGGCGTCGAGCTCGCGGCGCGCCGCCTCGAGCGCGGCAACACCCTCGGACGCCTGCCGCGATGCGCCCTCCTGGAGCGCCTCGACCGCTGCGAGGCGCTCTCTGGCTTCCTGAAGCTCGAGGCTCAAGCGCTGGATATGCCCGTCGCTCGCCGCGAGTCGCGTCGCCATTTCCGAGGCGCGCACCTCGGCATCCGTTTTCTCCATCTCGCGTAGCGTCTTCAGCTCGCCGAGTTCGGTAAGCCGTGCCTCGCGCGCCGTGATGCTGCGCTCGAGCCGCTCCAAGCGCTCGAGATGGGTTTCGCGCTCGGCCTTGAGCGCGGCGTTCTCGACATGATGCCCATCATGCATTCTCCCCAGCGCCGCGTGCTCTGCCCGCAAGGCCTGATACGCCGTTTCGAGCCGTTGAATGCGGCCGAGCAGGGCTCCTCGCTCGGCCTCGAACGCCGCACGCTCGAGCCGCCGTTGCTCGACGGCGTCACCCGACGCGCCTTGACCGGCCGTGACCTCGCGATAGGCGGCATCGAGTGCCGCAAGCTCTTCTCGCGTCGCGGCGTGCTCGCGTTCCTCGGTTTCAAGCGCGGCGCCGGCCTCGGTCAAGGCCTCGCTCACGCGCAGATGCTCGGCCTTCGTCTCGCCATGGCGCTTCTGCTCCTCGGCGAGCCCCTCCTCGAGCGAGGCTATGCGCGCTTGCAATGTCCCGGTCTCGGCGAGCAGCCGAGCCTGCTCGGTGCTGAGCGCTTCGGCCCGCTTTTCGAGGCGCGCTTCCTTGACGGCCAGTGCGGCACGCAATTGGTCGCGTTCGGCCGCGAATTCGGCGATCGACATGGGCAAACCCGCTTCGATGCGCCGGCGGGCCAGCCTTTCCGTGCGCCGCGTCAAGGCAGGCCAGATCGCGAGCCAAATGAGGCTCGCGCCACATGCCCCGAGCGTGATCAGCATCGCGTATTCGATCAAGATCGGCGATCCTCTTTGCGAAACGGTCTTAACATGATCCAAGCGGATTGGGCCATGCCAAAGAGGCTGCTATGGCTCACCGACTTTAAAGAGCATGACCCAAAAAATGGAACTCGCTCTTCCGAAAAGATCATGCTTCGCCAATAAAAGCCCAATAGGGGCCAAGAGGGCTGGGAGAGAGGGCTGGGAGCTCAAGCAATGCGCCTTTTGTTTATCGGCGATGTGATGGGACGAGCGGGCCGAAACGCGATTCTCGAGCGGCTTCCCGAGTTGAGAACGCGATTTTCACTCGATTGCGTCATCGTTAATGGCGAGAACGCGGCCGGCGGCGCGGGCATCACCGAGACCATCTGCAATGAGCTCGTCGAAGCGGGGGCCGACGCGGTGACGCTCGGAAACCACGCCTGGGATCAGCGCGAGGCGCTTGTGTTCATCGGGCGCCAGCCCCGTTTGCTCCGTCCCGCCAATTGGCCAGCCGGCACCCCCGGACGAGGTGCGGCAATATTCGAAACGAAGGCGGGAGCGCGGGTTCTCGTCCTCAATCTCATCGGGCGCGTCTTCATGGGGCTTGCCGACGACCCGTTCGCGGCCGCCGAACGGGAGGTCGCGGCTTGCCCGCTCGGTTCTGGCTGTGACGCTCTCGTGGTCGACATGCACGCCGAGGCGACGAGCGAGAAACAGGCCATGGGTCATTTTCTCGACGGTCGAGCGAGCCTCGTGGTCGGCACCCATACGCATGCGCCAACCTCCGACGAGCGCATCTTGCCGGGCGGCACGGCCTTCCAGACCGATTGCGGCATGACCGGGGACTATGATTCGATCATTGGGGTCGAGAAGGGCGAGCCGCTGCGCCGCTTTTTGCAACCGACGCCAGCTTCGCGTTTCGAAGCGGCAAACGGTGAAGCGACGATTTGCGGCCTCGCGGTCGAGACGGACCCGAAAACCGGGCTTGCCATGCGGGTCGCGCCCTTTCGGCTCGGCGGGTGCCTCAGGCAGGCCAAGCCCGATTTCTGGTGACCCTGGTCAGGGAATGACCGGAAAAGGGGAAACCGCTTTTCCGGGAGGCTTGTGCACGCTCAATGGAAGATGGCGACGGCGCTGTCGAGCGTCTTCCATACTCCCCAAAGGATCGGGATGCCGACCACGAGCCAGGCGATGATCGCCTTGGCATCGACGGTTCCCTTGCCGATTCCTTGGCTCCCGCCGGAGACCGCAGCGGCGGCCGCGGACTTTGCCTGAAGCGCCGCTACCTCTTCGTCCCGCATGAACCATTTCGACGCGACCGGACGCACAAGCGCATTGCAAATGAGCCCGATCACCAGGAGCGAGGCAAGAATGTAAAGGGTGCGGTCGTAGGCGAGTGCTCGTTCGACCCCGGCCTGGAGCTGCTTGTCGCGGATATAGGCGACGAGCATGGGACCGACGACTCCGGCTGCCGACCAGGCAGTGAGAAGCCGGCCGTGAATGGCGCCGACAAACTGCGTGCCGAACATGTCAGCCAGATAGGCAGGCACTGTGGCGAAGCCGCCACCATACATGGAGAGGATCACGCACATCGCCGCGACGAAAAGCGCCCGCGAACCCATATGAGCGAAGCTTGGCGCCAGCGCATAAAGCGCGATACCGAGGGCGAAGAAGATGAAATAAGTCGTCTTCCGGCCGATCTTGTCGGAAAGCGAGGCCCAGAAGATGCGCCCGGCGATGTTGAAGAGCGACAAGAGCCCGACGAAACCCGCCGCGATCGTCGCGATCGCCGCCTTCTGGCCGGCATCGAGTGCCGAGAAGCCGAGCTCCGGCTTGCCGATGAGCGATCCGCCAAAGATTTCCTGCAGCATGGGCGAGGCGACCGCGAGGACGCCGATGCCGGCGGAGACATTCAGGCAGAGCACCAACCAGATCAGCCAGAATTGCGGCGTCTTATGTGCGTCCCTGAGATGCACATTGCCTGAGGTGATCATGGCCTTGGCGGTGGCTGGTGGCGTCCAGCCTTCGGGTCGCCAGTTCGCGGGGGGGACCCGATAGAGGAATGCGCCTCCCATCATGAACACGAAATAGATCGCGCCGAGCGCCAGGAACGTTTGCCAGACACCGACGGAAGTCGACGATTTGAAATTGTTCATCAGGATATTGGCGAGAGGCGAGCCGATCATCGCGCCGCCGCCGAAGCCCATGATCGCCATGCCGGTCGCCATGCCGCGTCGATCAGGAAACCATTTCACCAGCGTGGAGACCGGCGAAATATAGCCGAGCCCGAGGCCGATCCCTCCGATGAGCCCGAGTCCGAGCCAGAGGATCCAAAGCTGGTGCACATAGACGCCGAGCGCCGAGAGCGCGAAGCCTCCCGACCAGCACAAGGCGGCGACGAAGCCCGTCTTGCGTGGCCCGACCCGCTCCACCCATCCGCCGAAGGCGGCGGCCGAAAGCCCGAGCAGCACGATGCCGATGGTGAAGATGGTCACGAGATTCGTGAACTGCCAATCGCAGCTCGTGGTGAAGAGGTCGCGAGCGACGGATGGATCTGGGCAGGTAACCGGCTTGTCGATCCCGAGAGCACGCGCGAGCGGCAGCCAGAACACGCTCAAGCCATAGGACATCCCGATGCACAAATGTATGCACAACGCCGCTGGCGGCACGAGCCAACGATTAAATCCCGGACGAGCGACGATGCGCTCACGATCGAGTAAACCAACACCCTCCAAAGCGCCCGTCCTGGCATCGATGGCCGTCATCGTTTCTCTCCCCTTTCGTGCACGACCATCGCGTTGCAATCGGTTGCGCAGCGCGTGCTCGCAATTCCGCGCGAACGGCGTCACCATGCCAAAACGAACACGAATGATCCCGTCCGAGGCGCCTGAAGCCTAAATATTCATGCACCTCAAACGATTGGTCAACAGCCGTTCACGCGAGTTCGACGGAAGTCTAAGCTGAGGGGTCGATGTCCTTGCAAGGGCGGCTTCGCCGATGCAGCTCGCGATCGGGCACCTTGCCGATCCGCAAGGCCGGTGCCGGTCCTTCATCTCTTGAGCCAATCGGCGCATTTCGGCACATCCTGCGCCGATCCCCAGGGCATGATCGGGACGGACGAGGTCGAATTCTTCGGAGAGCCCTCGACGAGCTTATCCGAATAGATGAGGTAGACGAGGACGTTACGCTTCTCGTCGCAGCCACGCACGATCTGCACCTTCTTGAAGAGCAGCGAGCGCGATTGCTGGAACACCACATCCCCTTGGCCGAATTTCTCCTTGAAGGCGATCGGCCCGACCTGACGGCAGGAAAGGGAGACATCCGACACCTGCTCGGCTACCCCGAAGGCGCCCGCCACGCCGCCTCTTTCGGGCAAGGTGTAGTGGCAGGCGACGTTTTGGACGAGGGGATCGTCGATCCCATAAGTCGCAAGCTTGTCGTTTGGCGTGAGGAGCCGAAACGTCGTCGATTTGCGGAAGATCAGATCAGGCTCTTGGGCGAAAGCGGGGCCGAGCGCCGGGACGAGGCCGATCGCAACCGCGACCGCAAGAGGAAATCTCGACGAGGATTTCGGCATGTGGCTTCCCTTCGCGCACAACATTTCGTCCCTGTATTTGGTCCGCAATTTTCGTTTCGCCATCACGCAATGGCTTTCTCGACTGCGAGCGTGTAGCTTTCCTGGCGAATCGTCGGCGTTTTTTCAAAACGAGAGTGCTGCGCTTTGGAGGCCGAGCGCGGCTTGCCCAAGTGGATCGATTCCGACGGATAATTCCCATCCGTCGGCAAAATCTATCCACAATGTTTTAGAGTTGTGGTCAGGCCTTTTCCGACAAATGGGAACCATGTGTCGGGGCCGGACCACAGTGGATCGATTCCGACGGATGGTTCCAATTGCGGGGGCGGACCACTGGAAACGGAGAGGCCAACTGCCGAATCCCGATCTCTCCCGCGCAGCCGACCCGCAGCGACGCATTGTCTTCGCCTCGAGGCGAGAGGTCTCGAATGGGCAAGATGGCACGAAGACTAATGGAGCCGTCTCGGGGCTCGCGCTCCTGATCGCGACGTGCCTTTGCGCGTCGTCGTTTGCGCTTGCACAAGCCCCCACTTGCTCTTCCCTGCAAGCTCAATGGGCGGCGCTCAACCGCAAGGATGCGGGGCGCGCAGGCGCCATTGCGAATGCAGCACAGCGTCAAAATGCCGAGTTGCAGCGCAGCGCCGCCTATGCCCGCCAAATCGGCTGCGATAACCGGCGCTTCCTCATATTCGGCTCCGATCCGCCCCCCCAATGTGGCCCGCTGCTCGCGCGAATGGCCCGCATGCAACAAGATCTCGCCAATCTACAATCGCAAGCCGACCGGCTTGGCGGAGGAGCAGCGCTTGATGAGCAGCGCTATCAGCTCCAGCTCGCCATGCGCCAATATTGCGGAGGGGAGGCGCGGCCAAGCGGCATCCTTGGCCAGCCTGGCGAGGCCAACCTCATCGATGTGCCTCAGGCTATCGACGGTCTCGGCGGGACCGAGCCCGTGCCGGGTGGGGGCCTGGGCAAGCCCGTTTGCGTGCGCCTTTGCGATGGCTATTTCTTCCCGCTCGCCTCGGTCGGAAGTCGCGGCGGTGTCGACGCGGCGCAAATGTGCCAGGCACAATGCCCGGGCGCGGACACCGAGGCTTTTTCGATGGGTGCCGGGGACGATATCGAGCACGCCGTGGGCGAGGGCGGAAAAGCCTATATGGAGCTCGAGAATGCCCTCCGATATCAAAAGGCGACCGTTCCGGGTTGCTCTTGCCGCAAGTCCGATCAGAGCTGGGGCCAGGCATTGAAGCCGGCCGAGGATATGCTGGGCGGCTCCGATACGATGATCGATGCCGACAAGGCAGCGCAGATGTCGCGCCCGGCGAACCCGTCGGACGCGAAGAAGCCGGCGGGCGCGCGGACGGGCCCGGCGCCCACGGTCAGCGCCGCTCCTCTGCCCGACCTTGCGGCGAGCCGCGATAATGGCGGCCACCCCGCCGGACAGACGAGCGCTCCCTCCTCACCCGGCGAGCCGCCGAAGAAGGTGCGCATCATCCCGGTGCCATCGGCGACACAGCCGGCACAATCGGCACAACCTTGACCTTTCCAAGGCCTCTCCATCTGAAGCTTCCCAAAGCAGTTGTCGCCCGATAAGGGTTTCGCAAGGCGTCGTAAGCGTGCCTTTCTTCCGGAACGGCGGTCCCGGGCTGACGAAGCATCGCTGCCGATCGACCTGATCGCGCAGACGGCCGTGGTCCGGCCCGACAAATGGTTCCCATTCGTCGGGAAAGGCCTGACCACAACGTCATAATGTCGTGGATGGATTTTACCGGCGGATGGAAGCCATCCATTGGCGTCGATCGACTAGGAGATCGCCATGCAGAGCCTCGGACGCGCAATATCCACTTTTGCCGCGAGAACGGCCTTCTCGGTAGCGATAATCGGCGTCCGCGCCTTCATGGCGCTCGCGTTCACTTTCGCGGCCGCCACGACGGCGAGCGCGCAAGCACCGTCCGGCAATGCGCCCTCGATCACTGTGTTCGCGGCCGCGAGCCTGCAGGATGGGCTCAACGGCGCCGCCAAGGATTTCACCGCGAGAAGCGGCATCGCGGTGAAGTTCAGCTTCGACGCCTCCTCGACGCTCGCGCGGCAGATCGAGGCCGGTGCGCCTGCCGATCTCTTCGCCTCGGCCGATCTCGACTGGATGGATCAACTCGCGGCTCGCCATCTCGTCGAGCACCGGGTCAATCTTCTGGCGAACCGGCTCGTCCTCGTGGCGCCGAAGGACGCGTCGATCAGCACCCTCGCGCTCGACGCGCCTTCGATCGAAGCGGCGCTCGGGGATGGCCGTCTGATCACCGGCGCGGTCGACACCGTTCCGGTCGGGCGCTACGCCAAGGCCGCGCTCGAGAAGCTCGGGCTATGGGCCTCGCTCCAAGGCCGCATCGCACCCGCCGATAATGTGCGCGCGGCCCTTGCCTATGTGGCGCGCGGCGAGGCCCCGCTCGGCATCGTCTATGCGACGGACGCGGCCGCCGAGCCCAAGGTAAAGATCGTGGCGAGCTTCCCTGCGGATTCGCATGCGCCGATCGTCTATCCATTCGCGGTGGTGAGCGGCGGCAAGACGGATGGCGCGATGCGCTTTCTTGCCTTCCTGCAAGGCCCCGAGGCGCGTCAAAGCTTCACGGCGCAAGGGTTCTCTTTCGCCGAATGACGCCTCGGCCGCTCGTGCCCCGCCCAGCATTTGTCAAACCGTTGAAGGCACATCCGATCCGGCGTAATCGGCACCAATGAACATCCTCCTCATCGGCTCGGGCGCGCGCGAGCACGCTCTCGCCGCGAAAATCGCCGCGAGCCCTTTATGCGATCGCCTCTTCGTCGCGCCCGGCAATCCGGGCACCGCGGAATGCGGCACCAATCTCGCCTGCGACCCGAATGACCACGCCGCGGTGATCGCGCTCTGCAAGGAGCAGGCGATCGAGCTTGCGGTGATCGGCCCGGAGCCGCCGCTCGTCGACGGCATCGTCGATAGTCTGGAGAATGCGGGGGTCGCGGCTTTCGGCCCCTCGCGAGCGGCGGCGCAAATCGAGGGCTCCAAGGTCTTCACGAAAGAGCTCTGCCGCGAGGCCGGCATTCCGACTGCCGCTTTCGGGCGCTTCACCGATGCGGTTGCCGCCAAGGCGTATCTGCAAAAGCTTTCCCCGCCGATGGTGATCAAGGCCGATGGTCTCGCCGCCGGCAAAGGGGTCATCATTTCCAAACGCCTCAGCGAAGCCGAGGCCACGGTCGACGACATGCTCGGCGGCCGCTTCGGCGCTGCCTCGGCCGAGATCGTGATCGAGGAATTCCTCGAAGGCGAGGAGGCGAGCTTGTTCGCGCTTTGCGATGGCACGAATGCCCTCCCCTTCGGCACCGCGCAAGATCACAAGCGCGCCTTCGACGGCGATGAGGGCCCGAACACCGGCGGCATGGGCGCCTTCTCGCCCGCGGTCGTGCTCGACGACGCCTTGGTGGAAAACGCCATGGAGCGGATCATCAAGCCGACGCTCGCCGCGCTCAAAAAGCGCGGCACGCCATTTCGCGGCTTCCTCTATGCGGGACTGATGATCACGAAGGAGGGGCCGAAGCTCATCGAATATAATTGCCGCTTCGGCGATCCCGAATGCCAGGTCGTCATGCCTCGCCTCATGACCGATCTCGTGACCGCGATGCTGGCGGCGCGTGACGGCATGCTCGGCAAGTTCACCGTGCGCTTCTCGCAAAGGCCGTGTGTCGGAGTCGTGCTCGCGAGCAAGGGCTATCCGGGCGAATTCGCGCGGGGCGGCGAGATCGATGGCCTCGAGGCTGCCGGGCGTCTCGAAGGCGTCACCGTGTTCCAGGCGGGCACAAGGCGCGACGGTGCGCGCCTTCTCGCCGATGGCGGGCGCGTGCTGACCATCGTCGGGGAGGGAAAGGACTTTGCCGAGGCGCATCGGCGCGCCTACGCGGGTGTCGCTGCGATCGATTGGCCCGGCGGCTTTCACCGTCGCGATATCGGCGCCCGCGCGCTTACGGGCGAGTGGTGAAGCGCTTTCGCGGGCAGGGGTGCGCGGGAAGGTTGGCGCAACACACGACCGTCCGGTTGACCGGTGCGGTTTTGGCTGCGGCGCGAATCCTTCTCCCGTCCAGCGTCGCCCAGTGGGAGAAGGTGACCTCACGAAGTGAGGTTGGATGAGGGTGGCGACGCGAGGCTTGGACAGGTGCGCGTCATCCTGCCGCCCTCACCCGGCTCGCCCCGGATCAAGTCCGTAGCTTGCCACCCTCTCCCGCACAATTGCTTCGCAATTGGGGAGAGGGAAGCAAGCGCCCGGCGCCTATTCCTAACGCCCCGCTTACGCCTTGACCCTCCGATAGGCGCTTGTTAGCTAATTAGAAAAGCAAAATCCAATTAGATTCGGCGCTCGTTCGACCGTAAAAGGGCTCTCAACTCATGCCGAAGCTTTCGCCTCACGCGCGGCGGCTGCCCGCGCTCTCACTCGCGCCCGCGCTTCTCGCCTCGACCTGCGTCACGG
>JAFAQA010000139.1 GCA_019246665.1 Hyphomicrobiales bacterium
TTCGACTATATAGTCAATATGAAAAAATCAGATTCGTGCAATGAGGTCGACGCATGGCAAAAATTGATTTGGCGCGCAGAGCTGAAATCGGACGCGAACGGCGTGCCAGGACACGAGCTCACATCATCGAGGTCGGCACGATGCTTCTTGCCGAGCGGCCCCTCGAAGCGCTCACGGTCGATACCGTGGTCGAGACTGCAGCCGTCGCGAAGGGGACCTTCTACTACCACTTTCAAAGCATGGAGGAGTTGGCCGCGGCCGTGGGCGAGAAGCTCGGGGAGAGCTTTGACGACCTGCTGGCGCCAGTCAGGCTCGGCATGCGAGATCCCGTTGCGCGCCTATCCTTCGCCTTCAAGAGATTCCTGGAGAAGGCGATCCTGGACCCGGTTTGGGCGCGGCTCGTCGTGCAAAGTGCTCAAGCGCCAACCGAGTTCGCCCGGGGCGTTCGCGCCAATCTGAAGCAGGACCTCACCGAGGCGAGAGCACAGGGGCGCTTGAACGTGAACGATGTCGAACTCGCGGCCGACATCGTCATGGGCATCTGGCTTCAGGTCACGCGCGGCATTCTTCAAGGGCGGACCAGCACGGACCTGGCTGAGCGAGCTCTCGACGCCATGCTTCGAGCGCTCGGCGCGTCGGCTCCCCAAAAAAGGAAAAAGGACCTCAACAGCTAAGTGCTGCAGCCTACGGCGGGACTACTCCTGGTGGATGGACCGAGGCCCTTTGCATGCGCCATCCGATCGGCTCGATGGGAAAGAGCTTCACCGCAGCGCCGTCGTATGCATGGCTCTGATCGAGGAGCGCGCAGGAGCTCGAATGCGAACTCGGCTACCCGACCGGTTACCGGCTGAGATCGACAGGTCATTGCGCGAGACGGACGCGAAGATGCTCGGGCCCCGATGGTGAGGATCAGTCGCGCAGGTCCCGGTATCTCGCTTCGATCAAGCGTTGCATGACGGCGAACACCATTGCGGTCGAGACGCCGAAGAGCAGCGCCCCGTTGGCGGCTTCCAATGGTCCGAGCAATCTCCATGACGGAGTGAGGATAATGTCCCCATAGCCCAACGTCGTGTAGTTGACCGCCGAGTAGTAGAAGGCGACTCCGAAATCCCCGAACTCCCCGCAGACGAGGAACAGGCATGCCCACAACGCAATCTCCAAGAGGTGGGCGCTAAAGGCGAATAGTACGACTAGCACGACGATCGCAAGATCGATCGCGAAGCCGGTACCCAATCGGCCCTTCTCTTTCTCGTAGCGGACGAAATTAACGGTCGAGCCCACGGCCAAAGCGTGGATGAAGATCGTGCACAGCACGATCGCCACGCCGACCGCCAATGGGACCAGAACGGGGAGCTCGGCGACTCGAAGCATTTTTCGCTAGCGCGCTATGCCGGCATCTGTCGGGTCATTCTCGCAAGTCTCATGCTTCATTGAGAACTTTTCCACTGGGCTCGCCCCTTATGCATGGACCCGCCGGCACGGTCGCCAGTGGGATCCAAGCATAGGCCGTTGCGGGCATGGTCACAGCCGGACGGATCGTATCGTCTTTGCCAAATCGGTGGAATGAACTCTGCTCGCCATTGCTAGGTTCATACGCGCATCGCGCGTTCCCTTTGCCCCGGCCTGGGACGGTATTACACGCCGCCGACCGGGGCCTCGCGCCCGACCATCGCGAGCTGCTGCGGCGAGTAGCGCTCGCCCACAATTTGGATTTGCGAGGCAGCGTTCTGGATCTCGCGCAGGTCGGCTTCCGACAGCTGCAGGTCGGCAGCGCCGATATTCTCCTCGAGCCGGCGGAGCTTAGTCGTGCCCGGGATCGGCACGATATAAGGCCGCTGCGCCAGCAGCCAACTAAGCGCAATCTGTGCGGGCGTCGCACCTTTCTGATCGGCGATCCGCTTCAAGAGGTCGACCAGCGCCTGGTTCTTCTGCATCGCTTCGGGCGAGAAACGGGGAACGGTGTTGCGGAAGTCGCCTTCCCGCAGCTTCGTGTCCTTGTTCATCGCGCCGGTCAGAAAGCCCTTGCCGAGTGGGCTGTAGGGCACGAAGCCGATTCCCAGCTCATCACAAGCCTCAAGGATGCCGTTGGTTTCCGGTCCGCGCGTCCAAAGACTGTATTCGTTCTGGAGCGCGGTCACAGGCTGCACCGCATGCGCGCGGCGGAGCGTCTGAACGCCGGGCTCTGACATACCGAAATGCTTGACCTTACCTTCTTCGATGAGCTTCTTGACGGTGCCGGCGACGTCTTCGATCGGCACGTCCGGGTCGACCCGATGCTGGTACAGGAGATCAATCGCTGCGATGCCTAGCCGTTTCAGTGATCCTTGGACGGCTAGCCTGATGTGCTCGGGTCGGCTGTTGGTTCCTCGATTTTCCCGCGTCCCGAAATCGATGTCGAACCCGAACTTGGTGGCGATCACGACGTGATCACGGAAAGGCGCGAGCGCCTCGCCAACCACCTCCTCGTTGGTGAAAGGACCATAAACTTCCGCCGTATCGAAGAAGCTTATCCCTCGCTCAACCGCCGCACGTATGAGCTTGACGCCCTCTTCCTTGGTTAGTGGTGTTCCATAGCTGGCACTGATGCCCATGCAACCAAGCCCCACGGCGGATACCTCAAGACCGCTCTTTCCCAATCTGCGCGCCTGCATGGCACTTCTCCTGCTGCTTGATCTTGCTTTAACGGCGCCCACCGCGCGTAGGCCAGACAACGGTCGGTTTGCGAGGCTCAGCTAGGGCCGGCCTGTAGCAAGAGCTCAGCCCTCGTTCACGCCCCTCGGGATCCCTCAACCCCAGCCGACTTCAAAGCTCCCCAGCCGTAACTATCGCACGAGAGCCAGAGAGCGAGAGGTCCGGTTTGGGGCATGCGCAGATGGATCATGCGGCAACCTTGACGAGAGCGCGAAGCATCAGTCAGCCGCAGTGTTGTAATTGGCTGTGCCTTGTCGAACACTTAGCCTACAACCAAGGCGGACAAATGCGTACGCTTGCTGTTGCCATCCACCACGATCAGGAGTCCGGCCATGATATTTGCATTGAAGCTCGCGTCTATAATCGTTTTGCTAGCCACAGCGCTCGCGCCACTTGATCTTCATGCCCAAGCGATCACGTCCGCCAATACCGTATCGGAGAAGCCCAGGGCCGCTGCTGCCCGGCTGACGGGCAAGGAGCGCCTAGGTGAGAAGTGGAAAGACGAACAAAGGGTTGATAATTGCAAGGTTCCGGTTGACAAGCGCGGGGCAACGCCGCGGCCAGATAGTTGTGACACAATGCCGAGCCGATGATTTCAACCTCGACCAATAATTGACTGTTCGGCAGCGCTCGGGACTACCGACGTGCATTCATGCCTTATCGTCTGGCTCTATCTTACGCCACCAACTCGTGATGCTGATCGATGCCAGCCGGATTATTTCGAGCTTCCGCGAACGCCACAGGGCGCAAGACGAGACGGCCCTAGCCAGCATCCGCAACGGCCTATGCGGTGCACTCATCTGAACTGTTCCGCTTATGCTCTGGTACGGCAACGAGGAGTTTCCACGAATGTCTGTACGGCGAAAGCCGCGCCCGGTACAACTTCGCCTTGAGGCGACCTCAGCTCACGTCGGCCTCTCCAGAGCACGAGCAACGTCTGAAGGCCTGATATCCCGCCGCACGGAGGAGTTGAGCTCCCCAGCAACACGACCTTGCCGTGTGCATAAATCAAGAGTAACCTAAGTAATTATGGGGTCGACGTTTCGTCCGAACGTCGAAAAGGGTGGTGATTATGGGTAGCGTAGAGAGTTACCGCCAATGCGCGGTGCAATGCTTGGCCTTGTCCCGCAAGGCGGGCGATCCAGCCGATCGCGAACTTCTGGTATTGATGGCGCAACGCTGGCTTGAGCTTGCCGACCGCAGGCATGACATCCGCGAGCCGGATGAAACCCAGCGACAAGCGCAAGATCAGAGACGCCGCGACCACTGATCTTGCCACTGCGCCCCCGGCAACGAAGCTGACGCTAAGCTTGCGACCTTACGCCCTCGTCGTCTCCAGGTGGCTTCGGTTGTTCCGGCGTTTCGGAAATCTCGGCCGGCTTGTTCACGCCCTCTGATAGTTCGGGTTGCTCGGTTGGAATTTCGCCGAGGATCTTTGCAAGCTTGCCAAGATCGGTTCCGTTGTCGCTGTCGTCTGACTTCTTGCCCATAGCTCCGATCCTCCACGCGCCACGCCGCTTCATTCAGTATAGAGCCGTAAGCTCTTAAATTCGAGCCGGTGGGCAATGCTTGATCATCGCGCGCGGACAACCTCGAGTACTGGACGCGACAACGGTTAGCGGGCCGGCAAATTGAAAACCGAATGGATTGACCCTGCCCGCTAACATGCCCGTCGCCATGTTCTCATACGCCTCGTTCGGCTTATCTTCGCTGCTGTACTGGTCGGCCTCGTGAGCGTCGTCGACAATCAGGTCGACTTCATTGCGCACTATAAAAGCCATGAGATGCACTCATCTGAGCTTTTACGCTTAATCTGATGCGAAAATGAAGAGCCGAGAGGAAGAAGCCGTGGCACCCACACCGATGATCCTCAGCGCCTTCTTCTTCAATCCCCAGGGCGATCACCGGATGTCCTGGCGCCATCCCGACGCCCCCGGGCGCGAGATCTTTGACCTCTCCTATTATCGAAGGCTGGCGGAAGCCGCCGAAGCTGCTTGCATGGATGCCATTTTCGTCGCCGACCACGTCGCCATGTGGGACAGCTATGAGAGCAACATCGCACATTACGCCAATGCGCGGCTCGAGCCGATCACCATGCTTGCGGCTCTTGCCGCTGTGACACGTCATATCGGATTGCTTGTCACCGCTTCAACCTCTTACAGCGAGCCTTACAACATCGCGCGCGCCTTCGCGTCACTCGACCATATCAGCGGCGGCCGTTTTGGCTGGAACGTCGTGACCTCTGGCATGAACGAAGAGGCCATGAACTTCGGGCGAGACGCAAATATCGAGCATGCTTCCCGCTATGAACGTGCTGAGGAATTCCTCGCCGTCACGAAAGCCCTCTGGGACAGTGTCGAGGACGATGCGATCCTGCTCGACAGGAGGTCCGGCTTCTTCGCAGATCCGAGGCGCGTCCATCGCGTCGATCACGTCGGACAACATTTCAAGGTGCGAGGTCCCTTGAATGTCCCTCGCCCACCTCAGGGGCATCCGGTTATCGTGCAGGCGGGATCGTCCGAGGATGGCAAGGACCTCGCCGCAAAGCATGCCGATCTGCATTTCGCGCGGATACGAACGATCGAGGAAGGCAAGCGCTATAGGAAAGAATTCGATGAGCGCCTTCAGCGCTTCGGTCGTGAACCCCGCGATTTCAAGGTGCTGCCGGGGATCTTGCCTATCGTGGCGCAATCAAGAGCCGAGGCACAGGACAGACGGGATTTTCTGGAGACGCTCGTGCCCGCCCGCGTGGGCATCGATCTCGTCTCGAGCTGGTGCGGGATAGATTTGTCTGCCTATCCTATCGATGACCCACTTCCGCCATTGCCGGACATATCGACTTACGACGGTCAGAGGGCGAATCTCGAAAGACTCATGGGTTTTGCCAAGGAGAGGCTGACCATTCGCGAGATCGCCCGGCGCATCTCGAATGCCGGCACCGGCCCTGTGATGGCCGGAACTCCGAAGGATATTGCCGACGAGATGGCCGCATGGCATGAGGCCGGCGCGGCCGATGGCTTCAACCTCATGTTCCCGCTTCTGCCTGGCGATTGGCTGAGCTTTGCGGAGCTCGTCGCGCCAGAGCTGCAGCGACGCCAGCTCACGCGGAGCGAGTACGCGAGTGGCACGCTGCGCGACCGCCTCGGCCTGAGAAGGCCGGTGAACCGCTTTCGCAGCGAATGCTCGCACGCATCCGCGAAGTCATCACGATCCGACGAGCCTTGACCTCTCGATCACGCCGCTCATCCGCCCGTGACGGCACGGGCTCGGCCCCACCCCGCGTTAATGCCCGATGTCGAAGAGGTCGCGATATTGGCGCGGCTGTGATCGCAGATACTGATCGGGAGCTTTTACCTTTGCTCCGAAATGCGCGGCCGCGTGCCACGGCCAGCGCGGGTCGAAGAGGATGGTTCGCGCGAGAGCGATGAGATCGGCGTCCCCGGTGCCGATGATGGCTTCCGCCTGGTCGAAGGCCGTGATGTGCCCGACAGCAATCACCGGCAGGCGCGCATTCATCTTGACGGCGCGCGCCAGCGGAACCTGGTAGCTCGGACCGACAGGGATTTTCTGCGCGGGCGTGAGCCCGCCGCTGGAGACGTGGATCGCGGCGCAGCCATGCGCCTCCAGCGCCTTCGCGAACTCGATCGTCTGATCGATGTCCCAGCCGCCCGCCATCCAATCCGTGCCGGAGACGCGCATCGAGACTGGCCGCTCGGCTGGAAAGACTGCACGCACGGCGTCGAAGACCTCGAGCGGAAAGCGCATGCGGTTCTCGAGGCTGCCACCGTATTCATCCTCTCTCCGGTTCGAAAGCGGGGAAAGAAACTGATGCAAGAGATAGCCATGGGCGCCGTGGAGTTGAACCCCATCGACGCCAAGGCGCGCGGCGCGTCGAGCGGAAGCCGCGAAAGCTTCGCGCACACTCTTCAGGCCTTCTCGGTCGAGAGTTGCCGGCGGATTCTGCCCTTCGTCAAAAGGGATCGCGGACGGAGCGAGCGTCTGCCAGCCATTCGGTTGGCCGGGCCGAATCTGGCGGCCGCCCTTCCACGGCACCTCCGTTGAGGCCTTGCGGCCGGCATGCGCCAATTGAACGGCGATCCGGATGTCGGACCAGCGCCGGACGCTCTCGAGCGTCCGCGCCATCGCGGCTTCGGTGGCGTCGTCGTAGAGCCCGACATCCGCATCGGTGATGCGCCCCTCGGGCGTCACGGCAGTCGCCTCGACCGTCAATAGTGCGGCACCCGAAAGCGCCAGATGACCAAGATGGATCAGATGCCAATCGATCATGCAGCCGCCGACGGCGGAGTACTGGCACATAGGGGCGATAATGATGCGGTTGGAAAGTTCGAGGCTTCCAATTCGAAACGGCGTAAAGAGCGCGCTCATGCCACCTTCATTCTGTTGCAGGGGCGCTGACCCGGGCAGCCCCAAATATCCATTACGCAGCGCGAAATACCCTTGGCATCGGTAGTGACACGAGTCAGGAAAAATGCCGAGGCGTGATTTCCCATACCAGACGGCGTCGGCTTTACGGAATAGCGCATCAGCTCCCGCACGGCGCGGCCGCCCTCGATCCCGCGTCCCGAAAATTTCTTTCGGCAAGCAATGCAGGCGATGCAGGTCGCACACCTGAATGAGCCCGCTGTGCATCGACGCCATTCACGATATTTCGCGGAAAGGAAGTTCGTGTTTTGCATCGCAAGATTTTGATGTGCGGGTTCGATATCCGCACTTGGCGCCGCGCATCTTTCTCTTTCGCTGGGGAGAATATTGCGCAGCGTGCGCATTCTCGGCTAAGTTGTTTCCCGGGGATCGAGAGTATAATTCAAAAAAAATTGGCACAAACGGAGGTAAAGTACCCGGAAAACCATTAGGAGGGATCGCCATGCATTGGCTTTTTTGTGCGAATTATACAGCCGCGGCAATGAAGACGCTCGGCGAGAAGCCATCCGATCGCCACGAGGCAGCTCGGAAGCTGGTGACCGCCGGCGGCGGCAAGTTGATCTCCTTTTATCGTACGCTGTCCGAGGGCCCTGGCGTGCTGATCATTTTCGAGTCAGATCCCATCACGGCGGCGGCAATCAACGCGGTCGCGGTGGCCGGCGGCGCACTGATGGACGTCAAGTTCACCCGGCTATGGAGTGACGAGGAGGTGACGTCGATCCGTAAGAAGCGGAAAGAGATCGAGGGAGCCTACAAGCCGCCGGGATAGTGGCTTTGCGCGGGCGCCCGTCCGTCCCGCCCCAACAAACACTTGTGGCGCGCCGATGCGGTAATCCCGCTCGGCACGCCGGGCGTCGAACTCGCCGGGACTGGAAAAGCTTGCAGCGATTGCGTCGGAAGAAATGAGGGTGGGTGGCGCGACCGTCGCGCATCACTCCTCGGCGCCTGCCGATTGGCTGCAACGAGGTTAAATGGGAACTCTCTCCCGGGGCCTTACGTTTCCACCTGAACATTTCAGGAACAGAAAGGGACGGGAGCCTATCGATGAAAAAACAGCGCGAAGCTTCGTCATCGCCGGCGAGCGAAACAAATCCCAAAATTGAACCGGCCCCGAATTCCAATGCGGAGAAAGCGCCGGACGATTGGGTATCGGGTAATGATCCGATGACCGGAGCGCAGGCATCCTACCTGAAGACTCTATGCGAGGAATGCGGGGAGCCGGACAACTTTCAGCCGGACCTTACCAAAGCCGAGGCATCAAAGCGAATTGACGCGCTCAAGGAGAGGAAGCGACCGGCGCTCCATCGCTAGATCGACCTTGTTGCGTCGTTTCCCATCCGGCGGACATTGCTGGCCGCTGTCGCGCTTTCAGGTCGTCATCCCGTAGAAGTGAACACCTCGTCTGCGGTATTCCCTTCGCAATCGCCATGCAGGCGGGAGCGCGGTCGCTTCGCTATCTCGTCGGTCGCGTGCTCTCCAATTGCACCAGGAGGTGAAGGCGTTCGTGTTTCAGGGGCTCCTTTTCGGGGTCGTATTTGATGGGAACATGCTCAATGTCGACTACGCGAAAAGTCTCATAGGCAGTGCCGTCCCGGTCGATCATCGTGATGGCCTCACCGACGCGCGGTTTGGCAACAAAACGGTACCAGCCGAGAAGCTTTGTGTGCCGATCCGTGCCGGTCTTCTCCACGGATGCAATAATCACTTTGCTGAACTCCCGTTACTGGCCGTGCGAGCGCTTCAACGCGAAGATACCGCGACCGGCGGGAGAAACACTTCCCAGGTAAGCACCCTTTTTCCTGCTCTTCCTCGGTAAGCTCGCGATTGAGGGAGTGGCCGGAATTGGGGCCCGCGCGGATCACCAAGTATAAGTAAGGAAAAGCGTCTCACGCAAACGGTCAATCTCGATATCAGGACAATACTTAGTTTCGGGCGCGCGCCCGAGGAATGCCGAGCATGTAGCTTTCGATCGGTTGACGCTGTAGAATCTCTTCTGCAGCTAAACCGTAAGAGACCCGCGCAACCGCGACAGAATTCCAAAAAGGCAGCGAGGCTCCCATAGGAACCCGGCCATGGAAATACGCCGGCAAGCACAGGGCCGGGAAATCCGCTTCAGGCGACGGGCCTCCGACGTCGGGCTCGCGTTTGCGGACGATTGCAGTCGTCATCGGTTTCACCGCGGCGGCGGCCGCCGTCGTCGTTTTTTTTGTGACGGTGCTAACTTTTGGCCAACCGAGTCACCGTGGAAATTCGCGCTCGCTGCCTCACACGACGTCGAACTGATGTCGACCTGATCGGGCAAGCCGCAACGCTGCCTCGCGCACGGGCAGTTCGTTTCCTTCACGGTTCATCATAGGCGATATAGCGAAGGATCCTCCAGCTTTGATCCCTTGTGCGGCGCTTCCGATTCGAAGCTCCTGAGCTAAAGCAGCGATGATAAATATTCCGAAGGATCGCGCAAAACCACCAGACTCGGGAGCGCAAAGTAGTTGGCAGCGCTCTTCATTGCCCGCGCTGATGTTGTATGATGCTGATTGGCCGGCGGCCCGCTGATCAAGGGAGGGAATAGCTTCTCTCTCCCTTCACAGGGAGCGGTTTTTCGATGAGTGACATCGCAATCAAGCCCCGCACGAAGGTGAAGACGAAGACGCTGAGACCTCGCCTTCACAAGGTGATTCTCGTCAACGATGACTACACGCCGCGCGAATTCGTCGTCATGGTCTTGAAGGCGGAGTTCCGCATGAACCAGGAACAGGCCTATCGGGTGATGATGACCGCGCACAAGCGCGGCGTTTGCGTCGTCGCGGTCTATGCGCAAGATATCGCGGAAACCAAAGCCACGCGCGCGACAGAGGCGGGCCGCAGCAAGGGTTATCCATTGCTCTTCACGACCGAGCCGGAGGAGTGAGCTGCCGCAGCAGGTGAGATTGCGGCTTGGTTCGCCGCTCTGGGCACCAGTGTTGGGGAGTTCAGAAAGGAACCGGCTACCTGGCGATCGCAACGAATCGAAGCCGCGCGCCGCTTCCTCGCCTTTTCTCTTTGGCTCCCCTCAGAAGATGGCCCGGCGTGTCCCGGTAAAGAGCCCCGTCATTTGAGAGCCGGTCATTTGGACGCGCGCAGCCGTTGCGTGAGTTGGCTTTGCCCCTTTCTCCCACTTGACGCCGAGGGGCTTGGCAAACGAAGCTGACGCCGCCCGGAACGGGCTCGTTGCCTGGACATGATGTGAGTGCACCAGCCGATGCGAATGCGGCTGGCTGAGAGATGACCGAGCGCCGGGAGTACAGGCGAGGCGGTTTTCATAAAACACAACCCATGAGGCGCAAAAATGATACGACATGTCGCAAAA
Source organism: Hyphomicrobiales bacterium (assembly GCA_019246665.1). Lineage (GTDB taxonomy): Bacteria > Pseudomonadota > Alphaproteobacteria > Rhizobiales > Beijerinckiaceae > GAS188. The sequence continues at coordinate 10,481 of JAFAQA010000139.1, forward strand.
GGCTTCTCCCGTGTGGCTGCTCTCGCAGGGGTCTTCGGCCTCGCCAGCGGTGCCGCGCTCGCGCAGGGCGAGGTCAAGAGCCCGACCCTCGACGCCGTGAAGAAACGCGGCGAGGTCATCTGCGGCGTCGATACCGGCATTCCAGGTTATGCGTATCAAGACTCAGCCGGGAAGTGGCAAGGCCTCGACGTCTCGCTATGCCGGGCCGTGGCCGCGGCGATATTCGGCGACCCCGAGAAGGTCAAGTATATCGGCACCACCTCGAAAGTTCGCTTCTCAGTGCTGCAGTCGGGGGAGATCGATTTTCTGGTGCGCGATTCGGAGCTGACGCTGACGCGCGATTCCGCGCTTGGCCTCGTCGAGATCACTCCGAATTTCTACACAGGCCAGACCATAATGGTCCGCAAGAGCCTCAATGTCGCCCATGCGAAGGAGCTGAACGGAGCGACGATCTGCCTGCTAACGGGCACGACGCTCGAGACGAACATCGCCGATTTCAATCGGGCCAACAACATCAAGATCGGCACTCTGCTCTTCGAGCGGCCCGAAGAGGCGTTCGCCGCGGCTGAAGCTGGACGATGCGATGGCTACACGGATGATGGGGGCAGCGTCGCGGCCGCGCGTTCGGCAATGAAGAAGCCGGATGATTGGGTCTTCCTGCCGGAGACCTTGTCGCGTCAACCGCTCGGCCCGCATACGAGGCAGGGCGATGATCGGTGGACCGACATCGTCAAATGGTCGCATTTCGCGATGCTCGAGGCGGAGGAGCTCGGCATCACCAAGGCCAATGTCGATGAAATCAAGAAGTCATCGACCGATCCGCAAGTGCGGAAATTCCTTGGGCTCGAGGGCGACCTCGGCAAGGGGCTCGGTCTCACAAATGATTTCGCCTACAACATCGTGAAAGCGGAAGGCAATTACGGGGAAGTCTACGAAGCGACTTTCGGCTCGAAAGGGCTCGGATTGCCGCGTGGACTCAACAACCTCTATCGCAATGGCGGGCTCATGTATCCGTATTCCTGGTACTGAGAGGCTCGCTCACCATGGTTAGGCGACCGTCACGCCGCGCGAAAGCCGCTCAATGGCTGCTGCTCGCGGCGGTGCTGGCGGTCGCCTATGTCATCATCTCCGACGCCGCCGATAATCTCGCGCGGCGCAATCTGAGGTTCGGCTTCGGATTTCTCGCCGACCGCGCGAATTTCGATATTCCCTTCCATCTCGTCTCCTGGGTCGAAGCCGACACTTATGGCCGAGCGCTTCTAGTCAGCCTGCTCAACACGCTCCTGGTTTCGGCGATGGGGATCGTGACGGCGACCCTGCTCGGGCTTGTCGTCGGCATCATGCGGCTCTCCGTCAATTGGCTGATGCGCAATGTTGCGCTCGGCTTCATCGAGTTCGTGCGCAACACGCCGCAGCTCGTGCAGATCATCTTCTGGTATTTCGCAGTGCTTCAGACGCTGCCACCGCCGCGCGGCAGCATCACGATTCCGGGCGGTTTTCTCCTCAACATCAGAGGGCTTTATGTCCCCGGAGCGGTGATGCGGCCGGGAAGCGAGCTTCTTTCCTTGCTCGCGGTGACCCTGCTCGTTGCTACCCCCTTCATGTGGCGTTTGCGGCTCGGTGAGGTCCTTGTCGGCGCCAAGGCTTTGGTCCTGCCGCTCCTCGCCATCGGCTTGCTTGCCGGGGGGACCGAACGCATCGAATTCCCTGCGCTCAAGGGCTTCAACATCGCGGGGGGCACGCAAATTCCGCCAGAGCTTGTTGCCCTATGGGCGGGGCTTTCGATTTATGCCTCGGCATTCATCGCGGAGATCGTGCGCAGCGCCATAGAGGCGGTGCCGAAAGGACAGCATGAGGCGGCTCATTCAATGGGATTGCGCCGCGCGCCCGTGCTTTTCCTGATCGTGCTGCCGCAAGCGATCCGCATCATGGTGCCGCAGCTCACGAGTCAGTATCTCAATATAATCAAGAGCAGCACGCTCGGCGCGGCAGTCGCCTACCCTGAGATCTTCCAGATCTTCGCTGGCACTGTGATGCAGCAGGCGAATAAGGAGGTCGAGACGATCATTGTCGTGATGGCGGTCTTCCTCACCATCAACCTCCTCGCCTCGGCTTTCATGAACTGGTACAACGAACGTGTCGCCTTGGTGGAGCGCTGATCATGACGCGCGCTCCAAATCTCGCAAGGCACAATGGCTCCGGAAAGCAACTGGGCGCCTCGTCGCGGCGATCATTCCGGGGCGAGCCTCCGCTAAAATTCGGCCACGGCCACGCGCCTTCTCCAAAGCACGTGGAGATCGCATCGTGACGCTTCAGGCGCCGGCAGTGGCCCCGCCGGGCGGCAGCTTCGAGGGCCTCACCAGCCAGTTGCCGCGGGCCATGGAATGGCTGCGGCGCAATCTCTTCTCGTCATTTTCGAACACGCTTCTCACGCTTCTCGTCTTGGCGCTCTTCGTCCTGGTCGTGCCTCCATTCTTCAACTGGGCTGTCACCGACGCCACCATCTCGGGCGACAGCAGGGCCGCGTGCACAGGCTCAGGTGCGTGCTGGACGTTCATCAAGCTCCGCCTGCACACTTTTTTGTGGGGTCATTATCCCGATAGCGAGCTTTGGCGAGTGGGCGCCGCGGCGTTGCTGCTGGTCGGCTTCAGCATTCCGGTGATGCGCGACACCGTCCGGCATCGCGGCATCTACTTGCTGTTGCTGCTCACGGTCTTTCCTCTGATTGCCGCTATTCTCCTCGCCGGTGGCGTGCTTGGCCTGCCCGAGGTGGACACGAGCGAGTGGGGCGGCTTGATGCTCGACGTGATCATCTCGTTCGTAACGGTTGCAGGCGCCTTGCCCCTCGGTATTCTCCTGGCGCTCGGACGCCGTTCCCAGCTCGATGTGGTCAAGTATTTGTCGATCGCCTTCATCGAGCTGTGGCGAAGCGTGCCCTTGCTCACCGTGCTCTTCATGTCCGCCGTGATGCTGCCGCTGTTCTTGCCGCACGGCGTCAGCATCGACCGTCTCATCCGCGCCATGGTGGCGTTCACCCTCTTCAACGCGGCTTATATGGCCGAGACAGTGCGCGGCGGTTTGCAAGGCGTCCCGGTCGGGCAGGAGGAGGCGGCCGTCTCGCTCGGACTCGGCTTTTGGCGCGTGCAAGGATTTGTGGTCTTGCCGCAGGCCTTGCGCATCGTGGTGCCGGGCATCGTCAACAACATCGTCGATTTGTTCAAGGACACCTCACTCGTGACCATCATCAGCCTCGTCGACCTTCTCGGCGCGGTGGAGCAGGCGCTCAAGGATCCGGCTTGGCTTGGCCTTGCCAAGGAGGGCTACATCTTCACCGCGGCCCTGTTCTTCGTCTGCTGCTTTGCGATGTCGAGCTATGGCCGCCGCTTCGAGCGACGCCTCAATAGGCATCGGACAGGAACTACCTGAGAAGAGGACGATGCGGCCCTGGTCGGCTGCTTGGGACTCCCAGGACAGCGCCTTCAGGCCGTTTCCTCCTCGATGAGCTTGAGCTCTTCCATCATTCGTTCCCGAATGATGAATTTCTGCACCTTTCCGGTGACGGTCATCGGAAACTCGTCCACGAAACGAAAGTAGCGTGGGATCTTGTAGTGCGCGATTTGGTCCTTGCAAAAGGCTCTTATCTCTTCAGCCAACGCGGTCTCGCCTGATTTCAGCTTCACCCAGGCACAGAGTTCTTCGCCATATCGGTGATCCGGGATGCCGACCACCTGCACCGCTTCGATCTTGGGATGGCGGTAGAGGAATTCCTCGACCTCGCGTGGGTAGATGTTCTCGCCGCCGCGGATCACCATGTCTTTCAGCCGCCCGACGATGTTGCAATATCCGTTCTCGTCCAAGGTGGCGAGATCGCCCGTGTGCATCCAGCCGGCGCGATCGATTGCTTCCGACGTGCGCTCCACATCTTCCCAATAGCCCAGCATGACCGAGTAGCCGCGCGTGCAAAGCTCGCCAGCAGTGTTGGGCGGGACGATCCGACCCGCGGCGTCGACGATCTTTACCTCGACATGGGGATGAATGCGGCCGACCGTGCTGACTCGACGCTCCACGGAATCCTCGCCCGAAGTCTGCATGCTCACTGGACTCGTTTCCGTCATGCCGTAAGCGATCGTGACCTCGGACATGTGCATCTCGCTCATGCAGCGGCGCATGATCTCGACCGGGCAGGGCGAGCCGGCCATGATGCCGGTGCGCAGCGAGGCGAGATTGAATCGCTTGAATTCGGGGTGGCCAAGCTCGGCAATGAACATGGTGGGGACACCGTAAAGAGCGGTGCAGCGCTCCTCTTCGACCGTCTCCAGCGTAGCCAATGGCTCGAAGCCTTCGGAAGGGTAGATCATCGCTGCGCCGTGCGTGATGCAGGCGAGATTGCCGAGGACCATGCCGAAACAATGATAGAGCGGCACCGGGATGCAGACGCGGTCCGTCTCATCGAGGTTCTGCGCCGCGCCAATGAAAAAGCCGTTGTTGAGAATGTTGTGGTGAGTGAGCGTTGCGCCCTTGGGGGCGCCGGTCGTCCCGCTTGTGAACTGGATATTGATCGGGTCATCGAATTGGAGGATCTTCGCCAATTCGGCAAGGCGCTCTACTTCAGGTGCGCCGCCCATCGCCATCACATCCTCGAAACGAAAGAACCCACTTGTCTCGCCGGCCCCGATACGGATCAGCGTGGAAAGCGTTGGAAGGCGCTTCGCCTGCAAGCGGCCGGGCGCACAGCTATCGATCTCGGGCGCCAACTCGCGCAGCATCTTCACATATTCGCTGCTTTTGAAGGCATGCGCGGTGATGAGCGCTTTGCAGCCCACCTTGTTGAGAGCGTATTCGACTTCCGCGAGGCGGTAGGCCGGGTTGATATTGACCAGGATGAGACCAGCCTTGGCCGTCGCGAATTGCGTCACCACCCATTCGGAATTGTTCGGCGACCAGATGCCGACGCGATCACCCGTCTCCAGCCCCAACGCCAAGAGGCCGGCAGCGAAGGCGTCAACTCGGCGCTGCAATTCGCCATAGCTCCAGCGCAAGTTTTGATGGCGCACGACCAGCGCGTCACGCTCGCTCCAGCGGCTGGCCACCTGGTCGAAATGCGTGCCGATCGTCTCGCCGATAAGCGGCACGCTCGAAGCTCCGTGAACGTAGCTTTGCGTGAGTTTATCCATCTCGACCTCCCAGGGCGATTTTTTTCGTGATAACGCCCTTCGCGTATTGCATTCAAGAAGAGATGGAAAAGCGCACCCAATGTTTTTCTGGGGGGCGCTCCAGCGAGAGGTGAGGTGAACTTTCATGGCGACAAGAATCCGCAGCGACATCGAGCTCAAGCTCGTCGAGACGGCAATCGACACGCTGCCGGGCGGTGAGTTCGGCAATGGTGTTCCCGACATTGTCGTGCGGGAAGGTCATGGCGGGCGCGTATGGGACGAAAGCGGGAACGAATATGTGGATTTCCTCTTGGGCTCTGGTCCGATGCTTGTCGGCCACTCCCATCCACAAGTGCTCGATGCCGCGCAAGCGCAGCTCGTGAAGGGAACGACCTTCTTCGCAAATAACCGGCAAGGCATCGAGCTTGCGCGCGAGATCGTCGCTGCTGTGCCTTGTGCCGAAAAAGTGCGCTTCGTCTCCACCGGTACGGAAGCGGACGCCTATGCGATGCGCGCCGCAAGAGCCTTTCGTAAACGTGACAAGATCCTCAAATTCGAGGGGGGCTATCATGGGATGAGCGATTACGCCTTGATCAGTCTTGCGCCGAAACGGCCGGGCAACTTTCCCCAAGGCGTTCCGGACTCGGCCGGGATTCCAAGAAGCGTCCAGTCCGAGATGCTGGTCGCGCCCTTCAACGATATCGAGACCGCACAAGCGCTCATTCGCGAGCATCACGACGATCTCGCTGGCGTCATCCTCGAGCCGTTTCAACGCCTGCTTCCACCCGTTCCAGGCTTTCTCGAGGCCTTGCGCGAAACGACGAGCGAATACGGGATTCCTCTGATCTTCGATGAGGTGGTGACCGGCTTTCGTCTCGCTTATGGCGGTGCGCAGGAATGTTTCGGCGTGATGCCCGATCTGTGCACGCTCGGCAAGGTGATTGGAGGCGGCTTTCCACTCGCTGCGATCGCGGGGCGGGCGGATATCATGGCGCATTTCGATCGCAACCTCGTTGGGGATGAGGGCTTTTTGACCCAGATCGGCACCTTGTCCGGCAATCCTATTGCGGCGGCTGCCGGTCTTGCCACGCTCGAGATCCTCAAGCGACCTGGCAGTTACGAGCGGCTTTTCCGGACTGGCCAAGACCTCATGGACGCGCTGACGGAGCTGCTGAAGCGCTCAGGACTTCCGGCGCAAGTCGTCGGCATGCCGCCGGTCTTCGACGTCGTCTTCGCCTCGGGCACCATGAAGGATCACCGCGACACCTTGCGTGGCGATGCCGAGATGCTGAAGCGCTTCAACTCATTGCTGCGCGAACGGGGAATCCTGAAAGGTCATTCGAAATATTATGTCTCGCTCGCGCATACGCCCGAGGACGTTCGGCACACAATCGATGCCTGGGCTTCGGCGCTCGAAGAACTTTCGAAGACAGTCGAGCACAAGAACCGACATCCAAAGCCACTGTAAAACGATTGCCCGTCTATTCTACAGCCGCCAGGGAAATTCCGTTTTGTGCTCGGCGGATAAAGAGGAACGACAGGTCAGCGGCACCTTGGCGCAATGGAGGAGGGGACAGGAACTCGAACTCGCCCCTCACGTTGCTCTCCGAAAGAGACAAGGTCAGATCGGGAGTCAGGTGATGCTCAGGACGCTCCTGGCTATAGGCGCGGTGGTGCTTTCACTTCCAGCCTTTGCGCCGGCACTGGC
>JAFAQA010000423.1 GCA_019246665.1 Hyphomicrobiales bacterium
GCGTGCAGGTGGGGCCGGATTGGACGTGGGTGAAGTCGAGAATGCGCACGCCTTCGAGCGCCTTGCCGTCGGCACCCCAAGGCTTGCGGGACGGCGCGCGCGAGGCGATGGCCCTCACATTCGACGCGGCAGATTTTCGGCTCGCCACGCGCTTTAATGCGGATTTCGCCGCCGCCCCGCGCGCTGCACGCCCGGCGCCGAGCCCTGTTTTGGCGATCGATCTTCGCGAGGGTGCCTTCGGCTTTGCCGCGCCCTTCGCCGACGTTTTCTTTACCAGCGCCTTCTTAACCGGCGTTTTCTTCACCGGCGCCTTCTTTACTGGCGCCTTCTTGGCCTTGCTCTTTCTTTCTGCGGCCTTCGTCCTTGCCCCGGTCGACTTCTTTGCCGTCTTCGCCATGGAAACGATCTCCCGCTTGATCACTTGTACATCGTCTGATTCTTGGTGCCGGGTGCATATTCATTGGGGTCAACCCAAATATTGACCACGGCAGATTTGCCGGATTTGGCGACCTGTTCGCGCGCCTCGCGCAGCGCCGGCGCGATCTTCGCGGCCTCGCGCACCTCGATGCCCCAACCTCCCCACATCTGCGGAAAGATCGAGAATTTCATATCGCCGAGCTTATTGCCGATATTGCCGCGTTGCGCGCCATATTTGGCGAGCTGGCCGTAGCGGATCTGGTTCATCGCCGAGTTGTTGCCGATGACGGCAATGTAGGGCGCGCCGAACCGATCGGCTGTCTCCATGTCGAAAGCGGTCATGCCGAAGGAGCCGTCCCCGTAATAGCAAAGGACCTCCTTTCGCGGATGGGCGAGCTTCGCCGCCATTGCAAAGCCGGTGCCGACGCCGAGCGAGCCGAGCGCGCCCGGGTCCATCCAATTGCCAGGCGCCCGGGGACGCACCGCCTGTGCCGAAATCGTCACCACGTCTCCACCGTCTCCAATGTAGATCGTGTCGTCGGTGAGGAACTCGTTGATCTCGTAAGCCACACGATAAGGATGGATCGGCGATTGATCCGAAGTGAACATCGCCATCAGCTTTTGCGTCGCCGTCTCCTCTGCCTGCGCCAGCTCTTTCATCCATTGTCGACGCTGCTCGCGCTTGTCCTTCTTTAGACGGCCGGACGCCCCCTGGAGCACCGCCGCGAGAACGGTGCCCGGGTCACCGACAATGCCGAGCGATACGTCGCGGTTCTTTCCGACGGTCTTGTAGTCCATGTCGACCTGCACGAGCGTCGGCACGTTGATGCGCTTGCCATAACCCATGCGGAAGTCGAATGGGGTGCCAACAATGACGACGACATCGGCCTTGCCGAAGGCGAGCGAACGCGTCCGATCGAAGTGATGCGGATCGCCGGGCGGCAGGAGACCGCGACTCGCGCCGTTGAAATAGCCGGGAATGTCGAGACCGCGCAAAAGCGCGATCGCTTCCTCATGGCCACGCGCGGCGAAGACCTGCTGACCGAAGAGGATCGCGGGCCGTTCCGAATTCACCAGAATATCGGCAAGCCTTTCGATATCGCGCGGATCCCCGCTCGATTTGGTCGAGGCTCGGTAATGGCCAGGCTTCGGCAGAACGGCCTTTGAGACGTCGATCTCGCGATCGAGCACGTCGCGCGGGATTTCGAGGTAAGAGGGCCCGTAGGCGCCCGCGAAGCATTCGCGCGCCGCCATCGAGATCATGTCGGCGACACGCTCGGTCGACATCACGGTCGAGGCGAATTTGGTGATCGGCTTCATCATCTCGACATGCGGGAGATCCTGAAGGCCGCCCATCTTCCACTGATTGAGCGCGCTTTGGCCGCCGATATGAAGCACCGGGCTCTCCGAGCGGAACGCCGTCGCGATCCCTGTCACGGCATTCGTGCAGCCTGGTCCCGCGGTCGTCACCACACAGCCGAGCTTGCCGGTCTGGCGCGCATAGCCGTCAGCCGCGTGCGCCGCCGTCTGCTCATGGCGAACATCGACGATGCGGATGCCCTCATCGAGGCAGCCATCATAGATGTCGATGATATGCCCACCGCAAAGCGTGAAAATCGTGTCGACGCCCTCGGCCTTCAGCGCCTTGGCGACGAGATGCCCACCCGAGATGACGTTCGCGTCGCGGCTTTTCTGCTTGAGCGTATCGTCGGCCGTGTTGCGAGCCGCGGCGGACGGCTTGCCTTCGGCTTGTGGCTTCGCCTTCTGTGCGGTGCTCGTCGACATTCTTGCGTCTCCTCATTGTTTCGTCGCAGGGCCGCTGGCGCGAAAGCGCCCGATGTCCGTGCGCATCTTTTCGTCTCGGCCTATCGCAATCGCGCGGCCTATCCGAATTTGCGGCGTCTTCCCTCGTCCGTGCCTTGCTGGAGATCGTCGAGGAATTCGCCATGCTGCTCGACATGCCGGGCAAGGCCAAGCGTGTGCTCTCGCACCAGGCGCTCGGCGAGCGGCGCATCGCGCTTCTCCAGCGCCGAGATGATGTTCAGGTGATCGACGATGGAACGACGCGCGCGATTGTCCTGGCGCATGGTCACGGCACGTACCGCGCGCATATGGATGAAGAGATTATCGGCGAGCTCGCTCATCAGGCCACAGCCGCCCATGCGGATGATCGCCTTGTGAAAGGCCATGTTGGCCTGCGAATACTCACCGATATGCTCCGACGGGTTCTCCTCGAATTGCGCGAACAATTCGCGCAATTCGCGCAACTCGCGCTTGCTCGCCCGCTCCGCCGCAAAGCGCGCCGAGAGGCTTTCGATCGCGGCCCACACCGTGATCATCTCGATCACTTGTCGCTTCGTCTTGCGCACGACATAGATGCCACGCCGCGGGATGGCGCGCACGAAGCCTTCCTGCTCGAGCACGCTCAACGCTTCGCGGATGGGCGTGCGGCTTACCCCGAGATCCTGCGACAATTGTCGCTCGTCCAGGCGAATCTCGCCAGCGCGACCGTAGATATCCATTTCAGTGATGGCCCGCTTGATAGAGTCGCAAGCAAGCCGGCGCAAACCCACGCTCACATGCAGCGGCTCGACCTTGAGCCGCGGGAACGCGCTCGCGTCCGACATCCTGGGCGTTCTCCCGTCTTCCGCTTGTCACCCGCCAGCGGGTGTTCTGTATATGGTATGCCAGAGACGAAGCGAGTCAACCAGCATGCCCGGCCCGCGTTCCCGCCTTCTTCTACAAAGCGATCCGGCGGCGAAAGCTTAACGCGATCCGAATGCTGGCGCCCCTGGGACAGCGAGATGGGCGCCCACCTCAATGTCGCCGAAAATCCTACAGGATCAGCGATCCGGCGTGCCCATACTGGCCGAACTCAACACCTGCTACCCACGCAGGTCGGAACCTCACTTCATGGCAAAATGCACCATGCTCACGCCGCCCGTAGCGTAATTCGGCACGTCGCCGGCAACCACCTTGCCCTCCTTCGATTGCAACGCTGCCATCAGCGCGGCTTCGTTTTCGAATTCGGCTTCGAAAATGCAGAAAGGCGCCTTTCCCGGGCCGAGGGGCTTCACATCGAATGAGTAGCGGCTGGCCTTCAATCCGGGGAGCTTGTCCGCGAGCGGCACATGGGTTTCCACGTAATACTTGCGAAAATGAGCCGGATCCTTCGGCTCGTTGTAGAGAACAAGAAGCTTGTGCATTCATTCCTCCCGATTGCACGTTCGCCCGGC
>JAFAQA010000202.1 GCA_019246665.1 Hyphomicrobiales bacterium
AAGGATCTCAATGTCTCGGTCGCGTCGCCAAGACAGCTCGAAGGGGTCATCGCGGCCGAAGCCGTCGATCGGAAAGCGTGACGTCGCAACTAGCTGGGCCGGGACGCTCTCCCTTTCCGAGTGGCTTCCTTGGTCTTGGCGAAAGGCCCGACCATTGCGGTGAGCGTACTGGTCGCCTAAAGCATGATCCGCAAAAGTGGCCCCAGTTTTGCGATAAGATCATGCAGAAAAACAAAAAGGTCGCCTGACGCAACTAATCTCATCTAGACGCGACGCGTTCTAGGAGGGGCTGCCAACCGTGAGGTCAATTCGGTCCGCCCGGGGGGCTTTCCCATCCGTATTGTAGAAGAAATGGTGTCGCGCCTGCTTGTTCAGATCCGATCCGATCCAGTACCTCCTTCACATAGGGAACGACCGAGCGCGGAAGCTCCGAGATGTTGCGAAATCCGAGCGCGCCATGTTTTTCAGGCTCCCGATTCGTGAGATCGCCGCTGAATTCCTCGGCCTTCAGGAATACGTCAATGATGTTGCGCCGCTCGGTTTGTCGATGCATGAGAGCTACGAATGACCACGCTTTTTCGGTAACGAGCAGGCCTGTCTCTTCTTCCAATTCGCGGCTCGCCGCTGCCAGAAGAGATTCACGCTGATCCACATGACCCGCGGGCACGGACCAGAAGCCGTTTGCGTATTCGGTACCCGTCCTTTTAAGCACCAGAAGTTCCCGCCCCTTGAGGACAAGGCAGTAAACGGCAAGGAGTGGTCTTTGGTGTTCGACGGCAGCTCCATTCGTGGGAGCGATCCCATGCATGTGATCCGTCTTCACGAAGCTCTCCTACCTTGCGAGATCCCGTCCGGAATAAGGCTTCGCTGCGTTGATCATGCTTTAGCCTCCATCCTTGCAGACGCTTATGGCGATTTGCGGCGCCCTGGATATCAACACTCCGTCAGCCCGCGATTTTGGACGCTATATAAGCTTCGCAGCATCGGCTGCTATGTGCGGCATATCGAGCCCGAGCCGGAGACACATCGATGAATGAACCGGCGAGAAGCCGCTACCCCGAAGTCTATGCGGTCTGGAAAAGCGATCCTGTCGGCTTTTGGGGGGAGGCAGCCCGCGCCATCGACTGGTACGAGCCGCCGGCGACTGTGTTCGACGCGCGCGCGGGCGTTTATGGCCGCTGGTATCCGGATGGGGTGTGCAACACCTGCCACAATGCCGTCGACCGGCATGTGGCGGCAGGAAACGGCGAACGCACCGCCATCATCCATGATAGCCCGGTCACCAACTCCGTCCGCAAGCTCACCTTCGCGGAGCTCAAGAGAGAGGTCGAGACCCTCGCGGCGGTGATCCGCGATTTCGGCGTGGAGAAAGGCGATCGGGTGCTGATCTACATGCCGATGATTCCCGAGACGCTGATCGCGATGCTCGCTTGTGCCCGCATCGGGGCGGTGCATTCGGTGGTCTTCGGTGGTTTCGCGGCGCGCGAGCTTGCGACCCGCATCGATGATTGCCGCCCAGCGCTACTTCTTGCCGCCTCTTGCGGGGTCGAGCCCGGTCGCGTCATCCCCTACAAGCCGCTCGTGGACGAGGCGATGCGGCTTGCGACGGTGAAGCCGACGTCCTGCCTTGTCTTCCAGCGTCCACAATGCGAGGCGCAGTTGATCGCGGACCGCGATCACGATTGGGCCTCCACCATCGCCAAGGCAAAGGCTGCCGGCAAAGCCGCGCCTTGCCTTGCACTCCTCGCAACCGATCCGCTCTATGTGCTCTACACCTCGGGCACGACCGGGAAGCCGAAGGGCGTGGTCCGCGACAATGGCGGGCATCTCGTCGCGCTCAACTGGTCGATGGGCAATCTCTACGGCGCCGAAGCGGGCGACACCTATTGGGCGGCCTCCGATGTCGGCTGGGTGGTCGGGCATTCCTACATCGTCTACGCGCCGCTCATCGCCGGCTGCACCACCGTGGTCTACGAGGGAAAGCCGGTCGGCACGCCCGATGCCGGGAGCTTCTGGCGCGTCATCGCCGATCACAAGGTGCGCTCCTTCTTCACCGCGCCGACTGCTTTCCGAGCCATCAAGAAGGAGGATCCGGACGCGAAGCTTCTCGCGCGTTACGATGTCTCCTGCCTGAGGGCGCTTTTCCTCGCGGGCGAGCGCGCCGATCCCGACACCGTCGCCTGGGCAGAGCGCATCCTGAAGAAGCCGGTGATCGACCATTGGTGGCAGACCGAGACGGGCTGGTGCATCGTCGGAAACCCGCTCGGCCTTGGCCTGTTGCCGGTCAAGCACGGCTCGCCGACCGTCGCCATGCCGGGATATGAGCTGCGAGTCCTCGACGAATCCGCCAGGCCCGTGCCGGCGAGGACGATGGGCTCGATCGTGGTGAAGCTGCCGCTCCCGCCGGGCGCCTTCCCGACACTCTGGCAAGCCGATGACCGCATGCGCGAGAGCTATCTTGCGGAGTTCCCCGGCTTCTACAAGACGGCGGATGCGGGCTTTGTCGACGAGGACGGCTACATTTTCGTGATGGGCCGCACCGACGACATCATCAATGTCGCTGGCCATCGACTCTCGACCGGAGGGATGGAAGAGGTGATTGCCGCCCATCCGGCCGTTGCCGAATGCGCTGTCATCGGGGTGAGCGACGCGATCAAGGGCGAAAGACCTTGCGGCTTCGCGGTGCTCAAGACAGGCGTCACCACGTCGCCCGAGGAGATCGAGAGCGAGCTCGTCTCGCTGGTGCGCGACAAGATCGGCCCGGTCGCCGCCTTCCGGACGGCGATCACCGTGCCTCGCTTGCCGAAAACGCGTTCGGGAAAGATCCTGCGCGGCACCATGCGCAAGATTGCCGACGGCGAAGCCTGGACCGCGCCTTCGACCATCGAGGAACCGGCGGTGCTCACGGAGATCGAGGCGGCGTTGAAGGAACGCGGCATGGCGCGCACTCAGGCCTGATGCGGTGCCCTTTCGGCTCAGCCCCGCTCACTTCCCACGTGAGAACCCGGCCACGAGCTCCACATGCGCGCTGAAACGAAACTGATCGACCGGCGTGATCGCATCGATGAGATAGCCACTTTCGATCAGCGTCCGTGCATCGCGCGCGAAAGTGGAAGGGTTGCAGGACACATAGACGATGTGTGCCACTCTCGAACGGGCGAGCTCCTGCGTCTGCGCCTGCGCGCCCTGACGCGGGGGATCGAGGATCACGGCGTCGTGCTCGGCAAGCTCCGCAGCAAGCAAGGGGCGGCGAAAGAGATCGCGCGCTTGCGCCTCGACCGGCTTCAGCCCTTGCGTCTGGCGGGCCGCCTTCAGCAAGGCCGCAACAGCTGCGGCATCCGAATCGAAAGCCTGGACCTGCGCGGCGCGTGACAAGCGCAGC
>JAFAQA010000276.1 GCA_019246665.1 Hyphomicrobiales bacterium
CGTGTCCCGACGCGAAGGTAGACATAAATGACCGACGCCCACGCTCTGATCGACAAGGAAGTGAAGTCGAACGATGTCGTGCTTTTCATGAAAGGCACGCCGCAATTCCCGATGTGCGGCTTTTCCGGGCAAGTGGTGCAAATTCTCGATTACGTCGGCGCGCCCTTCAAGGGAGTCAACGTTCTCGAGGACGACAATTTGCGCCAAGGGATCAAGACCTACTCGAATTGGCCGACCATCCCGCAGCTCTACGTCAAGGGCGAGTTCGTGGGTGGCTGCGACATCGTGCGCGAGATGTTCCAGTCGGGCGAGTTGCAATCGCATCTTTCCGGGAAGGGCATTCCGGTCAAACAGCCGGCCCGCGCCTGAGCTCAGACTCGATGGCTGCGCCTTCCGGTTCTCCGGAAGGCAGCATGCTGCTGCCGATCGGTGAGATCCTCGGCGCGCATGGCGTGAGGGGCCAGGTGCGCTTGCGCTCTTTTGCGCAGACGCCATCGAAAATCGCCGAGTATTCCCCGCTCATGACACAGGATGGCGAGCGTTCATTCGCCATCTCGTCGCTTCGGCCAGGTGGATCGCCTGAGATCTTCATCGCTTATCTCATCGGAATCGAAAGCCGCGATGCCGCCGAAGCGCTGACCGGTACCCGCCTCCATGTCCCCCGCGACCAGGTGGCGGCCGATCTCGACGAGACGGAGTTCCTGCACGCCGACCTGATCGGCTGCCGCGTCGAGCGCGGCGGCGAAACGATCGGCAAGGTGGTCGCGGTGCAGGATTTCGGCGCCGGAGACCTCCTCGAGATCGCGCTTCGCGGCACGTCCCGGACCGAATTCCTTCCCTTCGATGAAGCCTGCATCCCTCTCGTCGATCTTGCCCAGCGCAGGATCGTCATCGCCGAGGGGCTTTTCTCCTCAGAAGGGTGACGCCAAGCGGTGGTCACGGCTTCGCGGACGCGCCGCCCTTCTCCAGGCTCATTTTGCCATATCGCTCGCGCAATTCGCGCTTGAGCACCTTACCGATCGAGCTTCGCGGGAGCTGATCGAGAATTTCGACCGCGGCGAGCCGCTGCGTCTTGCCGAGCCGCGCATTGGCGAATTCGCGTAGCTCAACCGGCGCGACCTTGGCGCCAGGCTTGAGCGCCACGAAGCCGACTGGTGTCTCGCCCCAGCGTTCAGAGGCGACGCCGATCACTGCGGCCTCCGCCACGGCTTCATGCCCGGCAAGCGCTGCCTCGAGATCGCCGGGATAAACGTTGAAGCCGCCCGAAATGATCATATCCTTCTTGCGGTCGACCAGGATGAGGAAGCCATCCTCGTCGAAGCGCGCGATATCACCCGTGCGGATGAAGCGTTTGCCTTGGGCGTCGTGCCATTCGGCCTCGGCAGTCTTCTCCGGCTGGTTGTGGTAGCCGGTCATCATTGCGGGCGAGCGGCCGACGATCTCGCCGAACTCGCCGCGGGCGACCTCGCGCCCCGCATCATCGATGAGGCGGATGTCGTTGCCAGGCGAGGGGCGGCCGATCGTGTGAAGCTTCCGCGGCCATTCATGCGCGAAGAGGAGGGTCGAACCTCCGCCTTCCGTCATGCCCCACACTTCGGCAAGGCCGCCCGGCCAGCGCTTCAGCACCTCGGCTTTCAGCGCAGCCGGAAAAGGCGCGCTTGTGCAAGACTTCATCCTGAAGCTCGACAGATCGAAGCGATCGAAATCCGGATGCTGCATGAGACGCCGGTATTGCACCGGCACCAGCATCGCATGCGTGACGCGGTGCTTCTCGGCGAGCGCCAGGAATGAGGCAGCGTCGAACTTCCCCATCAGCACGAGCGTGCCGCCATGCACGATGGTCGGGAAGAAGGCGACGAGTGTGGTGTTCGAATAGAGCGGCGTCGAGACGAGCGCGACGGCGTCGCGGCCATAAAGGAAGGTCTTGGCTCGCTGCACTTGTGCCCAGCGCATCTGATGTGGCTGGACAATGCCTTTGGGCGTGCCGGTCGTGCCTGAGGAGTAGATGATGTTGAAGGGCATCTCGGGCTTGATCGCCACGGGGAGAGGCTTCGTGCCCGGCGGCGCGAGCCAGTCATCGAGATCATTCTCGGCGTCGGAACGGTCGAGCGCGATCATTCTTCGTTTGCCACCCCTGGTTATGCCGGCCCTCGCCAGGCTTTGCGCGCTCGCCGCGTCGACGAAGACCAGACTTGCGCCGCAATCCTCGACCATTGCGCCAAGGGAAGCAGGCGTCGATGAAGGGGCGAGCGGCGAGACCGCGACGCCGGCTCGCAAGGCGCCGAGGAAAACGGCCGCATATTCGATCGATGTGGCGGCGACGATGGCGATAGCCTCGCCGGGACGAACCCCGTCGCGCTGCAGGGACGTGGCCACCCGGTCCATGGTGGCGTCGAGCTCGCCATAGCTCATGCGCCTCTCATCTTGGATGAACGCGATGTG
>JAFAQA010000282.1 GCA_019246665.1 Hyphomicrobiales bacterium
AGCTCGCGAATATGGGCGATGCAGACATTGAACCGCAGATGCTCGATGTCGTTCTCGACCCGCGCCAAGGCGCGGTGCGCAGCCTTGCGAATGGCGAGCGCCGCGGGGGAAAAGACAAGCGCCTCGCCATTCGGCGGCGAATTGCTCTCTCCGATCATGGCTTTCGCGTCGCTCACGAGTCGCCACAGGCGCTGCACGAAGCGCGCCGCGCCCTGGACCCCTTCCTCGTTCCAGATCACGTCCCGTTCGGGTGGCGAATCGGAGAGCATGAACAAGCGGATCGTGTCGGCGCCGTAGGTCTCAATGATGTCGTCGGGATCGACCGTGTTGCGTCTCGATTTCGACATCTTCTCGATCGAGCCGATGTCCACCGGCTCGCGCGTCTTCGCATGAGTGGCCCGGCGGGTGCCGCCATCGCTCGTGATGGTCACCTCGGCGGGGCTCAGCCACGAGCCGTCCTTCGCGCGATAGGTCTCATGCACCACCATGCCTTGCGTGAAGAGCCCGCTGAAGGGCTCTTCGATATCGATATGGCCGGTCTTGCGCATCGCCCGCATGAAGAAGCGCGAATAGAGAAGATGCAGGATCGCGTGCTCGATCCCGCCGATATACTGATCGACCGGCATCCATTTCGCGGCCGCCCCGCTCGATGGCGCATCGATCCAAGGATCGGTGAAGCGCACAAAGTACCAGGACGAGTCGACGAAGGTGTCCATCGTGTCCGTCTCGCGCCGCGCCGGTGCGCCGCATTTCGGGCACGGCACGTGCTTCCAGCTCGGATGGCGATCGAGAGGATTGCCCGGCCGGTCGAAGGCGACATCGTCCGGCAAGCGGACCGGAAGATCGGAAAGAGGAACCGGAACAACCCCGCACGCCTCGCAATGGATGACCGGAATTGGGCAACCCCAATAGCGCTGGCGCGAAATTCCCCAATCGCGGAGCCGAAAATTTACCTTTCGGGTCGCCACGGGGCGTTCGTCCCGCATCTGCGTTTCGAGGCGCCGTGCCACTTCCTCCTTGGCCTGCGGCACGGTCATGCCATCGAGAAAGCGCGAATTGATGATGATGCCATCATCGAGAAAGGCCGTGTCGCCGATCACGAAGCTGTCCGGATCGACGCCAGGCGGGCAGACGACCGGCGTCGCCTCGAGGCCGACGCTGCGGACGAAGTCGAGATCGCGCTGATCGTGAGCCGGGCAGCCGAAGATCGCGCCCGTGCCGTAATCCATCAGCACGAAGTTCGCGACAAAAACGGGAAGGGTCCAGCCTTCGTCGAAGGGATGGATCGCCCGAATGCCTGTATCGTATCCCTTCTTCTCCGCGCGCTCGATCGCTTCTTGCGCGGTGCCCATTCGGTGGCACTCATCGATGAAGGACCTGAGCGCCGGGTCGCTTTTGGCAAGCTTCGACGCCAGCGGATGATCGGGCGAGACCGCGAGGAATTTCGCGCCGAACAAGGTGTCGGCGCGCGTCGTGTAGATCTCGATCTCGCTCGCACCCTTGGGCGCGGTCGCGGCATCGAGCGCGAAACGAATGGCGAGGCCCTCGGAGCGTCCGATCCAATTGCGTTGCATCAGCCGCACCTTGTCGGGCCAACGATCGAGCCCGTCGAGCGCGTCCAGAAGTTGCGGCGCGTAGGCGGAAACCTTGAAGAACCACTGCGTCAGCTCGCGCTGCTCGACGGGCGCGCCCGAGCGCCAGCCGAGTCCGTCGACGACTTGCTCATTGGCAAGCACCGTCTGATCCACCGGATCCCAATTGACCTTGGCGGTCTTGCGGTCGACGAGCCCCGCCGCGAGGAAATCGAGGAACAGGCGCTGCTGCTGCTTGTAATAATCGGGATCGCAAGTGGCGAGCTCGCGCGACCAGTCGAGCGATAGCCCCATGGATTGGAGCTGCGCGCGCATCGCGGCAATGTTCGCGTAGGTCCATTCCTTGGGGTGGACCTTGCGTTCCATCGCCGCGTTCTCGGCAGGGAGGCCGAAAGCGTCCCAGCCCATGGGGTGCAGCACGTTGAAGCCTTTGGCGCGCTTGTAGCGCGCCACCACATCGCCCATGGCGTAGTTGCGCACATGCCCCATATGGATGCGCCCCGAAGGGTAGGGAAACATCTCGAGCACGTAATAGGCTGGGCGCGCGTCGTCGTTCTTCGTCTCGAAGACGCGCTCGTTTTTCCAACGAGCCTGCCATTTCCGCTCGGATTCGCGGGTGTTGTAGCGCTCGGACATCGACATGAAGTTGACCTATGTGGCCGGCGACTTAGGCCACGTTAAGGGCTGGGGTCAACTTGTCGGGCGGACGCCCTCCTCTCGCGCGAGCGCCCCGCGAGCGGGCGAGGCTCGCGGCGAACGATCAGCGCAAGCTGGCGATGATGGATTTGAGATATCGGCTGAGCTGGGCGCGATCTTGTGCCTTGAGCTCGCTCGGCATGAGCTCGCCACCTGCCGCCACCGTTCGATAGAGATCGAGGCCGTGCGCCGTGAGCCTTGCCGTGATGCGACGCTTGTCCAAAGGATCGGCGCGCCGCGCAAGGTGCCCGTGTTGCTCGAGACTGCGCAAGGCGCGGCTGACCGTCATGACATCGACCCCGCTCGCCTCGGCCACCTCGATGTTCGCCAGGCCAGGGCGCGCCGCGAGCACCATCATGCAGCGCCATTCGGCGAGAGTGAGATCGTATCGCCGGCCCACGGTTTCGGCGAAAGAGCGGGCCAAGAGATCGCTCGCAAAAAACAGCAGCGAAACCGGAGCCTTGGTGAGATCCGGCGTCTTGGTCGGGCGGGGCTCTTCAAAGACCCCTTGCCAACCGGAAGCATCGATATCCATGCGAGCCTTGGCCCCTGCGAAATTCGGGCGGCGTCACGGACGCTCATCCGAATCGACGATGCAGAAGGACATATCGCGTCCGCCGCGCGCGTGATGATCACAAGGTCGTGGGTGTGCGATGAGCGCTCTCTGAAGCGCATGGGCAGCCGTCATCACGAGTTCGTGTCTTTGGCCCTCGCGCGGGGCGTTGTCGCAACCTCATTGTCGCAAAACCGAGCCGCAGTTTTGCCGATCCCAGCCCCAGGGTCAGCTTGCGCAGCCGCTCAACTCTCAGCTCGTGCGAGCGGCCCCATCCTTTGCTTGCAGGGCTTCGTCCCGCAAGGCGCGGCGCAGCACCTTGCCGACATTGGTCTTCGGCAAGCTTTCCCGGAAAATGACGCGGCGCGGCACCTTGTAGGCGGCGAGGCGCTCGCGGCACCAGGCGCGCACGACATCCTCCGTGAGGTTGAGCGAGCGGCTGACCACATAGGCGATGACCGCCTCCCCGGATTGAGGGTCCGGCAACCCGATGACGGCAACTTCACCCACTTCGGGATGGCTCGCGATGACTGCTTCGACCTCGTTGGGCGTGACCTTCAGGCCCGAGATCGAGATCATGTCCTTGATGCGGTCGACGATCCGGAATTGACCGTCCGGCGACATTGTCGCCACATCTCCGGTGCGCAAAAAGCCGTCGGGATAGAACACCGCTGCCGTCGCGTTCGGCGCTCGCCAATAACCTTGCATCACTTGGGGGCCGCGCACGCATAGTTCACCGGGGGAGCCGACCGGAACCTCCGCACCGTCCTCCGGCGCACGCAGCGACACCTCGGTCGACGGGACGGGGACCCCGATCGTGCCCGTGAAAACCTCGGGCCTGCCGCGGTTGGCGGTCACGACCGGCGAGGTCTCCGAGAGGCCATAGCCCTCCGAAATGACGCTCCCGGTAAGGGATCGCCACTTCGCGGCGACGCCCTCTTGCACCGCCATTCCGCCGGCGCTGCTGATCGCGAGTCCGGAAAAATCGACCTTCTCGATCCCCGGCGCCTGGGCGAGCGCATTGTAAAGCGTGTTGACCCCGGTCATGGCCGTGAAGCGCGTCTTGCGAAGGGTCGCGACGAAGCCTTTGATGTCGCGCGGATTGGCGATGAGCACGCAACATCCGCCAATGCGCATCATGTAGAGGCAATTACATGTCAGCGCATAGACATGATAAAGCGGCAGTGCCGCGATCATGACCTGGGAAACCGCGGGATCGGTCTCCGGCCGAAACCAGGCGGTGATCTGTTCGACATTGGCAATGACATTGCGATGCCGCAGCACGGCGCCTTTCGAGGTGCCGGTGGTGCCCCCCGTATATTGCAGGAAAGCGATATCGTCCGCGGACACGTTGACGGTCGGGGTCGGCAAGGTCGCGCCCAGTTGCAGCGCCGCCGAGAAGCTCGCCGCGTGCTTGATCTCGAAAGGCGGCACGGCCTTCTTCACATGGCGGTTGGCAAAATTGATGAGGGTGCCCTTGAGCCCCATCACGTCGCCGACCTTCGCGATCACCACCTTGTCGAGCTTGAGGCGGGGCAAGGCTTCCGCGACCGTGTGAGCCACATTCTCCAGGACGACAATGAGCCGCGCCCCGGAATCGTTGATCTGGTGGATCAGCTCGGTCGACGTGTAGAGCGGGTTGATGTTCACGACGGCGGCGCCGGCAAGATGCGCGCCGAACATGGCGATGGGATAGGCGAGAATATTCGGCATCATCAGGGCCACGCGATCGCCCTTCTCGATGCCTTGCGCGCGCAGCCAGGCCGAGAAAGCGGATGCAAACCGCCCGACTTCCGCGAAGCTCACGCTTTTGCCGAAGCTCCTGTAGGCGGGGCGCTCGGCGAAGCTGCGCACGCTCTCCCGGAAGAGGTCGAGAAGCGTCCCCAGCTTTTCCGTGTCGAGCTCCGCCGGGACGCCTTTCGGGTAAAGATCGAGCCAGGGACGGTCCCTATAGGCTCGGCTCTTCTCGGATGTGGATTGGGCTTTTGCTTTGCGCCGATCCTCGACCATGACATTATTCCCGAGGCGTGCCCGCCTTTTTCCATCGCCGCTGGAGCTTGTCGCGAATGGAGCCGAATGCGGTCCCTGGCCGGTGAGCTTGCGGGGGCAACACGGCTACCCACCAACACTATGCGCTCACGGCTCTAACAATTCGATAAAATAAGAACGAGGTGCGCACCATTTCCGGCACCTGCGTCATGGCCGTGCTCGGCACGGCCATCCACGCTTTTCCTCGCACGGGCATTGGCAATGAAGGCGTGGATGACCGGGCCGACGCCCGGTCATGACGAAGGGGGACGGCACCGGAGCCAAGCCCGGTCATGATAAAAAAAGCATCCGCTCCGTCATGGGCGACCTCGTTCCTTGCTCCGAGGATCGGTGCGCCATCCATGCGTTCCTTCCAAGGGTCAAGCGGTAGGCCAGCCGTTTCCTCGATTCCGCGCTGACCCTGCCTGCATCAGCATCCGGCGCGAGGTGCGACCCCGAGGTCTATCGTCATTCCTCTTCGTCGCGCGTCTCCGCGGGCGGCACGATGCCCTCGAGGCCTCGCAAAAGATCTTCCTCGGTCATCGTCCGATCGAATTGCACGCTCGAATCGTCGGTCGAATCCGAAGATTGCACCCCGATCAGCGGTGCGGTCTCGGCCTCAGGCTCGTCGACCTCGACATATTTCTGCAGCGAATGGATGAGCCCTTCGCGCAGATCGATCGGCTTCAGCTCGCCCTCGGCGATCTCGCGCAAGGACACCACCGGGTTCTTATCCCGATCGCGCTCCACGAGAAGCTGTGCGCCGCTCGCGATCTGGCGGGCGCGATGCGCCGCGAGCAGGACGAGGTCGAAGCGATTCTCGACCTTTTGGATGCAATCTTCGACGGTGACGCGAGCCATGGCCCGCTCCTTTCAGTGGCGACAGTTGTGCCCAGGCGATGTTTTGTGTAGGGGGTTGCTACACCAAACCGTGCAAACAAGGCAAGAATTACATCGTCGAGGACGAAAGGCGTTTCGCCGCACCGTCAATTTTTTCGCTTTAGAGCCTGTCCTTTCCGCATGCCGGGCCTCATTTGGCCCTTGCGCGAGCCGAAATGCGGCGATTGGCGACCTGAATGCCAGGGCGGCTAGGAATTTTCATCACGTCGCGAAAATAGGATCACAAACAGGATCACATGGCGAAATCAGAAAAACTTGCCCTGTTCATTGACGGAGCCAATCTTTACGCGACCGCCAAGACGCTCGGCTTCGACATCGACTACCGTCGGCTGCTCACGGAATATAAGAGCCAAGGCACGCTGTTGCGCGCCTTCTACTTCACCGCATTGATCGAGGATCAGGAATATTCCTCGATCCGACCGCTCGTCGATTGGCTCGACTACAACGGTTACCGCGTGATCACCAAGCCCACAAAAGAATTCGTGGATGCGGCCGGGCGCCGGAAGATCAAAGGCAATATGGATATCGAGCTGGCGATCGCCGCCCTCGATATGGCCGAGTACATCGATCACATGGTGCTTTTTTCGGGCGATGGAGACTTCCGCTCGCTCGTCGAATCGATGCAGCGGCGAGGTGTGCGCGTGACCGTCGTCTCGACGACATCGACCCAGCCGCCGATGGTTGCCGACGAATTGCGCCGGCAGGCCGATGACTTCGTCGATCTCGCCCATCTGCAGAAGGCCATCGGGCGTGATCCAGCCGAACGGGGCGAGCGCGGCGAGCGGCCGATGCGCCATGGCGGAGCGGATCGTCGCCCTGCCTCCACGCAGCAAGCCGCGACGGCGGATGATTACGAGTAAGCCATTTCGCGGACGCAGCCCATCCATGTGCGATCCCCTAGCGTCCCGCCACGGTTCGGCCGCGCTCGAACGAGACAGGCTCGAATATTCGAGCAGGGCGCCATATGTAAGCGTCCGCGGCGCGCGAGCCGCGGCGCATGTCCTTAGCGCAGGGAGACGCAGGTGACCGAGGCGACCACGCGCAATTCGGCCGCTCGCAAAAGCGAAGGCGGCGTCCTCGAGCTCGTCTGGATTGTTTTTCAGGCGCTTCTCATCGCGCTCGTGGTTCGAACCTTCCTGTTTCAGCCCTTCAATATTCCGTCGGGCTCGCTCGTGCCGACGCTCCTCGTGGGCGACTACCTGTTCGTCTCGAAATATTCCTACGGCTATTCGAAGTATTCGCTACCCCTCGGCCTGCCTCTTTTTGAAGGGCGCATCATGGGCTCCGAGCCGAAGCGCGGCGATATTGCCGTGTTCAAGCTGCCCAAGGATGGCAAGACCGATTACATCAAGCGCGTCATCGGCCTTCCGGGCGATCGAATTCAGATGATCGATGCGCGGCTTTACATCAACGGCCAGGAGACCCAGCGCGCGCCGCTGCCGCCCTATCACACGGTCGACGCGTTCGGCCGCCCGGCCGATGTGCCTCACTACATGGAGACATTGCCGAACGGCGTCTCTCACGAGATCATCCAAAAGGATGGCGATTCCGGCTATTGGAGCAATACGCCCGTCTATACTGTCCCGGCCGGTCATTTCTTCATGATGGGCGATAATCGAGACAACTCGCAGGATTCGCGCGTCCTGAGCGAGGTCGGCTATGTCCCCTTCGAGAATTTCGAAGGGAGAGCGGAGATCATCTTCTTCTCGATCGATGAAAACGCCAGCGCCTGGAAGCTTTGGGAATGGCCCTCGAGTGTGCGCTGGAACCGTATCTTCGAACGCATCAAATGATCGGCGCATGAAGCGTAGTGGGGCAGCGCCGGAAGCGCTCGAGGCGCTTATCGGCTACCGCTTCCATGACAAGCAGCTCCTCGCTCTCGCCCTGACGCATGTGAGCGCGGTCGCCGGCGCGCGCTCGCGCGCCAAGAGCTATCAGCGGCTTGAATTCCTCGGCGATCGCGTGCTGGGCCTTGCGATCGCGGCGCTTCTCTACCGGGAGTTTCCGGTTGCGGATGAGGGCGACCTCTCGAAGCGCCTCACCGAGCTCGTGCGCCGCGAGAGCTGCGCCGAGCTCGCCGAGATCTGGCATCTCGGCGATCATGTTCGGCTCGGCCCCGGCGAGACACAAAGCGGCGGTCGGCACAATCGCGCCATTCTCGGCGATGTCGCCGAAGCCCTGATCGGTGCCGTCTTCCTCGATGGTGGCTATGAGGCGGCGAACGCGCTCGTGGTCGGAGCCGTGAAAGAGCGCTTGCGAGCCTCGGGGCGGCCCCGCATCGATCCCAAGACCGCGCTGCAGGAGTGGGCCCAGGCGCGCGGGCTTGCGACACCGAGCTACGCGATCTTGGCGCGCGAGGGTCCGGATCATTCCCCGCTCTTTCGCATCAGTGTCTCGGTCGAAGGGCAGGCGCTGAAAGTGGCGTTCGGACCCTCGAAGCGAGTAGCCGAGCAGGCCGCGGCGGAAGCCATGTTGCGCGAGCTCGGCGTGTGGCAGGCGAGCGCGGCGTGAGCGCGGCCGGGCAAGAGGCTGCGCGCCGTTGCGGCTTCGTCGCGCTCATCGGCGCACCCAATGCGGGTAAATCGACCCTTCTCAATGCGCTCGTCGGTCAGAAGGTCTCGATCGTGTCGCGCAAGGCGCAGACGACGCGGGCCCTCGTCCGGGCAATTGCGATCGAGGGCGAGGCCCAGATCATCTTCGTCGATACGCCGGGCATCTTCATGCCGAAACGGCGCCTCGACCGCGCCATGGTCACGAGCGCCTGGAGCGGAGCCGGGGATGCTGACCTCGTGTCTTTGCTGGTGGACGCACGAAAGGGCGTTGACGACGAGGTGGCGTCCATTCTCGATCGACTTGCCGAGGAGCCTCGGCGTAAATTGCTGATCCTCAACAAGACCGATGTGCTCGCCGACAAGGCTGCGCTCATCCCG
>JAFAQA010000356.1 GCA_019246665.1 Hyphomicrobiales bacterium
TTTTGCCGACATGCTGCGTGCTGTGCCCGGCGCCTATTTCTGGCTCGGTCATGAAGGGTCGGTGCCGGTTCATAACCCGGGGTTCATCCTCGATGACGCGATCCTCCCTCTCGGAGCGAGCCTATTCGCGCGTATCATCGAGACGCGATTGCCTTTGGCCTGACGGGCGCGCCGAGCTCGCGGCAAGTTTGGCCTCGCCTTCATCGCTCCTTCATCAGGGATGTGGATCGCGTGCCTCGGTGCTATATGAAAGGGGCGCGCGCGAACGCGATACAGGGGCGGACGCGGCGCTGACAGGAGCAAGCCGTGAAGCCTCCCCCGATCGGCGCCATCGATTGCGATCTTCATCCAGCGTTGCCCGCGCTCGCCAATCTTTTTCCCTATATGTCGGATCACTGGCGGGAGATGGCACTGCAGGCAGGATTGCACGAGCTCGAGACGGTGAACTATCCGCCTGGAGCTCCGATCACGGCGCGTGATGATTGGCGACCGGCGCAAGGAAAGGCAGCGAGCACGCTCGCGGAGCTGAGGTCCCAGGCGCTTGATCCCTGGGAGACAAGCTCCGCCATCTGCAACTGCCTATATGGAGTGCAGGCCCTGTTCAGCGAGGACATGGCGGCAGGCATCGCACGCGCCCTCAACCACTGGATGGCACGCGAATGGCTCGATCGGGAACCTCGCTTGCGCGCCTCGATCCTCATCCCCATGCAAAGCCCCGAGCTCGCCGTGGACGAGATCGAGTTTTGGGCCTCCGACAAGCGCTTCGTTCAGGTGCTGATGCTCGTGACCGCGGATGCGCCCTTGGGGCGGCGGCAATATTGGCCCGTTTATGCGGCCGCCGCTCGTCACGGATTGCCGATCGGTATTCATGCCGGCAGCAGCTTTCGCTATCCCATGACTCCCGTCGGCTGGACCTCCTATTACGCGGAGGATTACGTCAACCAATCCCAAGCATTTCAGACGCAGCTCACGAGCCTGATTTGCGAAGGCGTATTCTCGAAATATCCGGAATTGCGCGTCGTCCTTCTCGAATCGGGGTTCACCTGGTTGCCCGCCCATCTCTGGCATCTTTCGAAATTCTGGCGGGGCCTCAGGATGGAGGTGCCTTGGGTCGATCGGCCCCCCTTCGAGATCGTGCGCGACCAGGTCAGGCTGACACTTCAGCCGGTTGACGCGCCGCCGGATCGTGAGGTCTTGGAGCGGCTGCTGGACCATATGGGTTCCGACAAGCTTCTCCTCTTCTCGACCGATTATCCGCATTGGCAGTTCGACGGCGACGACGCCCTGCCGGACGGGTTGCCGGACGCGCTCGTTCGGAAAATCCTGATCGACAATCCTCGCGAGACCTATCCGCGCCTGATGGAGATGGTGCAATGAACATCCACGCCACGCCGAAGAGCGAGGTTGCGCTCACCCGCAAGGCGAAGCTACGAGTTGCCGATTGCGACCTTCATCCAGTTCCGAACACGCTCAAGGATCTGTATCCCTTTCTCGAGAAACGTTGGCGCGACCATCTCGAAAGCTTCGGCGCGCGGCGTCGGCAAGGAATCTATCAAGGCCCCGTCTACCCCAAGGGGCAGCCGGAGGCGGCAAGGCGTGACGCCTGGCCGCCCGGGGGAAGGCCGGGGAGCCGGCTCGATTTGATGCAGCGCCAGCATCTCGACGCCAACAACGTCGAACTCGGCATACTCACCGTGATCAATCCTCATCCCGGGAATTACCAGAACCCGGATCAAAGCATTGCGATGTGCCGGGCAGTGAACGATTGGCAGGTCGCGGAATGGACCTCAAAGGATTCACGGCTCAAGGCGTCGATCCTCACGGCTTACGAGCATGGCGCCGCGGCGGCGTCCGAGATCGAAAGGCTCGCGGACGACCCCAATTTCGTTCAGGTCTTCCTGCTCAGCCGCACGGCGCAGCCGCTCGGCAACCGCTGCTACTGGCCGATTTATGAGGCCGCATCAGAGGCCAATCTCCCGGTTGGCGTGCACGCCTTCGGCAATAGCGGTTTTCCGATCACGAGCAGCGGCTGGCCCTCCTACTACATTGAGGAAATGGCCGGCCATTCGCAATCTTGCCAATCGCAAGTCACGAGCCTGGTCCTGGAAGGCGTGTTCGAGCGCTTTCCGAATCTCCGCGTGGCCTTCATCGAGAGCGGCTTTGGCTGGCTGCCATCATTAAGCTGGCGGCTTGATGCGCATTGGAGGAAGCTCAAGGCCGAAAACCCCGCTTTGAAGCGTCTGCCCTCCGAATATATTCGCGAGCACATCTGGGTGACGACACAGCCGATGGAGGAGCCGGAGAGACCGCGCCACCTCCTCGACCTTTTCGACTGGATCGGCTGGGATCGCGTCCTGTATTCCTCGGATTATCCGCACTGGGATTTCGACGATCCGGCGCGCTGCCTTCCTGCCGACGTGACGCCGGAGCAACGTGACAAGCTGTTCTTGACGAACGCCCTCACGTTATACGGAAAAAAATAGGTGGCGAGGCATGTGGTGGCACCGGCGGGAGAGGTGCCGCCGGGCACTCGCAAGCTCGTGACCGTGCAGGGACGGGCGGTCGCAATCTTCAATGTGGGCGGGGAGCTTTTCGCGCTTGTCGATCGATGTCCGCACAAAGGCGGCAGCCTGTGCGAGGGAAAGCTGACCGGCCTCGTTCAGTCACCCGAGCCAGGCGTTTACCGTTATTCGCGACCAGGCGAGATTCTGCGTTGCCCCTGGCATGGTTGGGAATTCGACATCCGCACGGGCAAATCCCATTGCGATCCAGAGCGTGTAAAGGCCAAAAGCTACCCTGTGACGCTCGAGCCCGGCAGCGAGCTGGCCGAACGGCCCTATAAGGTCGAGACTTTCGCGGTTTCCGTCGAGGAGGACTACATCGTCCTCACGATTTAGCGTTGAGCTCAGCCTT
>JAFAQA010000519.1 GCA_019246665.1 Hyphomicrobiales bacterium
ACAAGCTCACCGCTCGTGCAGCGACGAAGAGGTGATCGTCGAAAGCGGCGTCAGCAGGTAGTCGATGATGCGCTGGGTGTCGGTCCTGATCTCGACCGTGACGCTCATGCCCGCCGAAAGCGGCACGTTCTGGTCGCCCAGCTTGAAGGTGCTCTGATCGATGGCGATCGTGACCGGAAACACGAAGGTCTGGCCGTCGGGCCCGCTTGCCGCGGCCGCATTGGCGCTGTTTGCGAGGCTCGTCGCATTGGCCTGCATCATGCGCGCCTCGGCCTCGTTGACCGCGTCCGTCGCGATATCGGCGACCCTGCCGGTGATCGATCCGTATCGGGTGAAGGGGAAGGAGTCGATCTTCACCACGGCGTCCTGACCGATCTTCACGAAGCCGATATCGGTATTGGAGACGAAGGCCTCGATCTGGAGGTCACCGCTTCCCGGAACGATCGTCATCAGCGCCTGGCCGGTGGTGACCACTTGGCCGACCGTGGTCACAGCGAGCTTTTGCACGATGCCGTCCACCGGGGAAAAGAGCACGGTTCGGGCTGCGCGCGCACGCGCCTTGGCGAGGCCCTGCATGTCGAGCTCCATCTTGTTGGCGGCCTCGTTGAGCTTGTTCGTGTTGTCGGCTACGAAATCGCCGATGGCCTTGGCCTTTTGGCTTTTCAGCGTGGCGATGCTCGCCTCGCTTTCCACGAGCTGACCCTGATCGGCCGTGAGCGTTGCCTCCGCACGCTCGAAATCCTGCATGGAATCGATGAGATTGGTCTTGGTGCCGGCATTGTGATCGATGAGCTCCTGGCGCATATCGACGCGCTCTTTCGACGTCGCGACGAGCTTCGCGTCGATCACGGTGCTCGCATGCAGGCGCTCTCGCGTCGCTTGACGTTCGGCGAGTTGCTTATCGAGATTGTCGAGCGCGCCGGAAAGCTGGGCGAGGTCCGCCGCGAGAGCCTGCTCCTCGCGGTCGCGGAGCGCCCGAGGCACCGTGTCGTCCCAAGTGATTGTCGAATATGTGATCGTCTGAGGCCCAATCTTGGAGTTCGCGACGCTCACCGCCTGCAGGGCGCCCTTGCGCCTCGCGATTTCGGCAAGGCCCGCGGCGACGGCTTGCGCGCTCGCCATCTCGTCGGCCTTGGCCTCCACGGGGTCGAGCTCCACCAGCGGATCGCCGAGCGACACATGCGAGCCGTTCTTGACGTTGAGCTGCGAGATCTTGCCCGGCTCCAGGGGCTCGATCACCTTGACGCGCCCCTTGGGCTCGATCTTCCCCTGCGCCACCGCGTGGATGTCGATATAGCCGATGAAGGACCAGGCGAGCGCGATGAGAGTGAAGGCGCAGAGCGTCATCAGAAACGCTCGGCGCGCCGGCGATGGCGGCGTCTCGAGAATTTCCAAGGCGGCGGGCAGGAACTCGCGATCGCGCCTTTCGCTGATTACGCTGGCCATCAGACGCGCGCCTGATCGGTCTGCAACGACCAAAGATGCGCATAGACGCCATCCTTGCGCGCCAGAAGCTCGAGGTGGCTGCCTTCCTCGACGATCTGGCCGCGCTTCACGGCGATGATGCGGTCGCACGGCCGCACGGCCGCAAGCCGATGCGCGATCACGATCACGGTTCGGCCGTGCACGATCTTTTTCATATTGTCCTGAATGATGCGCTCGCTCTCATAGTCGAGCGCGCTCGTCGCCTCGTCGAGGATCAAGATGCGCGGATTGGTGGCGAGCGCACGCGCGATCGCGATCCTCTGCCGCTGCCCGCCCGAGAGATTGGCGCCGCGCTCCTCGATGAGCGTGTCATAGCCTTGCGGCATGGTGGCGATGAACTCATGGGCGCCGGCGAGCTCGGCGACCGCCATCACGCGGCTGCGCGGCATGGCCGGGTCGGAAAGCGCGATGTTGTCGTGGATCGTGCGGTTGAAGAGGAGGTTCTCCTGCAGCACGACGCCGATCTGCCGGCGCACCCAGCTCGGATCGAGCTGGGCGATGTCGATGCCGTCGAGCAGCACTTGGCCGTCGGCCGGCATGTAAAGCCGTTGCACGAGCTTGGTGATGGTGGATTTGCCCGAGCCTGACGGCCCGACGATGCCGATCACCTCGCCGGGCTTGATGGTCAGCGAAAGGTTTCTCAGGATGTCGGGCGTGCCGGCCTTGTAGCGGAAGGTGATGTTGGAAAGCTCGATCGCGCCCGAGAGCGGGGGGAGCGATTGCAGCTGGCGCGCCGTTGCCTCCATCGGCGCATTGAGGATGTCGCCGAGGCGCTCGATCGAGATTTGCACCTGCTGGAAATCCTGCCAGAGCTGGGAGAGCCGAAGGATCGGCGCCACCACCTGGCCCGAGAGCATGTTGAAGGCGATAAGGCCGCCGACCGTCAGCTTCGTGTCGATCACGGCTTCCGCGCCGAGATAGATGATCAACGCGGTGACGATCTTGCTCACGCCGCGGATGAGGTTCTGCCCCAAGGTGCCGAGCATCGTGGCGTCGAAGGAGGTGCGCACATAGCCGGCGAGCCGGTCCTCCCATTGCACCTGCATCATCGGCTCGACGCTCGCGGCCTTGATCGTCTGCACGCCGATGATCGATTCGACGAGAAGCTGCTGGCTCTGCGCGCCTCGGCTGAACTTCTCCTTGATCTGGTCGCGCAAGGGCGGACGGATCAAGGTTCCGATCAGCACATAGACCGGGATCGAGGCGAGCACCACGAGCGTGAGCTCGACCGAGTAAAGAAACAGCACCGCGATGAAGATGATGGTGAAGATGAGGTCGAGGCAGGAGGTGAGCCCCTGCCCGGTGAGGAAGTTGCGGATGGTCTCGAGCTCGCGCACGCGCGCCACTGTCTGTCCCGCCGGCCGTGTCTCGAAATAGGAAAGCGGCAGGCGGAAGAGATGGTGGAAGAGCCGCCGCCCGAGCTCGACGTCCATGCGGTTCGTCGTATGCGTGAGCATATAGGTGCGCAGATATTGCAGGATGCCCTCGAACACGCCGAGCACGACGAGGCCGATCGCGAGCACCACGAGCGTCGAGTGCCCCTTATGCACGAGCACCTTGTCGACGACGAGCTGGAAGAAAAGCGGTGTGATCAGACCGAAGATCTGCACGAAGAGCGAGGCGACGAAGACATCTCCGAGCGCCTTTCGGTAGCGCCAGATCGACGGCAGGAACCAGGTGAAGCTGAAGGTGTTCGGATCGGT
>JAFAQA010000535.1 GCA_019246665.1 Hyphomicrobiales bacterium
GGATATGACCGCCCGCTGTTCATCCTGCCCTTCGATCATCGGGCGAGCTTCGAGAAGGGGTTGTTCGGGTTCAACCCGCCACTGAGCTCGGAGCAGACGGCAATCGTCGCGGACAGCAAACAGGTCGTCTATGACGGCTTCAAGCGATCGCTCGTGAAGGGAGCGCCGCGGGAGGCCGCCGGCATCCTGGTCGACGAGCAATTCGGCGCCGCGATCCTTCGCGATGCGCGCTCACAGGGCTTTATCACCTGCGCACCGGCCGAACGAAGCGGGCAGGAGGAGTTCGCCTTCGAATATGGCGACCGCTGGCAGGAGCATATCGAGGCCTTTGCGCCGACCTTCGTCAAGGTGCTCGTCCGCTACAATCCTGAATCCGACACAGGGATGAATCGCCGCCAAGCGGCGCGGCTCAAAGAGTTGTCGGATTACTGCCACAGCAGCGGCCATCGCTTCATGTTCGAGCTGCTGGTGCCGATGACACATGAGCAATCCGACAGGCTTGAGGGCGACAAGCGTCATTACGATCGCGAGCTGCGTCCGTCTCTGATGATCGCGGCGATCAAGGAGCTGCAGGCTGCCGGTGTCGAGCCTGACGTCTGGAAGATCGAGGGGCTCGACTTTCGTGGGGATTGCGAGGCCGTGGTCGCTGCGGCACGGCGCGACGGCCGGAGCAGCGTCGGCTGTATCGTTCTCGGGCGCGGATCGGACGAAAGCGGCATCCTTGCTTGGTTGCACGCCGCAGCTCCTGTGCCAGGCTTCATCGGCTTTGCGGTCGGCCGCACCAGCTTTTGGGATGCGCTCGTCGGCCTGCGTGATCACAGGCTCACGCGCGACGCCGCGGTCGAGCGGATCGCTGACCGCTACTGGGAATGGATCGATGCGTTTACAGCCAAGATCAATGCCTGAGCAGACCGGCGCCGGGCGGCGCCGATCCGGGCACCGGGAACCGCCGGGCGAAGCGCCTTCCAAGCCCCAAGCCCCAACGTTCGGAGGGACCATGACCAGCAGCGCACTCGACCTCCTCTGCATTAACACGATCCGCACCTTGGCGATCGACGCGATCCAGAAGGCGAAATCCGGCCATCCAGGAACGCCGATGGGCATGGCGCCTGTCGCCTACGGTCTGTGGCAGAAGCGCCTGTCATTCGATCCGGCCTCGCCTGTCTGGCCGAACCGCGATCGTTTCATCCTCTCGTGCGGGCACGCCTCGATGTTGCTCTACGCGCTGCTTTATCTGACGAAGACGCAAGCCGTGAATGAAGGTTATGAGACGGTCGGACGGCCTTCCGTGACGCTTGACGACATCAAGACGTTTCGGCAGCTCGACAGCGCCTGCCCGGGCCATCCCGAATACCATCTGACCTCGGGTGTCGAGGCGACTACAGGCCCGCTCGGCCAGGGTGTGGCGATGAGCGTCGGTCTCGCGATGGCCGAGCGCTGGCTGGGTCAGTATTTCAACCGCAAAGACTTTCCGATTGTCGACTGGCGCACCTACGCGCTGTGTGGCGACGGCTGCATGATGGAAGGGATCTCGAACGAAGCGGCCTCCCTTGCCGGCCATCTCGGGCTCAACAAGCTGTGCTGGATCTACGATTCCAATCGCGTGACGATCGAGGGCCACACCGAGATCGCCTTCACCGAAGATGTTGCGACTCGGTTTCTGGGCCTTGGCTGGAATGTCCTCCATGTGCGTGATGCCAACGAGGAAAAGGAAGTCCTCGGTGCGTTCGATCTCGCCGCGCGCGAATTGAGCCGTCCGTCGCTGATCATCGTCGAGAGCCATATCGGCTATGGGGCGCCGCACAAGCAGGATACGGCCGAGGCGCATGGCGAGCCCCTTGGCGAGGACGAGGTCCGGCAGACCAAGAAATTCTACGGTTGGCCCGAGGATTCGCAGTTTCTCGTGCCGGACGGCGTGCAACAGCATTTTGCCGACGGGATCGGCGCGCGCGGAGCTGCGCGTCACAAGGAGTGGCGCGAGCTCTTCGCCCACTATAGCGCCGCCCATCCGGAGCTCGCCGCGCAATTCGATGCCATGCAGAAGCGCGAGCTGCCTCCCGGTTGGGACGAGGCCATCCCGACCTTTCCGCCTGATCCGAAGGGCATCGCGAGCCGGGATTCGTCCGCGACCGTCGAGAATGCGATCGCCCAGCGTCTGCCTTGGCTGATCGGCGGCGCTGCGGACCTCGCCCCGTCGACCAAGACCCGCATGACGTTTTCGGGCGCCGGTGACTTCGAGCCCGACAATCATGGCGGCCGCAATTTTCACTTCGGGATCCGCGAGCACGCGATGGGAGCCGCGGTCAACGGCATGGCGCTCGCCAAGCTGAGGCCATTCGGCTCAGGCTTCCTGATCTTCTCCGACTATATGCGCAATCCGATCCGGCTGTCGGCGATCATGGAATTGCCGGCCCTTTACATCTTCACGCATGACTCGATCGGCGTGGGCGAGGATGGCCCGACACACCAGCCCGTGGAGCAGCTCGCCGGCCTTCGCGCAGTCCCGGGCCTCGTCACCTTGCGCCCCTGCGATGCCAATGAAGTCGCCGAAGCCTGGCGCGTCGTGCTCAAGCTCAAGCACCAGCCGGCCTGCCTCATCTTGAGCCGCCAGCCATTGCCGACGCTCGATCGAAGCCGCTTCGCTGCGGCTTCGGGCGTCGCGCGTGGCGCCTATGTGCTGGCGGATCTGGGGGGCGCTCCCCCGCAGATCATCCTGATCGGTACGGGCAGCGAGGTGTCGCTCTGCGTAGCGGCCGCCGAGCAGCTCGCGGCGAGCGGCACGCCGGTGCGCATCGTCAGCATGCCCTCATGGGAGCTGTTCGA
>JAFAQA010000209.1 GCA_019246665.1 Hyphomicrobiales bacterium
AACGAATCGATCACGCGGGCGGCCGGCGCTGCGCATGGTCAAGAGATCAGCGCGCGCGACATCGAGGCGCTGATCGAGCTCGCCGGACGAAAGCCGCGTCACCGGACAACGGACTATGGCGAGCCGACTCGGGAACGAAGGCTCGCATCATCACAATCTTGCGAAAGCTCGTCCCCCGAAAATGACGATGCTAATAGGCTTCGCGTCATCCGGCCTGAAGAATCGCCGTCCTGGCACTTAACGGTTGATCCGCCGCCTGATCCGGGCGATATTGGTACTAAGAATAGGATGATGGGTTAAGTGATCCGGTTCTATCGGCCCGAAGGTGGGGCGTGAGATGTCGCTGAGCCCCTTTGATTTTCCCGTTCGCGTCGAGGACGCTTCGGTGCGCCGGCAGGCGTTGCAGCTTCTCGGCGAGAATCGCGTGCGCCTGCCGACCTTCGCTGAAATCGCGTCGCCGCAGACGGCGCCTGTCGCC
The DNA here is from genome assembly GCA_019246665.1 of Hyphomicrobiales bacterium. Lineage (GTDB taxonomy): Bacteria > Pseudomonadota > Alphaproteobacteria > Rhizobiales > Beijerinckiaceae > GAS188. Next base: position 479 of record JAFAQA010000209.1, read on the forward strand.
ATCCGGGCCGGCCTCATCGATGTCTCTCCGGATGGTGCGCATGCCTACAATCTCTACCGCGTGAACTGGTTCAATGACTTGCGCCGCAAAGGGCAGGTCTCGGTGCCGCACTACGTCGAGCTGCCGGAGGCGCTCACCGGCGTGCCGGCCCGGATCGTCGTGGCTCTCGGCACGCTCTTTCCGATGATCCGCGCGCATAAGGTGCTCGCGGCGTACGCCTGCCTCGCACCTCGCCTGGTTAGCGGGCGTTTCGATCCGACAAAGCAACGTGCCGTTTGGCCGTCCACGGGCAATTATTGCCGCGGCGGCGTCGCGATCTCGCGTATCCTCGGCTGTCGCGCGGTCGCCGTGTTGCCCGCCGGCATGAGCCAGGAACGTTTCGACTGGCTGGGGAAATGGGTGAGCGCGTCGCAAGACATCGTCCGCACGCCTGGCAGCGAAGCGAACGTCAAGGAAATCTACGACCGTTGCGCCGAGCTCGCGCGCGATCCGGCCAATGATATCGTCAATCAGTTCAGCGAGTTCGGAAACTACCTTGCCCATTGGCGCTGTACGGGGCCGGCACTCGGGACGATCTTCGAATCGCTCGCCTCGAGCTCAAACGGCTTGCGGCTCGCGGGCTTCGTCTCGGCAAGCGGCTCCGCCGGCACTCTCGCTGCGGGCGACTACCTCAAGGAGAAATACGGAACGAAGATCGCTGTCGTCGAAGCGGCCGAATGCCCGACCTTGCTGAACAACGGCTACGGCGAGCACAACATCCAGGGGATCGGGGACAAGCACGTCCCCTTGATCCACAACGTCATGAACACCGATGTGGTGATAGGCGTCTCGGACAAGGCGACGGATGGGCTCAATGCGGTCTTCAACACGGAGATCGGCAAGGCTTATCTTGCCCGCCGGCTCGCACTCTCCGAAGACATGCTTGCGAAATTATCGATGTTCGGTCTCTCGAGCATCGCCAATGTGCTCGGTGCCATCAAGCTCGCCAAGCGCTATCGTCTGTCGTCCGATAGCGTGGTGATCACGGTCGCGACCGATGGTGCGGAGCTCTATGCCAGCGAGGTGCGCCGTTACCTAGAGCGGCGTCACAATTCAGGAGAGCTTTCCCCCGAGACGGCAGCCGAGCTCGTCGGGGCGTATCTGCTCGGTGCCGACACCGACGACATGCTCGAGGCGACGCATCAGGAGCGCGAACGCATATTCAATCTTGGCTACTTCACCTGGGTGGAGCAACAAGGCATCGCCCTTGCCGATTTCGATCGGCGAAAGCATCAGGCGTTCTGGCGTCGCCTGCAGGATCTCGTGCCGCAATGGGACGAGATGATCACGGCCTTCAACCGCGACAGCGGTATGGAGGAGGCCCGCGACCGCAAGCGGGCGTGAAGGGAAGATTCGGACATGGGCATCGAGCCGCTCGTCAAATCCTACTCCGCGCTGCGTCACGAGACGCTGACGCGCGATCGGGGCTTGCGCGAAAAGGTCATGACGCTCGAGGAGGCGGCGAAGCTCGTCCATGACGGTGACCACGTCGCCATCGGCGGCTGCACCGTTTCACGCACGCCGATCGCCATGGTTTGGGCGCTCATCCGGGCTCGCAAGCGCGACCTTGTGATCTCGCGCTCGATCACCTCGACGGAAGGCGATCTGTTCTTCGCCTCGGAAGTGTCAAAGCACGTCATCACGAGCTGGTTCACGCAAGGCATCGTCTGGGGCGTCTCCAAGGTGATGCGGCATCACACCGAGAACAAGCTCGCGAGATTCGAGGAGTGGAGCCATATGTCGATCGGCCTGCGCTACCGCGCAGGCGCCATGGGCATTCCCTTCATGCCATCGCGAACCATGCTCGGCTCGGATGTCGGCAAGCAGGTCAAGGACGAGATCAAGGTGATGGATTGCCCCTTCACGGGCGAGAAAATCGTGCTTCTTCCCGCGCTCAATCCGGATATCGCGCTCATCCATGTGCAGCGTTGCGACGCCTTCGGAAACGCCCAGCTCGACGGGTTGCAATTCATGGACATCGACATGGCGATGGCGGCGAACAAGGTGATCCTCACGACCGAGCGCATCGTGAGCAACGATCAGATCCGCCGCACGCCCGATCGCACCCGCATCCCCTTCTTCACCGTGGACGCGGTGGTCGAGGCACCGTTCGGCTGCGCACCGCATGAGTGCTACGGCCTCTACGAGCCCTTCTTCACGCATCTCGACCATTACGCCAAGATCAGCTCGCAAGACCCGGTGAAGGGTCCCCAACAATATCTCGAGGAATTCTATTACGGGCCGAAGAGCTGGCCCGATTATCTGGCGAAGCTCGGCATGGATGCCCTGCTCGATGCCAGCCGCCGCGGACGGAGCGTGCACAATGACTAAGCACACGAAACCCAGCTCGACCTTCACGACATCTGAGCTCTTGGCCGTGATGGCCTCGCGCCTCATGACCAACGGGCAGGTCGTCTTTGCCGGCATTGGCGTGCCGCTGTTGGCAGCGACACTCGCCCAGCGCCTTTTCGCGCCGCAACTGACGATCCTCTTCGAAGGAGGCACGATTGGCCCCTTCATCGTTCCGGGCGAGCTGCCGCCCTCCACCAATGAGCAGCGCTGTACTCGGCGTTCGAACATGGTGCTGCCGATCACTGACGTGCTGCTCCTCTTGCAGCGCGGCTATGTCGATATCGGCTTCATGGGAGGCGCGCAGATCGATCGGTTCGGCAATCTCAACTCCTCCTTCATCGGCGACGCCGAGAATCCGAAGATACGCCTCCCCGGCACCGGCGGCGGCAACGACATCTCCTCGCTCACAAACATGATCGTCGCCATGAAGCACGAGAAGCGCCGCTTCGTGGCCGATGTCGATTTCATCACCTCGCCCGGATGGCTCAAGGGGGGCGGAACGCGCAAGGATTCGGGCCTGCCGCAAGGCGGCATGTGGCGCGTGGTCACCGACCTGGCGATCATGGGCTTCGACGACGAGACGCGACAGATGAAAGTACTTGGCTTGCATCACGGCGTGACCCGCGAGCAGGTTCAAGAGAATACTGGCTTCGAGCTCAAATTCGACGGCAAGATCGAGACGACGGCACCGCCGCGCGCGGACGAACTTGCTGTGTTGCGCGAGCTCGATCCGCGCGCCCTCTACACCGCCTGACACGTCGCGATCGGCGGCACTGAAGCAAGGACTCCCGCGAATGGCTAAGAAGACGCAAACCGAATTCGGCATTGCGATGCGGAATTTCACCAAGTATCCGGAGATGCCGAGTGCGCAGGGGTTGATCGACTACGGCGTGCGAATGGAGGAGCTCGGATATGAATCGCTCTGGGCCTGGGACCATCTGCTGCTCGGCGTCGATCCGAATTTCCCGATCCATGAGGCGCTCATCATTCTGACTGCCGTTGCCGCACGCACCTCGAAGATCAAGATCGGCACCGGCATCCTGGTCATGCCGATGCGAAATCCGGTCGTGCTCGCCAAGCAGCTGGCGACGATGGACCATGTCTCGAATGGGCGTCTGATCCTGGGTGCGGCCGTTGGCTGGTACAAGCGCGAGTTCGACAGTCTCGGCGTTGATTTCACCAAGCGCGGCAAGATCATGGAGCAGAGCCTCGAGATCATCGACCGGCTCTGGACAGAGGACAGGGTGGACGGCGAATACCCACCCTACAATCTGCGCGGGGCGGTGCTTCAACCGAAGCCGGTGCAAAAGCCGCGCCCGCCCATCCTGATCGGCGGCTATGTCGATGCGGTTCTCAAGCGAGCCGCCACCAGGGGAGACGGCTGGCTCACCTATTACTATACCGCCGACAGTTTCGCGAAGACATGGGCGAAGGTTCGCGGTTTCGCCGAGGAGGCGGGTCGCAATCCCGACGAGCTGATCTCGACGAATCAGCTTCCGATCTGCATCGGACCACGAGACAAGATCGAAGCCTCGATGACCCAATGGCTGCAGACCGAATGGGACTACGCGTCCTGGTCGGAATCGACGATGCACAGCGCCATCATGGGCAGCGTCGAGGAATGCGTGGAGCAGCTCGAGGCGCATATCGCGACGGGCGTCGATCGCATCATCTTCGTTCCCTACAAGTATGAGGGTGAACAGGTGAGCGCGGTCGCGAAGGAAATCATCCCGCGACTGCGAAAGAAGATGCAATAACGCCCTCTCGTCGCGCGTCCCCGCATGGCGATTGGCCGCTGAACAATTCGTCCTACTCAACTGTGAGCGTGAGCTTCTGAAATAAAAAGATCATCATCGTCGCGCCCGGTCCACGGTTGAGCTCGATCCGGGCGCGTCCATCAGAGGAGGTGCCTATGCAACCGTCTTTCAAGAGCGTCATCGCGGCAGCAGGGCTTGCGCTTTTGGCGAGCGCCGCGTCGGTCAGCGCCGCTAGGGCGCAGGATTCGGTCAAGGTCGGCGTCAGCGAACCGTTGACGGGCGCCTTTGCCGCTTCCGGCAACTACGTCGTGCAGGGCGCTCAGCTTGCCGCGGAAGCCATCAACAAGGACGGTGGCGTGCTCGGCAAGAAGCTCGAGCTCATCATCGAGGATAACAAATCCAATCCGACCGAGGCGGTTGACACGGCGGAAAGGCTGATAGTCAAGGACAAAGTACCGGTTCTGATGGGCGCCTGGAGCTCGACGCTGACGCTTGCCGTGATGCCCAAGCTCGAAGAATACAAGATACCGATGCTGGTCGAGACCTCGTCCTCAGGAAAGATCACAACTTCGGGCAACCCTTACATTTTCCGCATCAGCCCCACTTCCGAGATGGAGGCCACCGCGTTCGCACCGCTCGCCAAGTCGCTCGGCATCAAGAAGGCAAATTTCCTGGTGACGAACAATGATTTCGGCAAGGGCTCGATGCAAGAGTTCACCAAGATGCTGAAGGGCCAAAGCATCGACATCGGTGCCCAGGAAACCATGGAGCCGGACGCCACCGACCTTTCCGCGCAGCTCGCCAAGATCAAGGCGGCGGGAGGCGATACGCTGTTCGTGACCACCGACGTTGCCCAGCTCACCTTGGTGTTGAAGCAGGCGAAGGATCAGCAGATCACCATGCGCATCATCACCACCGGTGGTTCGGTTGCGCCCGATCAGTTGATCGAGCAGGCGGGCGATGCGGCGAACGGCTCCTACCACCTCGTCTTCTTCACACCCTGGTTCCCCGATGCCGTCAAGAATCCCGATGTCGCCCAAAAGTTCACGTCAGCTTGGAAGGACAAGAAGTACAACACTGGCGGCCTCACCGAGGGCTTCCGCGGTTGGGACGGCATCTACACCATCGCGGCCGCCATCAATGGCGCCGGCAAGGCGGAGCCGGAGGCGATCCGGGAGGCCTTCTGGAAGGTAAAGGTCAAGGGCGTGAACGGTGACATCGCCTTCATCAAGCAAGGGCCCGCGGGCAAGGAGAGCGGACAGAACGTGCCGAGCGTCTATCTCGTCAAGATCGAGGGCGGGAAAGTCGTGAAGCAATAGTTCAACTCATCTTCATGCGCGGCCATTCGGTCGCGGATGGGTTCGATTGAGCCGGAGAGGGCGAGCGCGTCGCTCGCCCTCGCAGCTCCCGTAAGAGCCTTTCGCAAAGAGCTGCTTTCTTGGACCAACTGCTGCAACATTGCCTCAACGCACTCGTGCTGGGCGGCACGTATGCGCTTCTCGGCATTGGCCTCACCTTGATCTTCGGCATCATGCGCGTGGTCAACTTCACGCATGGAGAGCTCTACAGCTTCGGCGCCTACATGATGTACATGTTCGTGATGCTTTTGCATCTCGATTTCTTCTTGTCCCTCCTGCTCGCCATGCTGCTCGGCATCGCGCTCGGCGCGGCGATCGAGTTCCTGCTTTTGCGCAAGCTGCGCGGCGCCGACATCGACACGACGATGCTGGTCATGATCGGCGCCTGGATCGCTATGCAGAATCTCGAGCAGCTTCTCTGGTCGGGAGTCGCAAAGTCGATCAGGACGCCTTTTCCCTCCTCGCCTCTCGTGATAGGCGCGCTCTCCGTGTCGTGGAACCGGCTGTTCGTGCTCGCCGTCGCGCTCGGCCTGATCATGTCCACCTATGCTCTAGTGAACCGCACGCGTCTCGGGCGTGCCATGCGCGCGACTTTCCAGGACCCGGACACGGCGGCCCTCATGGGGGTCGATATCGGCACGATCTACATGTCGACCTTCGCGCTCGGCTCCGGTCTCGCGGCGGCGGCGGGCGCGCTTCTCGGCCCCATTTTCGTGGTCACGCCCACAATGGGTGATCTCGCCTCGCTCAAGGCTTTCGCCATCGTCATTCTCGGCGGTCTCGGAAATATCGTGGGGGCGACGATCGGCGGCTTCATCCTCGCGTTCATCGAGGAGCTCGGCGCTGGATATATTTCCTCCGGTTATCGAGACGCGATGGGCTTCCTGCTCATCATTGCGATCCTTTTGGTGCGGCCCACGGGATTATTCAGCCGCAAGGAGCGAATCGGGTGAGGCGCGTCGTCACTATCGCGGGCCTCGCCTTTCTCTTCTCGATCCCACTATGGCTCGGAAATTTCTACCTTCTGCACGTGCTCATCATCACGGGCATCTTCATCATCGCGGCGATGAGTCTGAACCTGCTGCTCGGCTATACGGGACAGCTGAGCCTCGGCCATGCAGCCTTCTTCGGCATCGGTGCTTATGTCTCATCGCTCGCATCGCTCGGCTTCGAGGTGCATCTTTTGCCCGATTGGCTCGTCACGCTCGACCCGAAACCCGTCTGGTTCGCGATGGCCTGCGCCATCGTGATCACTGGGCTTTGCGGCTGGGCCATCGGCAGGATCGCTTTCAAGGTGCGCGGCGCCTATTTCGTCATCGTGACCATCAGCTTCGCCGAGGTCGTGAGGCTCGTGGCTCTCAACTGGGACGAGCTGACGCAAGGGCCGATGGCGCTCAACAACATCCCGCCTCTCTCCGTCGCGATTCCAGGTCTCGTGGACATCACCTTCATCGGCAAGGTCGCGAACTACTATCTCGTCCTTGTTTTCGCGATCCTCGCCTATGTGATCATCGCGAGGCTCGTGCGCTCGCGGGCAGGGCGCGCCATGATCGCCCTCAAGGAGAATGAGGCCCTTGCCGCGTCAGTCGGCATCGACGTCACGAAATATCTGGTGCTGGCGACGGTCGTGTCGGCCGCGATCGCCGGCGCGGCGGGCGCGCTTTACGCCCAATACGTCCGCATCGTCGATCCGAATGTCTTCTTGTTCATTTACACCGTCACCATGGTCATCATGGTCGTGGCCGGCGGCAAAGGGACCCTTGCGGGGCCGGTTGTGGGCGGTGTGATCTTCGGCCTGCTTCCTGAGGGCTTGCGCTCCCTCGCCATCGCGCCCGAAGTGCAGTGGATCGTCTACGGCGTGCTGATGATCCTCGTCGTCTACCTTCTCCCGCAAGGCATCGTCCCCGCTCTCCGATCACTTCGACAACATCGCCATCCAATCAATTCAGAGCCACAGCCGCATGCAGATGCCTCCGCACGGCAGGTGGCGCCATGAACCCCGAGGTGCCGCGCGTCGCGCTCGCGGTCGAAAGGCTGTCGATCCGCTTCGGAGGTCTCACAGCGGTCGAGAGCATGTCGTTCGCTGTCAACGAGGGTGAAGTCGTCTCGCTCATCGGCCCGAATGGTGCCGGAAAGACGTCAGCCTTCAATGCCATTACTGGTTACCTTCCGGCCGCCTCAGGTGACATCGCCTATCGCGGCGAGCGCCTCAACGGCATGAAGCCCAATCGCATCGCCGAGCTCGGCGTGGTTCGCACCTTCCAGAAGACCAGCGTCTTCGCGGGGCAGACGGTGCTCGACAACATCTTGATCGGCCTGCATTCGCGTTCGCGGCAATATCCGATCGCCATCCTTCTTGGATTTCCTTTCGTGGCGCGCGAAGAGGAAGAGCTCGTCGAGGAGGCGCATGAGATCTTGCGCTTCGTCGGTATCAATGCGCCTGCGGCCGAGCTGGCCTCATCGCTGCCCTATGGCGAGTTGCGGCTGCTCGAGGTGGCCGTCGCGCTTGCCGCGAAGCCCACCTTGCTTCTGCTTGATGAGCCGGTCTCTGGAATGAATCCTACCGAGACGGCGAATTTCATGAAGACACTCACGCGCATTCGTGCACGCGACATCACCGTTTTGCTCGTCGAGCACGACATGAAAATCGTGATGGGCGTTTCGGACCGCGTCGTTTGCCTCAATCAGGGGCGCATCATCGCCGAAGGCGCGCCCGTGGAGATCCAGCGAAACCCGGAGGTCATCCGCGCCTATCTGGGCGAAAGGTACGCGCGTGCTCAAAATTGAGGGGCTGGTTTGCCGCTACGGCAAGGTCTCCGCCGTAAGAGGGCTTTCGCTCGAGGTTCGCAAGGGCGAGATGGTGGCCCTCATCGGCGCCAATGGCGCCGGCAAGAGCACGACGCTCAAGGCAATTTCAGGCCTCATCGCGCCGGTGGAGGGACGCCTCGTCTTTGAGGGCAAGGATATCACGCGCGCTTCGGCACGCCGCGTCTTGCAGCTCGGCATCGCGCACTGCCCCGAAGGTCGCCGCGTTTTTCCCTACATGACGGTTATTGAAAATCTGCAGATGGGGTGCCATCTGCGCCGCGATGCGGCGGCGGTGGCCTCCGACATGAAAAGACTATTCGATCGCTTCCCGATTCTGTACGAGCGTCGCGCGCAAACAGCCGGCACTTTGTCGGGTGGCGAGCAGCAGATGCTCGCAATCATGCGAGCCTTGATGTCGAGGCCCAAGCTCGTGCTTTTCGATGAGCCCTCACTCGGGCTCGCTCCGACCATGGTCGAGCGCGTCTTCGATATCATCAAAGGCATTCAGGCGGATGGCGTCACGGTGGTGATGGTCGAGCAGAACGCATTCGCGGCGCTGGAGCTCTCCAATCGCGGCTACGTCCTCGAGCAAGGTCGCCTGAAGCTGTCCGGATCGGGGTCGGAGCTTTTAAACAACCCCGAGGTGAAAGCGGCTTACCTCGGGGCTTGACCTTACACGCCAAGCGATGAGCACTTCAGTCCAGGAAGAGCGCGATCAAATTAGATTGGATGAATCCCAACACTATCACGGCGCTTATAACGCATTGCATTTGGATGAGATCAGTAGCGTCAGGTTATCTTCTTGTTTTTCCATATGATCTTGTTGCAAAGAGTGGGGCCGCTTTGCGGACCATGCACTTGCTGCTCTCGATAAGTTTACCTTCGCTAAACTTGACTTAGAGCCAAGGCCAACGCCCCTGATGAGGCGTGCTCGCCTTCGCGCGAGATTTTCAATGGAGTTCGTTGATGGTCCGCTTAAAACAAGCCGCTGCCTCTATGGCCGGCATGCTTCTTGGCGCCCTCCTCGCTTCAGGCACGCCTCCGGCCTCGGCGCAGACGCCCGAGGTCGTGCGAGTTCGCGGCGAGGTCGTCTCGTTCGATGGCGCATCGACGCTGGTCGTCAAATCACGCCAGGGCACGGATGTGACGGTGCGTCTTGGGCAGCCACTGCGTCTTCTCGGTGTGACCAAAGCCTCCGTCGCGGACATCAAGCCGGGCGTGTTCATCGGCACGACGACGGTGCAGAAGGAGGGCTCATCATCACGGTCGCTCGAGATCCACATCTTTCCCGAATCCTTGCGCGGAACGGGCGAGGGCGATCGGCCTTGGGATCTCGTCCCCGGCTCTTCGATGACAAACGGCGCGGCCGGCAACGCGGTCGACAGCGTCGACGGCAAGACGATCACCGTGACGTATCAAGGCGGCTCGCGCACCGTCCTCGTTCAGCCCGACACCGCGATCGTGACCTATGTGCCGATCGACAAGAACGATGTGAAACCGGGCGTCAAGATTTTCGCCATCACCCAAAAAGGCACGGACGGCACGTTGACCGCAAGCGCCCTCAGCGTCGGCAAGGACGGCGTCACGCCGCCGATGTGAGGAGCGTGCTTCCCGCCCGGCTGCAGTCCGAGCAGCCGGTGAACGGTCGCATTTTCATATACGGGCGGGCGCCGCCGCGAGGCGGCGCTCGACCAAGCCGATGATGCCGCGCGGCATGAAGATGATGAAGATGACGAGCAGCGCGCCATAGATGGTATTGGCCGCGCCCACGAAATTCGTGCCCATTGAGATGCGCAGAATTTCAGGAAGGGCGATGGTGAAGAGCCCGCCGGCAGTGGGGCCGAAAGCCGAGTACATGCCGCCCGCGATCGCCGCGAAGACGATCTGAAGCGACACCCCGATGCCCGACAAGGTGTCGGGGTTCACGTACATGAAATATTGCGAGAGAAGCGCTCCGCCAAAAGCAGTGAGCGCAGCGCTCGCGACGGTGACGCGAAGCTTCTCGCGCATGACGTTGATGCCGATGGCCGCGGCGGCGCCTTCATCCTCGGCGATGGCGTCAAGCGCCGCGCGTCCCGTGCCGAGATCGACGAAGTGCCAGACGCCGATGCCGAACACCCAAACGACGAGCGCGATCGCATAGAAATAGGGTTTCTCCGGAAATTGCAGCGCGTACCAGGAGTGGCCAACGGCCCTTGGCGTCATGCCGAGAGAGCCGCCAGTGATGTCGCGAGCCGCCACGATCGTCAGAAGCGCGACTTGGCTGAGCGCCAGCGTGACCAGCGCGAAGTAGTGACCGATGACGCGAAGGCGGAAACATGGATAACCGATGATCAACGCCAGCAACACGGCCATGAGCACGCCGATCGGAATGCCGAGCCAAGGCGTGAGGCCCGCGTAGTTCCACAGCAAGGGCGAGACGTAGGCGCCGATGCCGAGAAAAGCGCCATGCCCGAGGGAGACGAGGCCGAATTTTCCCATGAGAGACCAGGCTGTGTAGACGAAGCCCCAGAGCAGGATCTGGATGGCGATATGAAGCACATAATCGCTGGTCACGAAGGGCACGACAGCAAGCCCAAAGGCCGCGAGAATGAGCGGCGCGATTCGCCGGTTCGCCTCGTGCATCATCGGGCCAAGAGCCCTTGCGGCCGAATGAACATCAAGACGATGAAGAAGACGAAGGCGAGGACATAGGAGATCTCGATCGAGAAATAGTAGCCGCCGATCGCGATGATCTGGCTCATCACGAAGGCGGCAACGAAACCGCCGATCATGTTTCCCAATCCTCCAAGCACACAGATCATGAAGGTGATCGGCCCGAAGCTCAGCCCGATGAACGGGTGCACGTCGTATTGGAGGACAAGAAGGCATGCGGCGAGGCCGGCGAGGGCGCCCCCCACGGCCGAGGTGATGAGATAGATGCGACGCTGGTCGACGCCCATCAGCCCCATGACCTCGCGGTCTTGCGCGATGGCTCGCATGGCGATGCCCAGATAGGTCCGCGACAGGAAGAGATAAAGCGCGACCGCGCCGATGAGCGCAGCGCCGAAGGCCAGAAGGCGCGAGTAGCTGATGAAGATGTCGCCAAATTCGATGATGGGGAGCCGAAGCCCGATATTGCGGAAATCGGTGCCGAAAAGGAGTGTCGCGAGACTTTGCAGGAAGAACAGCATCCCACCTGTCGCGAGAAGCTGATTGATGGGTGCTGAGCCGAGGATCGGCGAGATGACGAGAAGGTGCAGGAGGACCCCCAATCCCGCCACTCCGAGAATGGCGGCGAATGAGGCGATGAGGATCGGCCAGCCAAAGAAACCGTGCAGCCAAAAGATCATGTACATTCCGCACATGACAAGCTCTGCATAACAAATCCACACGACGTCGATGACACCGAAGATGAGGTTGAGGCCGAGCGCCAACAGAGCGAGGACGCCGCCGAGCAGGATGCCGTTGATGATGGCTTCGAGGAGGAAGATGTCCATGCCTCACAACCCCATATAGGCTTGCTGGATCATCGGGTTGGTTTTGAGCTCGGCCGCACTTCCTGAGAGCCGGATGCGGCCGACCTCGAGGAGATAGGCGCGGTCGACGACCTCGAGCACCTGCTGGAGATTTTGCTCGACGATGAGCACGGTGAAGCCCTCCTCGCGGATGCGGCGCACGAGGTTGAACACTTGCTCGACCACGAGGGGCGCCAAGCCCGCGGATGGCTCGTCCATGAGCAGCATTTTCGGTTTCGACATGAGAGCGCGGCCGATCGCCACCATTTGCTGCTCGCCTCCCGACAATGTGCCGGCGAGCTGACGACGTCGCTCGAGAAGCCGCGGAAAGAGCGCGTAGACCCATTCGCTGCGTTCGGCGTAATTGCGGCGCGCTTGCGGGAGGAAGGCGCCGATCCGCAGGTTCTCCTCTACGGTGAGCTTGGAAAACAGCCGACGATGCTCGGGAACATGAGCGATGCCGGCTTCGACAATGCGATAGGCCGGTAAATGGGTGAGCGAGCGACCCTCGAAGGCGAGCTCCCCGGAGAAGGAGCGGAGCATGCCGGAGATGACGCGCATCAGCGTGGACTTCCCGGCGCCATTTGGTCCGACGACACCAATGGCCTCGCCGGGGGCGACCTCGAGCGACACGTCGAATAACGCACGGAACGAGCCATAGCCGGCGCTGACGCTTCTAAGGCTCAGCATCTTCCTTCACTCCGAGGGCCATGCGCGATCACCGGCGATGCCTCAGGCGCGTGCATGGCCGAGATAAACCTCGGTGACGCGCGCGTCTCGCGCGGCAACCTCCGGTAGGCCTTCGAAAATCTTCTCGCCATGGTCGAGCACGATCACCCGGTCGACGACGCGCATCAGAAGTCCCATGATGTGCTCCACCCAGATGATGGTGATCCCGAGCCGGCTGCGGATCGTCTCCAGCATCAAGGCAGCGTGCTCCATCTCCGTGTGGTCGAGGCCGCCGAGGCTTTCATCGGCAAGAAGAAGACGCGGCTGCGTCGCCAAGGCGCGGGCGAGCTCAAGCTTCTTGAGGGCGGCAGCGCCGAGGCCTTCGGTGCTCGTATTTGCCCCTGGCAAGCCTACTGTCTCGATGGCGGCTTTTGCCCTGCGGCGCGCCTCGCCTTCTCCGATGGCGCTGCCGCTGCCGTAGTGCGCGGCCAGCGTGACGTTCTCGATAAGCGAGAGCCGCCGAAACGGGCGCGGGATTTGAAAAGTGCGAGCAAGACCCATGCGGCACACTTTATGCGCGGGCAAGCCTCCAATTTCCTTGCCCTCGAAGCGGATGGAGCCAGCGCTCGGGCGCATGGCACCGGCGATCAGATTGAAGGTCGTGCTCTTGCCTGAGCCGTTGGGCCCGATGAGGCCGAGAATCTCGCCTTTCCGCAAGGCGAAAGATACCTCGTTGACCGCCGGAAAATCGCCAAAACGCTTGCTGAGGCCGGAAACTTCGAGCATCAGCTTTTGTCCGTTCCGGCGCGCACGGGCGCAAATTTGCGTTGCGGGAGGGCACTGCGCGCGGGAGCTGCCGCCGCGCAGCGAAATTCGCGCCCCGTCATCGCTGCGAGCTCAGTTCATCGCGTAGGGGGATTGTGCCGGCAGCGGCAGAACGGGGGGCACGTTTTGGATCGCCGTCGGCCAGACGACTTTGATCTGCCCCTTGACGTACTGCATCACGACAGGCGTCGAACGTTCGTTCTGGCCGGAAAGTGGCGTGCCCGGCGGGAAGAATTTCACGCCATACCCCTGAATGGTTCCACCAACGGGAAGATCGACGTCAAGCGCCGCCTTGCGGATCGCTTCCGCATCGGTGCCGCCGTATTTCTGGATGGCGACCGGCAACACGCTCTGCAGTAAGATCCAGGTCTGATTGAAGCCCATCGAGACATGAGGCGGCACGTCATTGGCGCCTGTTTTTGCCTTGTAGCGATCGACCATGATCTTGATGAGGTCGCCGAGCCCAGGAGCGAGCTTCGAGGCGTCGAGATGCTGCGCGGGCACCGGGTCGATATCGCAGAAGTTGTCGATATCCGAACCGAAGGTCGCGGTGAGCTTGTCGAGTTGGCTGTACCCCGCACCGTTGCCGATCAGCATCTTGAAGCGCAGGCCCGCTTCGCGAGCCTGACGCAGGAAGAGCGTGATGTCGGGGTTGTAACCCGCATGCAAGATCACGTCCGGGCGTGCTCGCTTCAGCTTGGTCACGAGTGACGAAAGATCGGGCGCAGTCGCCGAATAGGCTTCCTTGAGCACGATCTGAATGCCGGCCTGCTTGGCGTATTGCTCGTCCGCAGCCGCGACCCCGGTGCCGTAAGGGCCATCCTCGTAGATGATCGCGACCTTGAGATCCTTCGGCTCGGCGCCAAGGTCGGCCTTGGCGTGCTCGGTCAAAAAGCCAATGCCTGCCTGTCCATATTGATCGGAGTGGATTTGAGCTCGAAAGACATAGTTGAGGTTTCGATCCTTGAAGACCGATGTGGCGACGGCAGTTGTGATCCATAAGATCTTCTTCTGCTCCTCGACCTTGCTGGCGAGCGGCACGGCGGCCGCGCTCGAATACACGCCGACGATGACGTCGACATGCTCCTGGTTGATCAGTCTTTCGCCTTCGTTGATGGCGACGTCCGGCTTGCTTTGCGAATCGGCGTTGACGGCTTCGACCTTGTATTTACCGAGAATGCCACCCCTCTCATTGGTCAGGTCGATGGCGATCTGAGCGCCGATCTGGGAGGCGACCGAGCCTGCCGCGGCGAAGGGGCCGGAAAGATCATAGAGCAAGCCGATGCGGATCGGCTTCTCCTGCCCGAACGCCTCGCGGGTGAGCGGCAGCAAGGCGAGTGCGAAGCCGAGAAGCGGAAGCCCGAAACCGCGGATCAGGCGCGACGAATTTCTCATATCTCCTCCCGAATGCTGAGGCTCTTTCGGCCCACTTTCAGGCGATACGCCGAACAGGATCGTGTCGAATTCGTGCACGAAGCTCGGCGACGCACAATCAGTGTTCGTCATGCCCGCTTCGGTGTCAACGAGTTGTCCCGGGTCTTCGCGACGGCGAGAGATCCCTATCTCGAAAATTGCAGACAAGCTTTCCGGGTAGCCAAAGGCTAGGACCAACGTAGTGGTTGCAAAAAATTTTCGCGAATTTGAAATAAAACCTCGCCATCTCGCCAAAAAATGGATATAGGCTCACGTCGATGCTGACACTGTCCCAAGGCGGGCGCTCGAAAAAGAGTTGAGCTTTTCCTTTTACTTGAGAGGATCAGGTCATGGCGGGGAGATCAGAGTTTATTATTAGACCTGTTCGGAGCTTCAGCAAGCTGATGCTCGGCGTATCGACGAAGGCCTGGAGCGTGACCCTGGCGGTCGCGGCCGATTCGCGAGGCACGCTCAGCATCATCGGTGCTCGCGTTGGCCGGGATGATGACGACTGGGAAAGGCCGGCAGCAGGGCCAGACGACCTGCCCACCGAGCGCGAGAAGCGCGACAGCCCTATCCATCTCGGGGCCTAGTCAGAGACGAGAGGCTTGGCGGGCGCGCAGCGGAAGCTGGCATTCGCGCAGGAAGTGTAACGTCTCCTTTATACGAGACAGGGTTGAAGCGAAGGGAGCAAAAATCAAACCCATGCACCTTTTTTATTCCGTGAAATATACGTAAGAAAACATTGCAAGATTTTCGGCTCGTCGTTTCTGACAAGTGAGTTATTTTGTAATATTGTGTGACAAATATACCTCACAAAGCACAATATGGCTGCACCGAATATTGACCTTGACGACTCCTGTCGCCATTGTCCGCGAAAACCTGGAGGCTACCAATAACCGCGGCGCCGGGGGACCGCTGGGAGAGAGAAATGAACCCCGCCAAATCATCCTCTAAGAGCATCGATCTCGATGATCTCGAGCGGAAATTGCGAAATTTCGATCCATCATCTCCCGATGCCGTTTCCGTCGGTGACTTCTCCGGGATGAGGGCGCCAGGTGTTGAGAATTTTCGGCCACACAAGTCGTCCACGCCTGTTGGAGCGAAGGAGGGGCCGCCGTCACGTGCAGCGCAGAAGGAGATGGCGACCAGGGTCGCCGATCTTGACGCCGTCGAGCGGCAATTGCGTGAGGTTGCCGCCTCTGTTCTGAGCAAGCCCACCACGGCTGGCGGGAAGGACCATGAGGCGCTTGCGAGGGTTTCACGGATCGCCGGCCGCAATACACGCAGCGGGGTGCCCAGCCGCGAGCATGCCGATGGAGCGCCGGGCTCACTGGTCACATTGATCAAACGCAAGAGCCCGCCCGTCCACTCTCTTTCCCAGATTTCCGATGCCTACCAAGGGCGTCTCCAGGCCAAAGCTTCGATGCCCCCGCCGCCCAAAGGCGAGCAGGCCCCGAAACGGAGCAATGCCGATTCGGCTCAAAAGCCGAAGCAGCTGGCGGAGGGGGGCTCAGGCCCGGACACGCGCAACGTCCGGCGTTTCGATCACGAGGCGCGAACCTTCCTCGCGGGTGCGGCGCCTCGCCTCGATGGCGTCGAGCGTGCAACCCCGGCACCTCAAGCGCCGCTGCATCCCGCAATTGTGAAACAGAGCGTCATGTTGCGCTCCGCACGCTCGCTCGCGCTGCCGCTGCTTTTGCTGGCCCTAGGCACCGGAACTGCGATCGTCATGCTCAGCCCTGTCGGCGAACGGCCGCCGGGCAAGATGAAAGATACGCAGCTTCGCGCGCTGGTCCAAGATCCGGACAATAACAACCGCACGCTTGCCTCATCCGCACCCAGCCCCGTTGTCGATTCACCCGACCGGCCGAACCTGAAAACCACTCAAAGCGAGCCGTCGGCTCCGGCAGTCGGGACTTCACCCGCCGGCAAAACGGCAAGCCCACCGCAGATATTGGCTCCGACGCCGGTCGCGCCCATGAATGATGTGGTGAGGACGCCGCCTGTTGACGCTGCATCGCAACTCGCGGCGATGCCTCGAACGGTGCTCCCAACTCCTTCTGCTCCCGTGAATGCAGGCGCGCCAAGCGCCGCTTCGCCACGAGACACCGTCGCATCCGGTGATGCCGCGCGAGCACAAGGGTCGGAATCGTCAAGCCCTACAACTTCTCCAGCCTCGGCAATGCCCGGTGAAGCGGCCAATGTGGCGCCGAGCGCCGCACCAGCAGCGGCGCCGCTCGATAATAATGAAAATGCCGGAGGCGCCACTCCTTCGCAGAACGGGAGTATCGGCTCGGATCAGGCGCAACTCCAGCCGCTCCCCGAGACCACCGCTTCAGCGCAGCCGCCGGAGCCAGACGCACCTGTCGTTTCGCCACCCGCGGACGCCGTGCCTGCTCCTGTTGTGAGCTCGTCCACGTCCTCCACTAACCCAGTGCCTGCTCCTGTTGTGAGCTCGTCCACGCCTAACACTAACCCCGTGCCCTCAGCAGTGCCGGTGCAAGGTCCTGCAACTGGCGGATCAGGCATTGAGAATTTGCCGCATCGGGCAACGCCGGAAATGGCGGGGCCGGCCGCGGCACCATCAAGCAGCGAGCAAATAGCTGCGAACTCCGAACCCGAGCCGACGCACGCTGCGAACGCCTCGCCTCCCCGTGCGCCGCGGGTGATCGAGCTCAACAAGCCAATAGCGATGGGCAGCAGCGGGGAAGAGAAACCTTCACCTGTGGCGTCTGCGACCTCGAGTCCGTCGGCCCAGCCGCCGGTCGCAGCGACCGCGCCGTCTCCGGGCAGGAACGGCGGCGTGTCGATCGCGAGCAAGCCCGTTCTCACTCGGCCCGCCAGGCCGGCCGCCATTATTGCCACGAGCCATTTGCTGGCCCAGCATCCGATGAAGCCGCCCTCACCTTCCTCTCCCGAAGTGAAGCCCACCGAGGACAAGGCGCGCGCGGCGAGCACGCTAGGTGCTCCCTTGATGATCACGCCCGACGCTCCAGCCCCGACCGTCGAGGCAAGCGGGGCCGAAGCTGAGGCGGTGCACACGACGGAAATCCCCGAGAAGATGGTGGATGCTCGGGCTGTCGCGACGGGCGGGGCTGCCTATTCGCTTCGCCTTGGGTCGAGCCTTTCCGAAAGCGACGCGCGTGCCACCTTGTCACAATTGCAGAGGCAGTTCCCCGGCACGCTCCAAAACGGTTCCGTCAGCCGGGACAATCTCGGGAGCTTCGGCGTTTTCTATCGCGTCAAGGTGGGACCGCTGTCGCGCGAAGCCGCGGAGCGCGTCTGCTCGCGGCTGCGAGCGGCAGGCAAGAAGTGCATCCTGTTGCACGGCTGAGACACAAGCAGGGCTCTAAGCGGGACGCGAGCCCCCCAATCACTTGATCTCGACGAGCGCGACGGTATCGACCCCGCTTTCCGCGAGGACGAGGTTTCCGTCATGCGTGGTCATCATATTGCGAATGACCCCGCCACCCGCGGGAATGGTCCAGGATTGAAATTCGCCTTTCCCGGGATCGAAGCGCACGAGCGTATCTGGCCGCACGCCTGCCTCGCTATACCAGATGGCGCCCTTGGCCACGGCAATGCCATAAGGTTGGGACCGCGATCCCCCGGGAGACAAGAATTCGCTGGCTTTGCCGCTTGCCGGATCAAACCTCCCGAGAAAGCCTCGCGCATAGTCGGTGTACCAGATGATGTCATCGCCAGTGATTGCGATGCGTCGCGGTCGGCTATCCGCATGAGGAAGGGTGTATTCGTGAATCGCCAGCGTCAAGGGATCGATGCTGGCGAGCTTGTTGGCACCGAACTCGCAGAAATAGGGAACGCCTTTGGACGAGATCACCATGCCGTATGGGCTCGAGCCTGGTGTTGGAGAGGCAACGAGCTTGATCTCTCCGTTCTTGGGATCGAGGCGGCCCACCATGTTGGCGCTCTGAACGGTGAACCAAAGGATGCCGGCCTGATCGAAGACGAGCGTGTGCGGGTCGCGCGCTTGCGCGCTCGGCATCTTGTACTCGGTGAATTTCCCGGCGCCGACGTCGAGCTTACCGATGT
>JAFAQA010000292.1 GCA_019246665.1 Hyphomicrobiales bacterium
GCTTAGTGGATCAGCGCTCGCCTGCCGTCCTGGCCGGGCTTGGCCCGGCCATCCACGGCTTTCGCCCGCCTCGCGCTTGCAAGCTCATCCTCACCAGCACGTGTAGCCGCCATCGACGATGACGACGCTTCCTGTCATCAGGCTCGCCGCGTCCGAGGCGAGGAAAAGCACCACCGACGCGATCTCCTCGACCTCGCCGAGACGGCCCATCGGCGTCCCGCCGATCCAGGCCTCATACATGCGCGGATTGGACTTGACGAATGCGTTCAGCGGCGTCGCGATATAGGTCGGAGCAACCGCGTTGACGCGCACGCCCCGGCTTCCCCATTCGGCGGCGAGCGATTTCGTCAAATGATGCACCGCCGCCTTCGAGGCATTGTAATAGCATTGCTCCTGCGGCTTGTTGACGATGAACCCCGACATCGAGCCGACATTGACGATCGCTCCCGATTTCGCCTCCAGCATATGCTTGCCGAAAGCGCGGCAGCACCAGAAGGTGCCGTTGAGGTTGACGTCGAGGACGTTGAGCCAGTGCTCGTCCGTCACGGTCTCTGCCGGCGTCTCGCTGCGCGCAATGCCGGCGTTGTTGACGAGGATGTCGATCTTGCCATGCCGCTTCACCGTCTCGTCGGCGACCTTGGTCACGCGCGCCGGGTCGGTCACATCCATGATCACGATTTCGGGGTCGTAACCCTTTTTCTTCATAACGGCGCGGCCTTCCTCGGCAAGCTTCTCGTCACGATCGGCGATGATCACCTTGGCGCCGGCCTCCGCGAGCCCCTCGACGCAAGCAAGGCCGATGCCGCGCCCTCCCCCCGTGACCAGGGCCGTGCGGCCAGGGAGCTTGAATTTTTCGAGATACATGTCGCTTCTTTCAAATGGGGGCGTTGCGGACTACCCGATCGGCTTCGCGGTAGGCACACCGCGCGTATTCCCGCGGCTCACCTCCGCTCATTCCCGCGAAAGCGGGAATCCAGACCTGCAACATGAACCCGAGAAGCACTGGATCCCCGCTTTCGCGAGGATCAGCGGAGGGGGTCCCCTGCGCGGGGATGAGCGGAGAGGTAGCGGGGATGAGCGGAGAGGGTTGCGCGCAGGCATCAGGCATGGAGCGCTTTCCCGTTCTCGTCGAAGCGATGGATATGCGCGGGATCGGGCAGAAGCCGCGCCCTATCACCCGCCGAAAGACCGATCTCGCCGATGCTGCGGGCCGTGAGGTTTCCGATTCCCGCGATATCGACGTGGAGGAAAGTATCGCTGCCGAGATGCTCGGCATCGGTCACGAGGCCCTCCCATCCCTCTCCATCGCGGCTCGCCTTGATGTGCTCCGGGCGCACGCCGATTGTGGCGGCGCCGTAGCGCCGCGCGGCCTCATCTGCGATGAAGTTCATGCGGGGCGAACCGATGAATCCGGCAACGAAAATATTCGCCGGTCGCTCATAAAGCTCGAGCGGTGAGCCGTATTGCTCGATGCGCCCGGCGTTCAACACGACGATGCGATCGGCCATCGTCATGGCTTCGACCTGGTCATGCGTGACATAGACCGCGGTGGTGCCAAGCTGGCGCTGCAGCCGCGTCACCTCGAGCCGCATCTGCACGCGAAGCGCGGCATCGAGATTGGACAAGGGTTCATCGAAAAGGAAGGCCTTCGGCTCGCGCACGATCGCTCTGCCGATCGCGACGCGCTGGCGCTGACCGCCCGAGAGCTCGCGCGGCTTGCGGTCGAGATAGGGCGTGAGGTTCAAGGTCGCGGCGGCGGCCTCCACCTTGCGGTCGATCTCAGCCTTGGGCAGGCCCGCCATCTTCAGCCCGAAGGCGATGTTGCCGCGCACGCTCATATGCGGATAGAGCGCGTAGGATTGGAACACCATGGAGAGGCCACGTTTCGAGGGCGGCACTCCCACGACATTCGCCCCATCGATCAGGATGCGACCTTCGCTCACATCCTCGAGGCCGGCGATCAGGCGAAGCAGCGTGGTCTTGCCGCAGCCTGAAGGGCCGACGAAAACCACGAAGGAGCCGTCATCGATGTCGAGATCGGCGCCTTTGATGATGAGATGCGACGCGAACGACTTGCGCACGCCTTCGAGTGTGATCCTGCCCATGAGCTTGGCCTTTCCCCCGCTTTATTTGACGGCGCCGAAGGTGAGGCCGCGCACGAGCTGCCGCTGGCTGAACCATCCGAGAACGAGGATCGGCGCGATGGCGAGCGTCGAGGCGGCAGAGAGCTTGGCCCAGAAGAGCCCTTCCGGGCTCGAATAGGAGGCGATGAACACCGTAAGCGGCGCTGCCTGGGAGGTCGAGAGGTTCAAGGTCCAGAACGCCTCGTTCCAGGCCAGAATGAAGTTGAGGAGAAGCGTCGAAGCGATCCCCGGCACGGCCATGGGGGTGAGCACATAGACGAGCTCCTTGCCGATCGTCGCGCCGTCCATGCGCGCGGCCTCGAGGATGTCCTTGGGGATCTCCTTGAAATAGGTGAAGAGCATCCAGACGACGATCGGCAGGTTGCCAAGGCAGAGCACCGCGACCAGTCCGACGCGCGAATCGAGCAGGCCGAAATTGCGGTAGATGAGATAGATCGGAACGAGCACGCCGACGGGCGGCATCATCTTCGTCGAAAGCATCCACAACAGGATGTCGCGCGTACGCGGCGAAGGCGCGAAAGCCATCGACCAGGCCGCGGGAATTGCGATCAGCATCGCGATCAACGTCGAGCCGCCCGCGATCACGATCGAGTTGATGGCGTGATGCACATAATCGCTTCTGCCTTGCACGGTCGCGTAATTCTCGGTCGTCCAATGGAAGAACAGAAAGGAGGGCGGCGTCGAGAATGCCTCAAGCTCCGTCTTGAAGCTCGTGAGCACCATCCAGAGAATCGGGAAGAAGATCAGGAAGCCGACGACCCAGGCGGCAATGGTTGTCGTGAGCACGCGGGCCGGGGAGGCTTGTCTTGCCATGACGTCAAGTCTCCAGATTGCGCCCGACGATTCGCACGAGGAAGAAAGCCACGATATTGGCGAGGACGACCGCGACGAGCCCGCCGGCCGAGGCCGTGCCGACATCGAATTGGATAAGCGCCTGCGAATAGATCAGGAAGGCGATGTTGGTCGTCTGGAGGCCAGGGCCCCCGCCGGTCGTCACATAGATTTCCGCAAAGACGGTGAGGAGGAAGATCGTCTCGATGAGGATCACCACCGTGATCGGACGCGCGAGATGCGGCAGAGTAATGTGGAAGAAGGTGGAGAACGCGCCCGCACCGTCCATTTCCGCGGCCTCCTTCTGCTCCTCGTCGAGCGATTGAAGCGCTGTCAGCAGGATGAGGGTCGCGAAGGGAAGCCATTGCCAGGCCACGATCAGGATGATGGCGAACAAAGGCGCCTCGGCGAACCAGTCGATCGGGCGCAAGCCGAGCGAGGTCGCAATCCAGGCGAAGAGGCCCGAGACCGGGTGCATGAGCAGGTTCTTCCAGACGAGCGCGCTCACGGTCGGCATGACGAAGAAGGGCGCGATGACCATCAGCCGCACGATGCTGCGCCCGATCACCGCCTGATCGAGAAGGAGCGCGACGAGCGTGCCGATGATCACGGTGATCGCGAGCACGGAGCCGACCAGCACCAGCGTGTTCTGGAGAGAGGCGAGGAAAGCGGGGTCGGTGAGGAAGTAAAAATAGTTTTCGAGGCCGACGAAAGCCTCGGTCCCGGGATTGAGCAGATTGTAGTCGAGCGTCGAGAAATAGATCGTCATCACCAACGGGACGATCATCCAGATGAAGAGCGCGGCGACGGCCGGCGTGATCAGGAGACGGCCAAGTCCTCGCGTCTGCTCCGTGGCCATGGTTCCTCCGACACGACGGCTGAGCTGGTTGTTCGCGCCGCCATCGCGAGCACTCGCGGCTCGCGATGATGCGTTTTCAAGCGGCGCGCCTTCTGCGCGACTCAGGGGCGTTGACGAGCTTCATTTGCTGAGAGCCGTTTCATGCTGCTTACTTGGGATAGCCGGCGCGTTTCATCTCGCGCTCGGTCGAGGATTGGGCCGCGGCAAGCGCGGCATCCACCGTCATCGCGCCCGAAAGCGCCGCCGAGAAGTCTTGGCCTACCGTCGTGCCGAGTCCTTGGAACTCCGGGATGGCGGCATATTGCACGCCGACATAGGGCACCGGCTTCACGGTCGGGTGGTTCGGGTCAGCCGAATCGATCGAGGCGAGCGTCAGCTTGGCGAAGGGCGCAGCCTTCAGATAGTCGGGGTTCTGGTAAAGCGACGTGCGCGTGCCGGGCGGCACATTGGCCCAGCCTTCCCTCGCGGCAACGAGCGCGGTGTAGTCCTTACCGGTTGCCCAGGCGATGAATTTTTCCGCGGCCTCCACCTTCTTCGACCCGGAAGGAATCGCGAGATTCCAGGCCCACAGCCAATTGGCATTCTTGCCGAGGCCGGTATTGGGCGCGAGCGCGAAACCGACCTTATCGGCGACCCTCGAATCCCTTGGGTTGGTCACGAAGGAAGCAGCGACGGTGGCGTCGATCCACATCGCGCATTTGCCGGCGTTGAACAAAGCGAGGTTCTCGTTGAAGCCGTTCGAACTCGCGCCGGGAGGGCCGGCCTCTTTCATGAGATCGACATAGGTGGTGAGCGTCTTCTTCCATTCGGGGGAGTTGAACTGCGGCTGCCACTTCTCGTCGAACCAGCGGGCGCCGAAGGAATTCGCCATGGCGGTAAGAAACGCCATGTTCTCGCCCCAGCCGGCCTTGCCACGCAGGCAGATGCCGTAAACCTCGGCGGATTTGTCGGTGAGCTTTTTCGCGGCGTCGATGACGAAGTCCCATGTCGGCCGTTCCGGCATGGTGAGCCCCGCCTTCTGGAAGAGGTCGGTGCGATACATCATCATCGAGCTCTCGCCATAGAAGGGCGCCGCATAGAGCTTCCCTCCGACCGAGACAGCGTCGCGGATCTTCGGCAGAAGATCGGAGACATCGTAATTGGCGCCGAGATTGTCGAGCGGGATCAGCCAATTCTGCTTCGCCCAGATCGGAACCTCATAGGTGCCGATGGTGAGCACGTCGAACTGGCCACCCTTGGTGGCAATGTCGGTGGTGACCCGTTGGCGCAGCACATTCTCTTCGAGCGTGACCCATTTCACCGCAATGTCGGGGTTCTTGGCAGTGAAATCGCTCGTCAGACCCTGCATGCGAATCATGTCGCCGTTGTTAACGGTGGCGATCGTCAGCGTGGTCTCGGCAAAGGCTGGGCAAGCGGCCATCAGGGAAGCCGCGCCCGACACAGCTACGCTCAAGAAAGCCGCGCCGCCTAGGGCTCGAACCAGGTGTTTCACTGTCTCCTCCCGGAGCTATGATGATTGAGCATATGCTCTTTTAATGATCATATGCTCACATTGGGAGCAAACGTTTGTCAAGTCTAGAGCGATGATCAGATCTCATGCGTCACTGGCTTTGCTCGAGACGCAAAGAAAAAACGAGCGAGCGCGAGCGTGCCGACGGTGAGATCGAAAGAATTCGACGCGATCTCAAACACGATACTTGAGACGGGATGAATCTCGTCGCGCCGCCACTTGCACAAGGCCGCGCTTCAGCTCTCGAGGAGCGCCTTCGCAGTCGCCTCGTCGGTGATGAGGCCGTTGATGAGACGGCCCTTGAGGGCCGCGCGGATCGCCGGAATCTTGGCGGGGCCGAGCGCCGCACCGACCGTGACCGCTTCCGCCGGCACGGGATGGGGCACGCTGGTGAGCCTTCGATTGGTACCTGCATCGATGATCCGGCCCTTCGCGTCATAGGCCCAGCCGGTGAGCTCGCCGACCGCGCCGAGGCGCATCAGCTCGAGGAGCTCTTCGCGGTTGATGAAGCCGTCCACATAGATCTGGGCGTTGCGGTCCATCTGGCCGATGCCGACGAGACGCAGATCGGCTTTCGCCGCCATGGCGCGCACCTTGCTGACCGGATTGATCTTCAGCAACTGATCGCGCTCGGCGCGCGACGACATCAACACCGGCAAGGGCATCGGATAGTGGCGCGCTTTCGTGAGGTCGGCGAGCCGCGCCACGGTGTCGAAGAAGCTCGCCGAGCCATCCGTCGAGATGTTGCCGACGAGCGAGACGAGCTGGTGGTTCGGGCACTCCATGGGCTGGACCTGCTCGACCGCCGCCCGCATGGCCCGCCCGGTGCCGATGGCGATGATCATCGGTGTTTCGCTGCGCAGCGTCGCCTCGAGCAGGCTCGCGGCGCGTTCGGCCACTCCCGCGACAGCGGTCGCCGAGGCCGAATCGGTCGGCGCCACCTCGCAATGGCGCAAGCCGAAGGCATGTTTGAGATGCGCGGCAAGCTCCATGCACAAGGTGATCGGATGCTCGAGCCTGAAAGTGATGAGCCGCTCGGCTAGGCAAAGCGACACGAGCCGTTGCGCCGTCGCACGCGATACCTTGAGCGTCTTGGCAATCTCGTCTTGGGTATGTCCGGCAATGAAATAAAGCCAGCCGGCACGTGCCGCGTCATCGAGGCGCGACTTCCCGCTATCCGACGCTGCCATGCCTCGCCTCTTCTCGAGGATGGTGGAAATCCCCCATGCGATCGAAGATGCGATCGGCGCCCGCTGATGTCAGCAGGGCCGCTCCGTCACGCCCCGCGTAATGGGTTCCGCCGACGAAGCCCCAGACCGTCATTCCGGCGGTCTTGCCCGCCTCGACACCGCTGACGCTGTCCTCGATCACGAGCACATTGCGCGGGTCGACCCCCATGCTGGCGGCCGCATGCAGAAAAAGATCGGGGGCCGGTTTCCCACGCCGCACCATTTGCGCGCTGAACATCTTTCCGGTGAACAGATCCGCAAGCTCCGTGAGCTCTAGCGAGAATTCGATCCGCTCGAGATCGCTCGAGGATGCGACACAAAATGAGGTGCCAAGGCCGCGCAAGAGCCTCGCCACATCCGGAATCGCCCGCAAGGAATTCGCGAATGAATGTCGCACTTGATCCCGCAGCTCGCTGGGGAAATCCAGAGGAAGCTTGCGGCCATGCTTGCGATAGTAGTCAACGACCGCTCTCACGCTCCTGCCCAGAAACTTCTCGAAGACGAAATCGAGATCGGTCTCGATCTCATGACGCCGGAGCATGTCAATAAGGCAGTTGCAGCTGAGCACCTCGCTGTCGACGAGCACGCCGTCGCAATCGAAAATGATCAGCTCATGCTTCAGTGTCGAGGCCAAGGCGGCATCCGTTCTGATGCGCTCGAGGCGCATGGGTGGCCTATGACGTCGGCGGTTTCATCGACGTCGAGGCGCCTCCTATGAGATCATATGCTCGGCACGTGAGCAATAGCTCACGAAATGCCGATTTCTGCGCTCATCCCGCGAAGGCGCCAGGGGATGCACGCATGGCCCAGCATCGAGCCCCCCACCCGTACCCTCCCCACCACTCGCTGCGCTCGTGGGGGGAGGGGATTGCCCAGCGCCGATCCTTGACTTTGGCAAGATGCGCGAGCGCCGGGGGCCCCCCTCCCCCCACGAGCCACCGGTTCCAGTCTTGCGGTGATGATGAAGGTAGGGCGAGTGGTGGGGAGGGTACGGGTGGGGGGAATAAAGAGCACCACCCTCGCCCGGAACTAAGACATACACAGACGGTGCATGTCTTAGCGCGAATGCGGGGATCCAGTCTTCTCGAAGATTGCATGCGAAAGTCTGTTTTCACTTTTGGCGGGAGCGAGCGGAAAATAATTAGCCTGGCTCAGGGGTTCTGGGACAAGCCGAATTTCGCCGCGAGCTGATGCCGCCAATAAACCAGCTGAGCCGGGATCTTGCCGAGCTTGCCGCCGGCGTAAGGCAGGCCGAATTGCGCGAAAACTCGCCAGGCCTGATCGCCCTCACGGATCGCTTCGCTGATCAAGCGGCCGGCCGTCGTGGTGAGCGCGAGCCCGAGCCCGCCGAAGCCCGTGGCGTACCAGACATTTCGCTCGATCTCGCCGATGACCGGAAGCTTGTGGCGGGTGAAGGGCATCATTCCGCCCCAGGCAATTTCGATCCGGGCCCCGGCGAGATCGGGATAAAAGGACACCATGTCCCGCTTCAGCACGCGCGCGAGCTCAGCGGCAGGCCGCTCCCAGGCGAGCACGCGACCGCCCCAAAGCAGGCGCGTATCAGCGAGCGGGCGGTAGTAGTTGGTCGCGATCTTGATGTCCGAGATGGCATAAGGGATGCGGATCGCCTTCTTCAGCATTTCGCCCAAAGGCTCGGTCACCATGACGAAAGTCGCAATGGGCACGGTCGCGCTCGAGATCGTCTTGTGCACGCCCTGGACATAACCCCCGCAAGCGATGACAAGGCGGTCGGCGCGAATGCGGCCTTTTGCGGTCCGCACCTCTTTGCGATCGCCATGCGAGGTCAGCGAAATCACTCGCGTTCCCTCGAAGACCGCCGCGCCCTCGTCGGCACAGGCGCGTGCCAAGCCGCAAGTCACGTCGAGTGGTTGCACCGCATAAGTGTTCGGATTGAAGAGCGCGTCGGCGTATCGGTCTGTCGAGAGCGCCTCGCGCACGCGCTCGCGCGGCCAATGCGTGTAATGCGTGTCGAAATTCCTCGCCATGAAATCGCAGAACTCGGCGAGGCTCTTGCTTTGCCCCGCCATATTGCAGCGAAGCGCCCCGTCCTGAACCGGCCCGCAATCAATCCCGTAGCGCTCGATGCGCTCGCGAAGCAGGAGGTTGCCCATGCGCGCGAGCTTATGCAGCTCGCGCGCCCGCTCGACGCCGACGCGCTCGACGAGCGCCGGATAGCCACCCGGAAAACCGTCCGAAACGAAGCCGCCGTTGCGGCCGGACGCGCCCCAGCCGATGCGCCGCGCCTCGACGAGCGCGACCTTGTGGCCGTGCTCGGCGAGGTCAAGCGCCGTGGCGCATCCGGCGAGGCCGCCGCCGATGACGAGCGTCTCGACGTCGAGGTCGCCTTCGAGCGGGGGATGGGCGCGCCGCTCACGAAGCGTGCGCGCATAGAAGCTGTCGACGTAGCCCTCACTCGGCATCGGATCAACGCAGCAATCTCGTCCAGATCTTGTCCTTGAGGTCGATCGACGCCTTCGGACAATCGCGCACCGGGCGAAAGCGCGCCGCGTCCTCCTCGGGCGTGTTCACCGCGGGATCGTCCCGCAATGCGGCATCGAGATACTGTTCGGAGCCCTTGATCGCATTGTTGTAGCCGAGGAAGTTGGTGGCTTCGGCCGCGTTCTTCGGGTCCATCATCCAGTTGAGGAACAGCTTGGCGTTCTCGACATTCTTGGCACCCTTCGGGATGGCGAGGTTGTCGCCCCAGAGCGCGAGCCCTTCGCGCGGATAGATATAGGCGACCGTCGCGAGCTTCTTATGGGCGCGATGGAAAG
Source organism: Hyphomicrobiales bacterium (assembly GCA_019246665.1). GTDB lineage: Bacteria > Pseudomonadota > Alphaproteobacteria > Rhizobiales > Beijerinckiaceae > GAS188. The sequence goes on from JAFAQA010000292.1 coordinate 9,369, forward strand.
AGCCGTTCCACATCAGCTCCATGGCCACATCGCCGCCGCCCACGCGATCGACCGTGCCTTCGGAATTATAGACCTTGACGGCCGGCTTCTGCTTTTCGAGGAGCTCGAGGACCTTCTGCCCTTCCTCAGGCTTCTCGAAGCAATAATCATAGCCGAGGTAGAAGGCGGCGGCTCCGAGCACATCATTCTCGTCCTTGAGCATGCCGATCTGGCCCACGAATTGCTGCCTCGGCTCGAAGAGCTCCTTCCAGCTCTCGTCGAGCTTTGCTCCGGGAACCTTGGCCGTGTCATAGGCGATGCCCGTCGAGCCCCACATGTAAGGCACGGTGTAGGCACGCTCCGGGTCGAAGGCGGGCTTGTCGAAGGGCGCGCGCACATTCTTGAAATTCGCCATCGTGCTCGCGTCGACCTTCATGAGGAGGCCGTCCCGCACCATCACCTGCACGGTCGGCCCCGTCGGCACCACCACGTCATAGCCGGCCCCGCCGGCCTGCAGCTTGGCGAGCATCGTCTCATTCGAATCATAAGTGTCGAGCGTCACCTTGATTCCCGTCTCCGCCTCGAAGCGCTTGAGGAGATCGGGCGGCATGTAATTCGACCAGTTGAAGAGCAGGAGTTCCTTCGATTGCGCGAGCGCGGGGCTCGCGCCCACAGGCATGAGCGCGAGGCAGGCGGCGAGGAGGATGGGCTTCGTCAGGCGTTCCATGGGCAGGCTCCCTTTGTTGCGCCAGGCCGTCAGTTGAAGCGGCGGCCGAGCAGGTAGGACAGCGTCAGCAAGGAGGCGGAGGCCGCGATCAGCAAGGTCGAGACGGCATTCACGGTCGGCGTGACCCCCATCCGCACCATGCTGAACACGTAGACCGGCAATGTCGTCGAACCGGGACCCGAGATGAAATAACTCACGACCACATCGCCGAGCGAGCCGATGAAGGCGAGCATCGCGCCGGAGAGAATGCCCGGCCATATCAAGGGGAGGATGATGCGCCGCAAGCTCTGCCACGGCGTGGCGTAGAGGTCGGCCGCGGCTTCCGCGAGCGCGGGGTCGAGGCCCGAAAGCCGCGCCCGGATCGGCAGATAGGCGATCGGAATGGTGAAGACGGTGTGGGCCAGAATGAGGCTCACGATCCCGAGCTGGATGCCCACCATCACGAAGAAGAGCAGGATGGCGATCGCTGCCACGATATCGGGCACGACCAACGGCAGCCCGAGGAAGGCCTCGACCGCGAACTGCCCGCGAAAGCGCGCGCGCGACGTAGCGAGCGCCGCCAACGTCGCAACGACCGTGCCGACCATGGTCGCGGCGCAGGCCACGATGAGCGAGATCTCGACCGAATGCACCATGTTGCCGTCGGCGGCCGCCACCGCGTACCAATGCGTCGAGAAACCCTCCCAGCGGGCGAGCGAGGAATCGCTCGCGTTGAAGGAGAGGACGACGAGCACGATGATGGGGAGGTAAAGATACGCAAGCACCGCGAAGGCCGCCGCGCGCGTGCCGGGAAAGCGCCAAAGATCGCCGGCACGGGTCATGCGAGGCGTCCCGCAACGCGCCGATAACGAAGCGCATGCAGCAAGAGCGCGCACAAGATGAGCGCCAGCAGCACGAAAGCGAGGGCCGCGCCGAAGGGCCAGTTGCGCGATTGCCCGAATTGCTGCTGGATCAAGCTGCCGATCATCAGCGACTTGCCGCCGCCGAGAAGAGCCGGCGTCACGAAGGCGCCGAGGCA
>JAFAQA010000398.1 GCA_019246665.1 Hyphomicrobiales bacterium
AGATAGCGCTCTCTTACGTTCGCCTCCGCCGCGAGCGCGCCGCTCGTGCCGCTCCACACCACCTTGCCCTTCTCGAGGACGAGATGGCGATTGGCGATTTTCATCATCGCGTCGAGATTCTTGTCGATGAGGAGAATGGCCTGGCCCTCCTGTTTGAGGCGCGTGAGGGCCGCCCAGATTTCCTCGCGCGCAAGCGGCGCCAAGCCTTCCGTCGCCTCGTCGAGAATGAGGAGCTTGGGGTTCGTCATCAAGGCGCGGCCGATCGCGAGCATTTGCTGCTCGCCGCCGGAAAGCTGCCAGCCGAGGTGGCGGCGGCGTTCGGCGAGCCTCGGAAAAAGAGCTTCGACGCGTTCCAGCGTCCAGCGCGGTGGCCCGAAGCGGGAAGACGCCGTCGCCACGAGGTTCTCCTCCGCCGTGAGCTTGGGAAATATCTGGCGCCCTTCGGGCACGAGGCCGATGCCCGCTTGCGCCACGCGAAAAGGTGGCGCGCCGGTAAGGGCCTGTCCGTCAAAGCTCACTGTGCCGCCGCTCGGCCGCAAAAGCCCCATGACGGACTTCACAATCGTGGTCTTGCCCATGCCATTGCGGCCGAGCAAGGTCACCACCTCCGCGGCCCCGACTTCGAGATCGACCCCGAAAAGCACGCGTGCCGTGTCGTAGCCGGCCTCGAGATTCTCGACGCTCAGCATGCAGGCGGTGTCCATGGCAACCGCTTCATGGCTTTCGCACCTTAACGTTCACGCTTCGCCCAAATAGGCGGCGCGCACTTGCGCATCGGCGCGCACGGCGTCGGGTTGTCCCGTGGCGATCACGCTGCCGTTGACGAGGACGCTGATCCGATCGGCGAGCGCGAACACCGCTTGCATGTCATGCTCGACGAGGAGGATCGTGACCCGCGACTTCAAGGCGCGCAGGATGGCGACCAGCGCCTCGCTTTCGCCGTCGCCCGCTCCGGCCATCGGCTCGTCGAGAAGGAGGAGCTTCGGCCCGAGCGCAAGCGCGATGGCAAGCTCAAGCCCTCTCTTCTCGCCATGCGAGAGCGTGCCTGCGATCCTGCTTGCTCGCTCGGCGAGGCCGATCAAAGCGAGCGCCTCCATTGCCTCCTCATTGAGCCGCGCTTCGCGCGCCGCGTCCCCCAAAAAGCGAAAGCTCGATCCGGAACGCGATTGCACGGCGAGCGCGACGTTCTCGAGCGCCGTGAAACGCGGTAATATCGAGGTGATCTGAAAGCTTCGCACCAGGCCGCGGCGCGCGCGCGCATGCATCGGCAAGCCGGTCACCTCTTCGCCCTCGAAGACGATGCGCCCGCTATCGCTCGCGAGCGAACCCGAGAGCTGATGGATGAGGCTCGTCTTGCCGGCGCCGTTCGGCCCGATGAGCGCGTGCAACTCGCCTCGCGGGATGTCGAGCGAGACCGCATCGGTCACGCGCAGCGCACCGAAGCTCTTGGTCACGCGATCGAGCCTCAGCAAGGCGTCAGCCATGCCGGCGGCCCGTGAGGAGGCCGAGAAGGCCGCCGCGCGCGAAGAGCACCACGAGGATGAGGAATGGTCCGAAGATCACGCGCCAATGCTCGGTGAAGCCCGAGAGCAGCTCTTCGGTGAGCACCACGAAAACGGCACCGATGATGGCGCCGTCGAGCGAGGCCACGCCGCCGAGCATGACCATGATGATGAGATCTCCCGAGCGCTGCCAAGTCATGAAGGCGGGGCTCACGAATTCGGATTGCTCGGCGAGGAGGAAACCGGCAAGCCCGGCCGTCATGCCTGAGATCGCATAGGTAATGAGGCGAAATGGATAAGGGTTGAAACCGATCGCTTGCATGCGCGTCTCGTTCTCCTTGGCGCCGCGCAGCACCCGTCCGAAGCGAGAGCGCACCACGGCCCGGGCGAAGACATAGACGCCGAGAAGAAGCGCGAGCGACAGATAGTAGAAGCTACGATTGTCGGCGAGGAGGTCGCGCCCGAAGACAGTCGCGCGATTCGCGAGCGTCAGCCCGTCATCGCCGCCATAGGCCTTGAGCGAGTTCGCCACGAAATACGCCATCTGGCCGAAGGCGAGCGTGATCATGATGAAATGCACGCCACGTGTCTTGAGCGAGATTGCGCCGGTCGCAAGCGCGAAGACGCCGCTCGCGGCGAGCGCGACGATGAGGAGAACGAAAGCATCGTCGATGCCGCTCGCGGTGAGGATGCCCGCCGCATAACCGCCGATGCCGATGAAGGCCGCATGGCCGAAGCTCACGAGGCCGCCGCAGCCGAGCGCGAGATCGAGGCCGAGCGCCGCAATGGCGAAGATGACGCAGCGCGTGAAAAGCGCGAGCACATAGCGCTCGGCGCCGACGAGGCCGAGGAGCGGCGCGAGCGCGAGCGCCGCGAATAGAAACGCCGGCACGATGAGGCGCATTCGGTCCGGCGGCGACGCCACATGCGTGGCCGGCATCGTGGCTGCGAGGTCCTGCATGCCTCAACCGCGCGCGGGAAAAAGCCCGGCAGGCTTGAAGAAGAGCACCGCCGCCATCAGCACGTAAATGAGCGTCGAGGCGAGCGCCGGCCCCGCCTGGTTCGCGGCGGAGGAGGAGAGCACGCTGCGCAAGATGTCGCTTGCCGAGGAGCGGCCGAGCGTGTCGACGAGGCCGACGAGGAGAGCCGCGACGAAGGCGCCACGGACCGAGCCGATACCGCCGATGACGATCACGACGAAGGCGAGGATCAAAAGATTGTCGCCCATGTTGGGCTCGACCGCGAAAATCGGTGCCACCATCGCGCCTGCGAAGCCGGCGAGCATCGCGCCGATGGCGAAAATGATCGTGAACAAGCGCCCGATATCGACGCCGAGCGCCGACACCATGGGCGCGTTCGAGGCGCCGGCGCGCACCAGCATGCCAATTCGGGTGTGGGTGACCAGGACGTAGAGGAGGACGGCAACGCCGATACCTGCGCCGATGATCACGAGGCGATAGACCGGGTAAAGAAGCCCTGGCATCAAGCGGATCGTTCCCGAGAGCGCCTCCGGCATCGGCAAGGCGAGGGAGCCTGAGCCGTAGATCATCCGCACGGCTTCGTTGAGGAAGAGGATGATGCCGAAAGTCGCGAGTACCTGGTCGAGATGGTCACGTCCGTAAAGATGGCGAAAAATCACGGCTTCGAGGAGGAGACCAACCAGCATGGCGCCGGCGAGCGCCACGATGACCGCGAGAAGAAAATTTTCCGTCAAGTTGTAGGCGGTGACCGCGAAATAGGCGCCGAGCATGTATTGGACGCCATGCGCGAGGTTGATGAAGTCCATCACCCCGAAGACCAGGGTGAGGCCGGCCGCGATCAGGAAGAGGAGAACGCCGAGCTGCAGCCCGTTGAGCGTCTGCACGGCGAGGAGGGCCGTCGACATGAGAGTTTGCGCGCCTCCTGAGTGGTCCGGCCCCGACAATGGTCCCATTTGTCGGACAAGGCCTTGACCGCAATTCCATAATTTTGCGGATCGATGATACCGACGGATGGATAGCATCCGTCGAAATCGATCCACTGGGCTGGCGTGCGGGCGCGTTGCCGCACGTCGCGGTGACAATAAGCAAAAAGGGTAACGGAGCAAACGGGAACGGAGTGCGGCGGTCACAGGCGCTTGGAACGCTACACCTCACCCAAGGCCTCCCGGCGGTGCCGGTCGAGCTCGGCGCTGTAGCGGCGCAGCACATGGGCCTCGGTAAGAAGGCCAATGATGCGGCGCGTGTCGCGCGTGTCCACGACGGCGATCGAATCGCTTTCGAGACGATCGAATTCGCGCGCGGCTTCCTTGGCGTTCATGGAAGGCAAGAGCATGTCGCCGCGCTGATAGGCGAGATCCTCGATGAGCCCCGCCGAACCCAGGGTGTCGAGCTCGTGCGAATGGACGGTCGCCACCTCGACGAGGCCCGCGTACCGCCCAGCCTCATCGGCCGCGATCACCGTCTTCGCCGAGCCGAGCGGGAATTTATCGCGGAATGCCTCGAAGCTCATATTGTTACGCACGATCGGCACGTCGCGGCGCATGAGGCTGTCGACCGTGAGCGAGCGGATCCAGCCGACATCCTGGGCGCTGCGGATCGATTCGCCGCGCAGATGAAAGCGCCAGGTGGCGAAGGAGTAACCGAAGGTCTCGCGCGCCGTAAGCGATGCCGCGAGCACGCAGAGCATCACCACGCCCGCCATGCCGAAATCGCCGGTGACCTCGAGCGCGAGCACGATCATCGTCAGGGGCGCGCCGATGATGGCGGCGGCAAGCCCGCTCATGGCCGCGACGGCGAAAAGCGGAATGGCCTCGGGGGCCGCGATGCCGCCAAGCACCAGCAAGCCGCCATAGAGCTTTCCGAGCACGATGCCGAGGAACAGCGAGGCGAAGAACAAGCCGCCGCGAAACCCCGAGCCGATCGATATGGCGGAGGCAAGCGACTTCAGTACCACCACGAGCGCCAGGAAGGAGAGCGTCTGCTCCGTGCGAATCGCGATTTGCAGCGCGCCATGGCCAGCCGAAAGCACCTGGGTGGTGATTTGCGCCAAGACCCCGAGCGCGATGCCGCCGAATGTCGGACGCAACCACGCCGGAATCCAGGCCTGACGCATCGTCTGCTCGACGAGGGTCACGACGCGCATGATGAGGATGCCGGCGCCTGCGCAAACGATGCCCAGGAGCAGCATGAACGGGTAATGGCTGAGATCGACGCTCGGCACCGCGATCGCGACCACGAAAGCGGGTTGCCATAGCACACGGGCGACGAGAGTGCCCATGAAGGCCGCGACCGCCACTGGCGCGAGCGTCGCGATCGTGTAAAGCCCGATGATCAGCTCGAAAGCATAGGCGGATGCCGCGAGCGGCGCGTCGAAAGCGGCCGCGATGGCGCCTGCCGCCCCGCAACCGACGAGGGTGCGCAGATCGTTGCGGCGCAACCCGAAGAACTGGCCGAGCCGTGAGGCGACGCCAGAGCCGATCTGAGTGTAGCCTGCCTCGAGGCCGATCGAGGCCCCGAAGCCGTTCGAGATCACGTTCTGGACGGCGACAATGAAGCTGTCGGTGAGCGACAATCGCCCGCCATGAAGCGCGTTCGCTTCGATCGGGTCGACCGGGATGCGCTCGCGCCATTGGGAATAGGCCCAGAGCACTGCGCCCAGGAGCGCGCCACCCGCTGCAGGCGCGAGCAGGGAGGAAAGGAGTGGCAGGCTCGGCGCGCCGCTCACGCCGGTATGCGAGTTGACGTGGAAGATCAGCCGATGCGCGATTACCACGATATAGGACATGCCGCAGACCATGGCGCCGGCGAGCCCGCCGGCGAAGGCGGCGAGCGCGGTGAGCCATACTTCGCTCGTGCGCACCAAGGCGCGCAGGTGATCGGGTGCGCGGCGCAGGCTGAAGGGCGCCCGCGTGATCGCGCGGCCCGCCGCGGTGACGCGTGCATGGAGGTTGGAACGAGCCGAGAAGACAGCGTCGAAGTTCATCGCCGTCGAAACAACGCCATGGGCCGAGCCCAAAAGCCCGCCCTTGTTGGATCATCCGCTCCTAAGCGGCTTCGCTTACTGAATGCAATGATTTTTATGAACGGCGAATGACCGCGTTGCGGCGCCTTTGAGACCGAACCATCGTTTTCCTGTGGAAGAGTTCGCCGCCAGGTCGAAAGAGAGCCGATCTCGTTCCGCCCCCGCTCATCGTGAGTCTTCGCGTGAGGGGCACTTGCTCCAAACGAAAACATTTATTGACCATAACGTTACAAATCAGAAGCGCAGCAGATAATCTTGCAAGCTGCACAACCAAAGCAGGTATCTGTAAGCCGGGCCAACGAGCGCTCGGGTTCACAAGGGCTCTGCCTCAAGCGCCGCCTTGAGGGAGGGCGTCATCTCGCGCGCATTCGTGCCGTGACCTCGATCTCGACCTTCATCTCGGGTTTGAACAAGCCGGCGACCACGACGATGGTGGCGGCAGGGCGGATGGAGTGCAGGCGCTCGCCGCAGACGCGCAGGACCGGCTCCTGAAAGCTTGGATCCGTGACGTAGTAAGTAGCGCGCACGATGGCCTCCATCGAGGAGCCCGCATCGGTGAGCACCTTGGCGATCGTGCCGAAGCAGTTTCGCGTTTGCGCCGTCACATCCTCCGGCATAACCATTTTCGCATAATCATATCCGGTCGTGCCGGCGACGAAGACGTAATCGCCATCGACCACCGCACGTGAATAGCCGTAGCTCGTCTCGAAGGGTGAGCCGGTTGAGATCAGTCGACGTTCGGTCATGACACTCCTCTTTGCCGGCAATCTCGATGCCGAAGCTTTATCGACTTGGCAATGGGAGGTGAAGTTGAAGCGATACGGATCGCCGAGGTTCAAGTCACGGCCGAAAGCGGTGTCGCGACCTCCTCGAGGGGCTTGCGCTCGGCGCGCACCGCGAAAAGCGCGGCGACGATGGCGGCGCCGATCATGAGCGCAGCGCCGAACGCATATCCGGCGAACACCGAGGCGCGCGATCCGCTCTCGATCAGGCTGCCGAACAACACAGGGGCGACGACGCCGCCAAGCCCCGTGCCCACGGCGTAAAAGACGGCAATCGCCAAAGCGCGGATCTCGAGCGGGAAGGTTTCGCTCACCGTGAGGTAGGCGGCGCTCGCCGCCGGCGAGGCAAAGAAGAAGATCACCATCCAGGCGAGCGTCTGGCCGGATGCCGATAGAAGTCCGGCCGCGAAGAGCGCGCCGCAGGCGACGAGCAGCACGCCCGACAAGGCGTAGGTCGTGGCGATCATGACGCGGCGCCCCAAGCTGTCGAAAAGACGGCCGAGAATGACGGGTCCAAGGAAATTACCGAGCGCAAAGGGCAGGATATACCAGCCGACATCGGATGAGCTGACGCCGTAAAATTTGGTGAGGACCAAGGCATAGGTGAAGAAGATTGCATTGTAGAAGAAGGCCTGGGCAGCCATCAAAGCGAGGCCGACGAGGGTGCGCTGGCGGTGACTGCGAAACAGTGTGACGAAGACCTCTTTCAACGGTGTATGGCTGCGCGCTTTCAGGCGGATCGCGGCATTTGCGCCGATGGGCGCGAGGTCATGGCCGGCCCTGCGGAACCGCTCTTCGATGCTTTCGGCGACAGCCTGCGCTTCCGCCTCCCGCCCGTGCAGGGCTAGCCAGCGCGGGCTTTCGGGGATCCACATGCGCATGAGGAAAATCACCAGGCCGAGCGCCGCGCCGATGAGGAAGCAGGCGCGCCATCCGATCTCCGGATCGATGACGTGCGGATCGAGGAGCACGATCGCGGTTCCCGCGCCTAGGGCGGCGCCGATCCAGAAGCTGCCATTGATCACGAGATCCGTGAAACCGCGGTAACGGGCCGGCACCAGTTCTTGGATGGTCGAGTTGATCGCGGTGTATTCGCCACCGATTCCGGCACCGGTGAGAAAGCGGAACAGCCAGAATGTCCAGCCGCTCCAGGACAAGCCGGTGAGCGCGGTCGCTGTGAGATAGACCACGATGGTGGTGAAGAACAGCTTCTTGCGGCCGAGCCGGTCGGTGAGCCAGCCGAAAAAGAGGGCGCCGAGCACCGCGCCGAGAAGATAGGCGCTTCCGGCAAGACCGACATCGCGGTCGCTGAAGTGGAGAGCCGGGCTTTCCTTTAAGGCGCCGGCGACCGAGCCCGCGAGCGTCACCTCGAGCCCGTCGAGGATCCAGGTAATGCCGAGCGCGACGACGACGAGGGTGTGGAAACGGCCCCAGGGCAAGCGCTCGAGACGAGCCGGAACATCGGTTGAGAATTGGCGGGGCCGATCGGCGTCCGAAGCTTCAGGCAATGCCATCCTCTCCTGCTCATCCGGGCCCGTGGGAGGACCGGGCTCGATCCCTTCAGGAACGTCACTCGCCTGATCTGGAACAAGCTGCTTCCAGGTAAATAGCGGCGGCTGCGCACGCGACCAGATCGCGGCTTTCGTAGGCGGACGGCGATCGAAGAAAATGCACCTCTTTTCTTGGCAGGGGCAACCGCTTCGACGCGGGCGAAGTCGATCGTGACGGGTAAAGCAGCCCCCTTCGACCTATATGGCCAGCCATCGAGGCATGCGAATGCACGTGCTCTCGTTGCCATGGTCGCCAGGGGCCAGGCTCACGGCCGCTGCGGGACAGCTTGTGCCAGGGGCCTTGCGCTTCGCTTGAATCTTTCGAGGCGGAACGGGGTGGGGTCGACGCAAGGCGGGGCGCCGGTCGCGAGCTCAGACGCGAGCTTTCCGGCGCCCGGCCCGATGCCGAAGCCATGTCCCGAAAACCCCGTGGCGACGACGAGGCCGGGCAGGCGCTCGACCGGCGAGATCACCGGCACCGCGTCCGGCGTCACATCGATCAGCCCGCCCCAGGCATTCTCGACCTTCATGTCGCGAAAGAACGGAAAGCCCGCCGCGATGGTGCTCCTCGCTTCCTCGATCTGGGCTTCATCCGGCGCCGGATCGAGGACCCGGATCTCCTCGAAGGGTGAAGGGGCATCGAGCTTCCAGCGTCGCGGCATGCGCCATTCCTCACGGAAACGACCGGCGAAGCGGAGCTTCAGCTCGTCCCATCCGGATACCAGCGAGGGGAGGAAATCGAAGAAGAGGCGGAAGGAATCGGGCGTGATGTGCGAGATACTGCCGTTGCGGCGTGAGACCGTGTAGCCGCCATCGAGCCGTTTGCGGAACGAGAAGGTGGATCCGCCGACCGTCACCTCCGGGCCGCCAGGCATGGGCGGCGTGGCGAAGACGGAGCCGAGCATCTTGAGCTGCGGCAGGTCGATTCCCTCATTGCCGAGGAAGAGCCGCGACCAGGCGCCGCCGGCAAGGATCACGGTCCCGCAGGCAATGCGGCCTTTTTCCGTGATCACGCCCGCAATATTGCCGCCGGCGACATCAAGGCCGCGCACGGCGCAATTCTCCGCGATCTTGGCGCCGTTGCGGCGTGCGGCCTCGGCGATCGCCGGCACCGCCTTTTGCGGCTCGGCACGCGCATCGCTCGGTGTCAGCAACGCGCCGACGAAAGGACGTTGCGTGCCGGGGAGAATATCGGCGAGCTCGCGCCCACCGACTATGCGCGAGGTGATTTGAAAGGGTCGCGCTGCGTCGAGCCAGGCCTTTTGGCTCGCCATCTCCTTTTCTGAATCACACAAATAGAGAATGCCGCAACGGCGAAAGCCGGTTTCCGCCGCGCAAGATTCGTTCATCGACGCCCAGAGACGCTGGCTCTCGAGGCAGAGGGGGATCTCGGCGAGGTCGCGGCCCATGGCGCGCACCCAACCCCAGTTTCGGCCCGATTGCTCATGAGCCACAAACCCCTTCTCGCAAAGCGTGACGTCGATGCCTCGGCGCGACAGGAAATACGCGGCGCTCACCCCGATGATGCCCCCGCCGATGATGACGACATCGGCGCGCACGGGAAGCTCGGCATCGGTCTTGATCCTGTCGATATCTGGCAGCATTCCGTCTCGTCCTCGCGGTTCCTTCTCAATGTGAGACAGAAGCGCGAGCGCCGCAAATCGATTGTCCGGCGACCAAGGCTCATCTGTATCTGGCCCGACTGAGCTCGCCGGGAAAGATCAGTTGGTGGGCTAGGCTTCCAACCACTCCAATGGCCAATGAAAGTGATGCTTGGAGGGGCGCGCTTGGAGAACCGCGCCGCGTCCGAAAAACCAGTTATGGCGGGCGTCTCATTCGACAGCTCCGCGACCGAACTGTTTCAGGATGTGTACGGGCAGGCCTTGCCCCCTCGCCGTGCTGCTCGCGGCGCTCGTCGAAACAAGAATCAATCTGCCTTCGCCACTGCTCGATTGACAGCAAGGATGGCGGAAAGCGAACGCTCGATGTCACTGTCGCTCGTGGCCCATGAGCTCACGCTGATGCGCATCGCGGTGCGTCCTTTCCAGCTCGTCGCGCCGCACCAACATTCGCCCGAGTCCTGGATCGCGCCGATGACGCGCTTGGTCCGGTTCTCGTCACCGAACGCGACCACCACTTGGTTGAGCACGACCTCGTTCAACACTTCGATGCCGGCCCGTTTCAATGCCTCCGCCATCCTGCGCGCCTGGGCGCAGTTGCGGCTTACGAGATTTGCAAGGCCCGTGCGACCGAGGGACTTGAGGGCTGCCCAGATTTCGACGGCCCGCGCGCGGCGGGAGCTGTCCGGCGTAAAGTCCATGGCGTCGCGGTGGGCGCCAGTCGTCGTAAGATAGGCCCCGCTGATCGACATCGCGCCCGCGAGCGCTTCCCGGTCGCGGACGATCGCGATGCCCGAATCATAGGGCACGTTGAGCCATTTATGCGCGTCCAGCGCCCACGAGTCCGCGTCGCGAAAGGCAGCGGCGAGATGCGCCTGATCGGGCGACGCCAGCGCCCACAGGCCGAAGGCTCCGTCGACATGAACCCATGAGCGAGAGGTGCGGGCCCAGGCGATGATCTCATCGGCCGGATCGAAGCCGCCTGAATTCACGTTGCCGGCCTGAATACAGACGATCGCAGGCTCCTCGAGAGCGGGCAGATGATCGGCCCGAATGCGTCCCTCGCGATCGACGGGCAGGCGCCGCACGCGCGCCCGGCCGAGACCCAGCATGGAGAGGACCTTGTCGAGCACGGCATGTGCTTCACCGCCCAGAACGACCGTAAGTGGCGGCGCCCCGAACAGGCCGTCGCGGTCCACATCCCAGCCTCGTCGCGCGAGCAGCTGCTTCCTCGCCGCGGCAAGACAGGTGAAATTCGCCATGGTGGCGCCCGTGACGAGTGCCCCCTCCGCCGAAGCTGGAAGGCCAAGCGCCTCCTTGACCCAGCGCAAGGCCGCGGTCTCGAAACAGGCGACCGCCGGTGAGCTCACGAAGCTGAAGCAGTTCTGATCCCAAGCCGCCGCCAGATACTGGGCGGCCACTGTGGCCGGGAGCGCGCCGCCCGTCACAAATCCGAAGTAGCGGCCGCCCGCGCTGGCGACGGTCGCGGGCGATCCAAGGGTATCGAGAAATGCGATGACTTCTGTGGCTTTGCTCGGCTCGTTCGGCAGAGGATGATCAAGTGCCGTGATCAATCGCTCGACCGAGCCCGGCAGCGGCCGGACCTCGCGCTCACCGAGCCTCTCGAGATAGTGGGCCGCCCGCTCAGCCGCCTCGGCCAAAAGCTCGCGGATGTCACCGCTGTCCATGAT
>JAFAQA010000429.1 GCA_019246665.1 Hyphomicrobiales bacterium
ATATGTTCGACGACATCAATGCGGTCGACGCCGGCGTTGATCCGTGAGCCGTGTTTTATCGCGGTCCGCTCTATCGCGCTCTGAACCCGGTCCATGCGCACGACCCCCCAAGGCCGGCGGTCCGCCCGACTTCTTCGCTCGTTGTCCCAAGCCTACGCGATCTTGCGGGGCGCCATGAAGCGATGATCCAGATAACGAGCTAATCCCCTGCCGGCCATTTGTCTCTCGTTGACGCTTCTTTTCATGCATAAAGCGTCAAATGTAGAGAGATCAAATGGCCGTGGGCAGCTCACAAAGATGCTGGTCAGCAAACATCTCCCGCACCCTTGCGTCAGGGCGCTCTGCGGCCGCTGCGTTCTTCGACCCGGGCTGCCAGGAACTCCGTCGGGCTCGCATCCGCCGGCAAGGCGGTCGCATCGCCGACATCCGAGCGCGAGAGCCCAATATCCTTCAACTCATATTCCGTCATCCTCGCGAGCATCTCAAGCTCGCCGCGCGCCCGCACGACGCGGAGCGGCCAGAAGACTGCGGTTTTCATAGCGGCCAAGAGCCGCGAAGCCGGCCCGGCATCCCGAGGAAGCGCCTGACCTGCCGTATAGTGTGTGCAAACCGTGCTCATCGTCTTCACTCCTTCAAGCGTTTGCCCTCGGAGCGGTGATCCCGCCTCGTGGGCACATTGCTATTCCCGCGAAAAGGAGATGGGTGATCTCGATTGATTTTACTAACGAATGTTTGTAATATGATCCATCGCGAATTCAGATGGATTTTTCCTATGCTCGACACCGATCAGCTGCGGAGCTTTCTCGCCATCGTGGATACGGGAAGCTTCACCCGCGCCTCCGAACGGGTGCACAAGACGCAATCGGCCGTCTCCATGCACATGAAGAAGTTGGAGGAGCGGCTCGGACGCCCCTTATTCGCCAAGCAGGGGCGAGGCGTGCGCTTGTCGGAAGACGGAGAAAAGCTCGTCGACTACGCGCGGCGCATGTTGCGGCTTGAGGCCTCCGCGGTCGCGGCCATTTCCAACAAGGGTTTGACCGGACATGTGCGGCTCGGCATTCCGGACGATTACGCCGATAACTTCCTCCCGGTGATCCTCACCCGCTTCACGCGGCGCCATCCGCTGGTGGATGTCTCGGTCATCTGCGATGCGAGCCTTTCGCTCGACGAGCAAGTGCATATGGGCCAGCTCGACATCGCGGTGGTGACCGATTGTCAGCGTCTCGCCAATGTGGAGATCTTGCGCGAAGAGCCGCTGAACTGGGTGGCGGGTCCGCACGGCTCAGCGCACATGGAACGCCCCCTGCCGCTCGCGCTCGGGCGCATAAGCTGCATCTGGCGGAACGCGGCACTGGCGAGCTTGGCGGAGGCCTCGATCCCCTCGCGCCTGGTCCTCACCTCGAACAATTACGCAGCGATCGCACCGATGGTGCAGGCGGGACTTGCGATCACCGTGCTGCCCACCAGCGCGTTCAGGCCTTGGCAGCGTGTGCTTGGAGCGCGAGAGGGCTTACCGACATTACCGCCTTGCCGCATCGGGTTCATCACCGCGCCAGGCGAGCAGACACCGGAGGTGAAGGCACTCGGGGAAACCATCCGCGCCTCGTTGGAGGCGCGCGCGGCGGGTGACATCGCCGAAGTCTTGCGCCATATCGCGGCGTAGTCAGCCCAGAGCCTTCAAGGCTTTTCGGCCCGCATAAATCGCCTGTTCGCCGAGCTCCTCCTCGATGCGAAGAAGCTGATTGTACTTCGCGGTCCGGTCGGAGCGCGCCAGCGACCCCGTCTTGATCTGCCCGCAATTGGTGGCGACCGAAAGATCGGCAATGGTCGTATCCTCGGTTTCGCCCGAACGATGCGACATCACGGCGCGAAACGCTGATTTGTGAGCGAGATCAACGGCGGCGAGAGTCTCGGTCAACGTCCCGATTTGATTGACCTTGACGAGAATGGCGTTGCCCGCACTTTCCTTGATGCCGCGCTCGAGGCGCGCGACGTTGGTGACGAAGAGGTCATCACCCACGAGTTGGCATTTGCCACCGATCTTCTGCGTCAAAAGCTGCCAACCTTCCCAATCATCCTCGGCCATCCCATCCTCGATCGAAACGATCGGGTACTTCGAGACGAGAGATTCAAGATACCCGGTTTGAGCTTTGGATGAGCGAGTTTTTTGTTCTCCTTCATAGTGATACTCGCCATTCTTGAAGAACTCTGTGGACGCGCAATCGAGCGCCAGAACAATGTCGTCGCCGGGCTTGTAACCCGCCGTCTTGATCGCCCCCGTGATGAAATCAAGGGCCTTCTCGGCCGAAGGAAGATTCGGCGCGAACCCGCCTTCATCGCCGACATTCGTGTTGTGCCCGGCCTTTTTCAGCGCCGACTTCAACGTGTGGAATATCTCCGATCCCATGCGCACCGCCTCGGCGAAGCTCGAAGCGCCGACCGGCATGATCATGAATTCCTGGAAATCGATCGGGTTGTCGGCATGCACACCTCCATTGATGATATTCATCATGGGAACTGGTAAGATTCGCGCGTAAGTGCCTCCAACATACCGAAAAAGCGGCAGCGCACTCGCGAGCGCGGCTGCCTTCGCAGCGGCGAGCGAAACGCCGAGAATGGCATTCGCCCCAAGTCGCGATTTGTTCGGGGTGTCGTCGAGGGCGATCATGGCGGTGTCGATCGCGACTTGATCCTGCGCGTCCATGCCAACGACCACCTCGGCGATATCGCCCGTGACGGATTTGACAGCCTTCGTTACGCCTTTGCCGAGAAAGCGCTTGCCACCATCTCGAAGCTCCACCGCCTCGTGAGCGCCCGTCGAGGCGCCTGAAGGCACGGCGGCCCGACCCAGCGAGCCGTCATCGAGGAGAACATCAACTTCGACCGTCGGATTGCCGCGCGAATCGAGGATTTCGCGCGCGAGAAGATCGACGATCATGGTCATGTAGAGGCTCCGCGAGGCGGTGGATCGCGAGCGGTTCTAGAGCATGAGCCTTGAAGATGGGAAGTATTTTCGCGCACGCACCATGGGAGAAGATCAGGACAAGGGGATGGCAATGGCGATCGCACCCTCCCCCGCGCTCCCAAATGGGGCAGGCCATGAAATTCAGGCCTTGAGCTTCGGGGTTCCTGCCACGCGCCTGTCGAAGCTGCCAACCCGCAATCTCGTTAGTCTAGCTCGCGGAGCTGTTCTCGCGCGGCTTCGGCATCTCCGTCGGAGCGCCAGCTTT
>JAFAQA010000433.1 GCA_019246665.1 Hyphomicrobiales bacterium
CTCGACGCGTGCCGCGCCTATCCAGGCTTGTCGAACGCCAGGCGGATCACTTTCGAATATGTGATGCTGAAGAATGTCAATGACGGCAACGCCGACGCTCGCGAACTGGTCCGCCTGCTTCGTGGCATCCCGGCCAAGATCAATCTCATACCGTTCAACCCATGGCCGGGCACGCGCTTCGAGTGCTCGGACTGGGACCGTATCGAGGCTTTTTCCGAAATCGTCTTCAACGCGGGCTACGCCTCTCCCATTCGCACTCCCCGCGGGCGCGATATCTTGGCGGCTTGCGGCCAATTGAAGAGCGAGACCGAGAAGCTGCGGGCCCGCGCCCGTCTGATGCTCGAAAGCGGCATCGGCGCGGAAGGAATGTTCGCCAGTCCAGAATGAGGCCCCGACTGAGGCATCTCATTTCGATGGAGCAAAATTTTTTTTCGAACGGCCGATAATTTATTGACGTTCTAAGTTCCGAAAATTATTTACCTGTTCCAGGTGCTTCAGGAGCAACGTCGATTTAGAATAATTTAAAACAGACGTAAGTCACAGAGAATTGAGAAAAATATTGAATAATACTGCTTGACCTTCGCAATTCGCTGACCTCTTTAGCGCCCTTGCACGAACAAGCAGGAGCGGCGCCCGAAGCCTTTTATGTGGCAGTTTCATTCACAGCGTCGCTTTTGCCTGAATGGGATCGCCACCGGCATGATGTTGGCGATCCCGCTCATCACCTTGCTCGCCCTCAAGGGTGGCTCTGCGCGCGCCGAGGAGCAAACGAGCGAAGCCGCCGCGGCACCCGACGCCTTCCACGAGCTCGAATCCAAATATCTCTTCGGCTTCACCACGGGCTCCGATATCGGCGAGGAAGGGGAGAGATCGGTCGAGTTCGAAACCACCGCCACCTTCGGCAAGCGTTCCGGCAGCTATCGGACCATCGAGCAGGAGTTCGAACTCGAGGGCGTGCCCACTCAATTCTTCTCTTATGAGCTTTCCGCGCATGTCATCAACCATTCGATCAAAGGGATCGAGGGGATCGACAACGTCGATCGGACCCAGTTCAGCGGGTTCTCGACCACCCTGAGCTACCTCATCATCGGGCGCGGCCCAGGCTCGCCGATCGGGCTGACTTTCACGGTTGCGCCCGAATGGGCCCGCATCGACGGCACGAGCGGCGTCCGCACACGGGATTTCAGCACCGCGTTTCGATTGATCGCCGACACCGAAATCATTCCCAACCGGCTATATGCGGCAGTGAACGCACTCTATCAGCCTGAGATTGCCAAGCCGTCCAGCGACCTCGCCTGGAGTCGCACCGCCACGGCCGGGGTGACCGGAGGGCTCGCTTATCGGGTGGCGCCCCCTGTCACCGTCGGCGGCGAAGTGGAATATTATCGCGCCTATGAGGGTTTTGGCTTCAAGAGCCTGGACGGGCACGCCCTCTATGTGGGGCCGACGCTTTATATCCAGCTCACGACTAAATCTCACTTGGCCTTGGCGTTCTCGAGCCAGGTCACCGGCCACGCCGCGGGAGATAACCGTTCGCTCGACCTCGTCAATTTCGAGCGCCATCGCGCCAACGCCAAGCTCGAATTCGAGTTCTAGTGCATGGATGGAAGAGACAATTTACCCGCAGCCGCAGCGATCTTGGTCGGGCTTCCCGGCCGTCCACGCCTTTCTACCGCTTCGTAAAACGTAGACCGGCACAAGGCCGGCCAGGACGCGAAGCAGGAAATGCCAGCTCGGAGATGAAGATGATACGCCACCTTGCAAATTCACGACGAATCGGCGCCCAGGCGCTTTCGGTCGCCCTGATGCTGGGCCACGCGACGCTTTCGCAGCCGGCCTTCTCCCAGGAAGCGCCTTCCGTGAAGCTCACGCTCAAGAATCATCGGTTCGAGCCCGCTGAGCCGCACGCAGCGGCGAACAAGCCCTTCGCGATCGAGGTCACCAATCTCGACAGCACGCCGGCTGAATTCGAAAGCAAGACCTTGCGCGTCGAGAAGGTCATCGCGGCCAACAGCACCGTTTCGGTGCAGATTCGCGCACTCGCGCCCGGGCGTTATCGTTTCTTCGACGATTATCATGAAGATACGACCGAAGGTTTTCTCGTCGTCCAGTAAATGAGTATCTCATGCTCGGCGCATTGATCATCGTCTTTCGTGAAGTCATCGAGGCTGGCCTCATCGTCGGAATCACCATGGCGGTGACGCGCGGCATCCGAGGACGCGGTTATTACATCGCCGGCGGCGTCGCCGCGGGCGTTTTCGGCGCCTGCCTGGTCGGCGCCTTCATCAACACGATTTCGAGCGCTTTCGAGGGCGTGGGTCAGGAGCTTTTCAACGCCGCGATCCTCGGCATCGCCGTGGTCATGCTCGCCTGGCACAATGTCTGGATGGCGCGTCACGGCCGGGAGATCGCGGCCCAGATGCGCGAGGCCGGTGAAGCGGTGCGCACCGGCGCCTCGACCCTTATGGGGCTTGCGGTGGTGGTCGCCGTCGCCGTGCTGCGTGAGGGATCGGAGGTCGCCCTTTTCCTTTACGGCATTCTCATCGCCTCGGCGCCGGGCTCGGGAATAAGCCTTTTGACGGGAGGCGTCATCGGGCTCCTGCTCGGCGCCTGTGTCACCGTGCTCACTTATGGCGGGCTCGTCCGCATACCGGGCCGCTACCTCTTCGGCGTGACGAGCGTGCTCATCGCCTTGCTTGCGGCTGGGCTTGCCTCACAAGCCGTTGGTTTCCTCGAACAGGCCGATGTGATCACCATGTTGCCGGACCAGCTTTGGGATTCTTCGAACATCCTCTCCGACACGAGCATCCTCGGACGCGTGCTGCACACGCTGATCGGCTATAGCGATCACCCCTCTGCGATGGAGGCCCTCATCTATGTCGGAACGCTCGCCGTCATCGCGCTTCTCATGAAGCTCTTCGCGCATCCGGCGCCGGTCGCAAGGGCAGCGGAATAGCAATAAGGCGAGTTGTGAGTAGAGAGTAGAGAATAGAGAAAGCGACATTCCTAGTTGCTACTCACTACTCGCTACTCACTACTCCCTTCAAAGTTTGCTTTCGATCGCGTCCCAGATGGTGACGGCGAGGTCCGGACCGCCCGTATTGCGGATGGCGCGGATGCCGGTCGGACAGGTGACATTGATCTCGGTGAGCCAGCCGTCGATCACGTCGATGCCGGCGAAAATCAAGCCGCGCTTCCTGATCGCCGGGCCGATGGTTTCGCAAATCTCCTGTTCGCGAGGTGAAAGCTTGGCCGCCTCGGCGGCTCCGCCGCGCACCATGTTCGAGCGGATATCGTTGACTTGCGGCACACGGTTGACTGCGCCCTTGGCCACCCCGTCCACGAGCACGATGCGCTTGTCACCTTTCACAACCTGCGGCAGGAAGCGCTGCACCACCCAAGCCTCCTTGAAGGTCGCGGCGAACAGATCGTAGAGCGAGCCGAAATTGGCGTCCTCGCGCGCGACCTTGAATACGGAGGCTCCGCCATGACCGTGCAGCGGCTTCATGACGATCTCGCCATGCTCCTTGCGAAAGGCCTCGATCTCCGCCTTGTCGCGGGTAATGAGGGTTGGCGGCATGAGCTGCGGAAATTCGGTGACGAAAATCTTCTCGGGCGCGTTGCGCACGCCCACGGGATCGTTCACGACGAAACTCTTCGGGTGCACGCGCTCGAGAAAATGGGTCGCAGTGATATAGGCGAGGTCGAAAGGCGGATCCTGGCGCATCAGCACCACATTCGCCGTTGAAAGCTCGAGGCGAACAGGCTTGCCGAGCGTGACGTGATCGCCGACGACATCTCGGATTTGCGCCTCCTGGACCAGGGCGCTGACCTTGCCGTCGAGCATGGAGAGCTTGTCGGGCGTGTAGACGAGAAGCTCGTGGCCGCGCGCCTTGGCCTCCAGCATGAGCGCGAAAGTCGAGTCGCTCGCCACATTGATACGCTCGATCGGGTCCATCTGCACGGCAACAGTGAGGGGCATCGGCTAAATCCTTTAAGGCTCGGCCAGATGGGCGCTCTTGAGGCCCGTGGGCTCGATAGGGCCGCCTATCGCAACTGGCAATGGCTTCTTTCGTGGCGATTTCGCCCCGTGGCGCCGATGCAACGCTTGCTCGGCTTCGGTTCTGGCGCCCTCCGCACCGCCTTGACCAGGGCGGCTGCCATGCGCATGGTGGCGGGCGCATTTTCGAGGAGCATTTTCGAGGACATGGCCATGGGGCTCAAACGGATCGCGGGGGTCGTCGCGCTTTTTCTTGTCGCGGCCTGCACCGCGCCCTTTCGAGGCCCCTACATCCCGCTGACGCGACTTACACCGGCGACACCTCCTCGTCCGCTCATCGCCGAGAACCGGGTTGTCCCCTATGACGGGATCATTCCGGCTTGCGCCGACGGCAATGTGCTTGATTTCATCAAGGGCCGCTTCGCCACGCGCGAGGCCGGATATTGGGATTCTTCCGTCGAGATCGCTGGATTCGATGCTCCTTACGAGATTGCTTACCGCCCGCGTGGCCCCACCTTCGTCCCGCGCCGATATTGCAGCGTCACCGGCCTGTTTTCCGACAATCGCGCTCGCAAGATCTTCTATTCGGTCGATGAGGACATGGGCCTGTTCGGCTTGAGCTGGAGCGTCACCTGGTGCCCCGTGGGGCTCGATCGCGACCTCACTTACGCGCCGGGATGCAAGATGGCGCGCCCCTGAGCACCCGCATGATCCGCAAAAGTGGACACTGCTTTTGCGATAAGATCATGCGCGAAACTAAAATATCATGTTGAGCCGGCGGCTCTGTCTCGCGCCAATCGGCTCTCGAGAATCGGACGGCGGCATGGGGCGAAGGCGCTTTTGTCTCGCGCTCGGCGCCCTCGCGGTTGCTTCTCTCTTGCTCTCGAGTGGAACGAGCAGGGGCGAGGGCCCGCATGAGCGCTATGGCTCGCCTCCCGGTGATTTCGACTTTTACCTTTTCTCGCTGTCGTGGTCGCCGGGATTTTGCGACATCGAGGGCAATCGCAAGGGAAAGCCCGAATGTTTCACGCGCATGGGAGCAGGCTTCCAGGTGCACGGGCTGTGGCCGCAATTCGAGAATGGCGATTACCCGACATTTTGCGATCGCTCGCGGAATTTCGTTCCCAGCGCCTCGCTTTCGATCGCACGCCAAATCTATCGGGACAAAGGGCTCGCGATCGGCGAGTGGCGAAAGCACGGCGAGTGCACCGGCCTTGAACCCTCGCAATATTATCAAGCGGAAATCGCTCTCTTCCACAAAATCCGGATTCCCGACACGCTCGTCGCGCCGGCAGAGCCTTTGCGCGCTACATCTCGCGAGATCGCGCAGGCCTTCGCCCGCGCCAACCTCGGCGTCATCGAGCCCGACATGGTGAGCGTCTCATGCCAAAGGGGCGAATTGGAGGAATTACGTTTCTGCGCGAGCAAGGATCTTTCGGGCTTTCGCCCGTGCGGCAGCGCCGCTCCGGACGCCTGCGGCGCCGGCGAAATCACCATCCCGCCGATACGGTGAGGCGATTATCGGCGCTTCGGGCTCACGGCCACAGATGCCGGCAATTCCACGCGATGTCGCGCATCCCTCGGAGGCTAGCGATCGTCTCGGAACTCCGGCCAAAACGGCCGGTTCCCAGGCAATAAGCCCGTGAATTACCGCCACGGCTTCCACGCCGGGAATTTCGCCGATGTGCTGAAGCATGCGGTGCTCGCCCGGGTGCTCCTTCATCTGCGTTCAAAGGAAAGGCCTTTCCGGGTCATCGACACGCATGCCGGACGAGGCAGTTACGATCTCCACAACGAGGAGGCGCTTCGCACGGGCGAATGGCGCTACGGCATCGGTCGCCTCACCGATGCCGAGCGCGAACCCTTGCAGCGCGAGCTCGTGGATTTTCTTGCCCCTTATCTCGAGGCCGTGTCGGCTTGGCGCACGCAGCATGGTGCCTTCAGCTACCCCGGCTCGCCGGCGATCGTGCGGCACTTCCTGCGCCCGCACGATCGCCTGCTCGCGGTCGAGCTGGAAGAGCGCGCCTTCCTGAAGCTCGGGCGGCTCTTTCCGCCCGGCTCTCGCGTGAAGGCTCTCAGGCTCGACGGTTACGAAGCGTGGAAGGCCTTCATCCCACCGAAGGAGCGCCGCGGTCTTGTCATCGTTGATCCGCCTTACGAGGCGCCGGACGAGTTCGGGCGTGTCGCGAATGGCCTCGAGGCCGCAGTGAAAAAATGGGCCACCGGCATGACGCTTCTCTGGTACCCGGTGAAGGACCGCGTCCTCGTCGAAAACTTCGTCGCGAGATCGAAAGGACACTTGCCGGTGGAGCGTTTGAGGATCGAGCTCGACACTGGCGCCGCGCAGGACGAGCCCGGCCTTTCGGCCTGTGGCCTTATCATCGTCAATCCGCCCTGGACATTGGCGAGAGAACTCGAAGGCGCCCTGCCCCTCCTCGCACGCAGGCTCTCGCGCGGTTCGCATCCGCGTGCTTCATGTCAACGGTTATGATGTGGCAGGCCGCGCCACCGTGAACGGATGAGCCATCCGGCCGGGTGAGAGCGTTCAAGGCCCGCCGCAATGTGAGCGCGACGCTCAACCTTCATCGGGTGCGGCCCAGCACGGTTGGGTATTGAGAGAGAGCCCGGCCTGACCCGCCCGTTTAGGCGCGCGGCGGGAGTGTGCCGAGGATCGCGGCGACGCCGAGCACGAGGACGGCGAGCCCTTGCTCGATCATGATGTTGCGCCGGAGCGCAAGAAGAGTTGCCTCATCGTCCGCGCTTTCAAGCCGAGGCATGAGCCGCCATCGATTGATGGCGGCTGCGAGCAGCATGAGGCTGAACAATGCGATTTTCCCGAGAATCGCATCGCCATAGGGCGTGGTGAAAAGATCCCCCAGGAATTTGAGGCGGAAGACGCTATTGGCGACGCCGCTCAAGAGGATGAGCAAAACCCAGATCATGCCGAGATTCGAGAACCGCCGAAGCGCCGCGTGACAATCGCTGATCCCTGTGTCGCCTGGCCCCGATCCGCGGCTCGCGAGAACAGCGGCGAGCGCCAAGAGGCCGCCGATCCAGGCGCCTCCTGCCAGGACATGCGTCATATAGGACACAAGCTCGATCACAAGCTCCGCTCCCGTCCTCATCGCGGCATGGCCGAGCCAGGCCTGGCTCGCGAGCGCTAAGGCCGCAAGCCAGACGGAAAGTACCGTTCGCCTCCGTGATCGTGGCGTCGACTCGAGGACGAGCACGAGGGCGATGATGATCGCGAGCCGGGTGAGCCAGACCGGACCGAAGCGCGTCTCGAGAAAAAAGGCCCCGAGCGCATCGAGGTCGAGGCCATCAAAACCCCCGACCATGGCCGCGAACGAGCTCGCCACCCACACGAGAGCGGAGATGAGTGCGAGAGAGGCGGCGAGACGGATGCGTGGTTCCCCCACGCCGAGCGCCAGCGCCCCTTCGGCCTTCACGCCATTCCGCGAGGCATAAAGCTCGAAGAGCGAGGCTCCGAACACGATCATCAGGCACAGGAAATGCACCCAGCGCGCGAGAACGAGCGGAACATCGATCTCCATCGCAGGTCAGGGCTTCACGGTGAAGGAGAAGCTGCCCTCCGTCTTATGCGTATCGACGGATACGGCATGCCAGGTCACCTTGTAACTTCCTGGCTGCAGCGCCGTCTTGAGCGGGACGATGAGCGTCGCGGGGTTCGTGGGATCGACATTTGCCGTGCCTGTCTCCACCGAGCGCCCGTCAGCAGCCGCGACCGCGATCTTGGAGAAGCGGGGCTCGACGCCTTCGGAAAAGGTGATCCTGATGTCTGAGGGCGAGGCCGAAACCGTGCCGCCGACGGCCGGGACCGCCTTGACGAGAATGGCATGAGCCATCGCTGCCGGCGAAAGACCGAGCGCGAATCCAAGCATGGCCGCGAAAAGAAATTTGGGTCTCATGTCAGTGCTCCGAGAACAGGGGTTTGCCGAGCGAGTTCGGAAAGATGTCGTCGAAGAAGAAATGCACTTGCGCGATCACGCCGAGATGCTTGCCGCTCGCCTTGTTGACCGGGATCATCGCCTCGACCGCGACCTGGAAGGTATCGGCCAAATAGACGATGCCGGGATTGATCGTGCCGGTCGTCTTCTGACCGGCGAAGCTGTTGGCGATCGGCGATTGCAGGGACACCTCGACGAGAGGAATCAGATGCCGCAGGAAATCCGGCCCGTCGATCTGCCGCACATGCGCGTTGAGGTAAGGCAGGCTGTATTGGAAAGTGAAACCCCAATTGAGAAAGACAGGGTTGTGCGTGGTATCGACATTGACGCCGCAGATCCCCGAGCTCGTCATGGTCACATCGCAGCTCGTCGTGTCGATGCTGATCGACGTCTTCTTCCACGGGTCGGGAAAGCCGACACCGATCTGGCCGGTGATGGCGACCGGCTTCAGCCACATGAGATTGTCCGGCAGGTCACCGAATCCCTTGCCAAAGAAGACGGCCGGCGTGATCGTCGAGAAGTTCGCGGCGCCCACGCGCGCCGCCCCTGTGCCGCCGATGTTGACGTTCACCCCGACTGACACCATCAACTCATGCGCCGCATCGCTGTACAGATGGTATTTGGCGCCGAGGACCAGATTCTGGAAGCCGTCGCCGCCAGGATGCACATGCGTCCAGGTGTCGGCGATCGACACGCCGAAATTCTCGGTGATGAGCTTGTCGTATTCGAAGGAGAGATCGCTCTCGATCGAGCCGTCGGCATTCGTGAAGCGAGCAAAAGTCGGCAGCGAGAGCTCGTCCGCGACGCCGGGATCGTCGATCGCGAGGGTGACCGGAAAGACGCGATCTCCGACGATGGCGTGGGGGAAGGCGAGCGTGACCGCACCGAGCGTGACGCTGCTCGCAAGGGCGCCGGCCAAGCCGAGCTTGTGTTTCAATTGCATGGGAGGATTCCGAGCTGAAGAGAGATTCGCAAGCGACGCTTGCTCGGCGCGCTTGCAGCGATCAGAGCATCTTCAGGCGGAGAACGGCGGCCCCCGAGGCTGGGCGCAGGTTGGGCTGGTGCTCACCGCGAGCAAGATCGCGTGGGCGCGAGAGATCTTGACGAAAACGCTGGAAAAAACCTTCGGTGCGGGCGATGGAGGCACCAGAAAGAGCGGGACCGCATAACTGAGATGGCAGCACAGCCCCGGGCAATCGGCCTTCTCATGAGCCGGAACCCCGCCCGGCTGGGCGCCGCCCATATCAGCGCAGATCACATTGGCATCGCCAGTGAGCGCGGCCAGTTCGGCAAGGGCGTTGAGCGCGACCGATTGCGTCGAAGCTGATGCCGAATGCGGCAAGGGCGCGTGCAGCGGCGAAAGAATGAGCTGGAGGATGAGCGCTGCGGCGCCCATCAGAAGCGCGAGGCCACGCTCGCGCTGCGATGCACGCGCCGGCCGATTTGCTGAGCTTGCCCCTCGCCTCATCTTGCTACGCCACGTCAAAACCACCCCGCCTGACCATACACGGAGATTGGCACCGAATGGAAGCCTAAAGGGCCGTTATCTCAAGCTAGAGTGATTTCGCTATTATGGGCTTTGTTTTACTCATGATCTAATCGCAAAAATAGGACCTCTATTGCGGACCCTGCTAGCCGATCGCCGTCTTCACGGTCTCGATGAGCTGCTTGAGTGTGAACGGCTTCGGCAGGAAGGTGAAGCGCTCGCCCTCGGGAAGGTTCTTGGCGAAGGCATCTTCGGCATAACCCGAGACGAAGATGATCTTGAGAGCCGGATCCCGCTTGCGCAGCTCGCGCATCAGGGTCGGCCCATCCATCTCAGGCATGACGACGTCGGAGACCACGAGATCGACTGAGGCCTCCGTTTCGTCGAGGATATCGATGGCCTCGCGACCTGAAGCGGCTTCGAGAACCTCGTATCCCCGCGAGACGAGGGCGCGCGCGGCGAATTTGCGAACGGCCTCCTCGTCTTCGACAAGAAGCACGCAGCCCGTGCCGGTGTGGTCGACGGCCGGAGGTTCGAGCGCGTCCGACACTTCGATCTCCGATGCGGAAGGCGCGATAGCGGCTTCCCCTTCAGGCGAAAGGAAAGCGCTCCTTTCCTCCACATAGCGCGGCAGGAAGATGCGGAACACCGTGCCTCTTCCCACTACGGAATCGCAGAGGATGAAGCCCCCGGTCTGCTTGACGAAGCCGTAGACCATCGACAGCCCGAGACCCGTGCCCTTGCCGACCTCCTTGGTGGTGAAGAAAGGTTCGAAGATCTTCTCGATATTCTCCGGCGAGATGCCGGTTCCCGAATCTTCGATCTCGACGAGCACATAATCGCTAGGGACCAAGCCGGAGCCGAAAGCCGCGCATTCAGGCGCTGGGACATTGCGGGTGCGGATCGCGAGCTTTCCGCCCTCGGGCATGGCATCGCGAGCATTGACGGCAAGATTCAGGATGGCCTGCTCGAATTGCGTCGCATCCGCGTGCACATCCCAGAGATCGCGACCCTGACGCATGTCGAGCTTGACCGTCTCGCCGACGAGGCGCTTCACGAGCATCGACAGATCGCCGATCAGCTCGCCGAGCTGAAGCACCTGCGGCCGCAAGGTCTGCCGTCGCGAAAAGGCGAGAAGATGCTGCACCAGATTTTTGGCGCGGTTGGCGTTCTGCTTGATCTGGATGATGTCCTGGAAAGCCGGGTCAGTCGGCCGATGATTGGCGAGGAGAAGGTCGGAGTAGCCGATGATCGCCTGCAGCACGTTGTTGAAGTCATGGGCGACGCCGCCCGCGAGCTGACCCACCGCCTGCATCTTCTGGGCTTGCGCGAATTGCGCCTCGAGGGCGCGCTGCTCGGTGGTTTCGATCGCGTAGACGATCGCCGCCTCGCTCTCGCTTCCGGCGGTGCTTCCCGTCGGCGTCACGAAGAAACGCGCCGACCGGGCCTCCTTGCCCGCGAGCGTGGCGTCGATCGGTGTCGCGGTCACGCGACCTTCGGCAGCGGCCGCAATGGCCCGATCGATCGCGGCACGGCCGGCATCCGCCACGATACTCGAGATGGTGCGCCTGTCTCCACCCTCCGGACGCAACGCACCGCCGAAGAGGCGCAGGAACGAAGCGTTGGCGCTCAAGATGCGGCCACCCACATCGACGATCGCCAGCGCGAAAGGCGTGGTGTTGAACAGCCGCGCGAAGCGGACCTCGGCGGCGCGCTGCGCTTCGTCTTGCGCGCCCTTCGGGCCGCGATCGAGAACGAGCGTGCGCGAGGCGCCTGGTTCCCCATCATGCGCGAAGGCGACGCGGTGCAACAGGCGCACCGGCACCGTCTCACCGCCGCGCTTCTTGAGATCGACATCGAGGATGTCCGTCACCACATCACCCGGCGCGCCATTGAGATGAGTGATCAAGGGGGAAGCGTCACCTGCCACCACCTCGGCAAGCTTGAGGCCGCCGGCGCCGATCTGCGCGAGATCATGATCGAGCCATGAGGCGAGCGTGGCGTTCATGTAGGCGATCGAGCCGGAGCCATCTATCGACATGAAGCCCGCGGGCGCATGATCAAGATAATCGATCGCCTGTTGCAGTTCCTGAAAGACGTTTTCCTGGCGCTCACGGTCGCGCGTGATGTCCGAAACTGTCCAAAGCGCCTCTCCTTGTCCTTTGCCTCGCGGGATCGGCTGGACGCGCAGGCGATACCAGGCGACACCGCTGCCCGTCGTGGCGCCGATCGGCTGGGCAAGCCGGATTTCCTCCACCGCGCGGCGGCCTTGGCGCGCCGCCTGCGCCAACCGATAGATCGCCTCCGAAACTTCCGGCGGCCCGGAGAACAGCCGCTCGACCGGCGTCACACCTCCTTGCGCCGGCCCCTGGCACAAGGCGAGATAGGCCTCGTTGGCATAAACGATCTGTCCACCGGCACCGCTCATCAAAAGCCCGTCGGGTGAGGAATCGGCAATTGCCTGAGTGAGGTCGTTGGCGGCGGGAGCGATCCCGAAATGCATGAGACGAAAAGCGTAGGCGAAGAGGAAGAACACGCCGGCAGCGGACAGAAAGGCCAGCATCGCGCCGATGAAGGGCGAGGCTTGTCCATGCGAGACGAAGAGCACGCTCAAGAGCCCACCGATCATCAGCGCGACGATCACGAGCATCAAGCCGACGCCTTGATGGCGATCGGAGCGATTGAGCCTCGAAGGAGCGGTCACGCCGGCCATCGTCTGCTTCCTCGGCGAATCAGCCATCCTCTGCCGCGATCCTATAGCACGATCCGAAGAGATGTTTGGGCGAGCCCCTTCGGCGCGGTTCCCCATTCAAGATAGGGCGCCGCTCTCGAATTTTGGACTTGTCGCCCGACGGCCCGGAGCTCGCCGGCTCGCGCGTCCCGGCAATCCAGCCGCAGGGACCGCAATCGTGGGCCGCGGTTGCGCTCTCGCCCGACTGCGGCTCAGGCCGGCGCCTCGACAGGTGCGAGCGGCGGCAGGGTCGCTTCGAACTTCCGCAATTCATCCTCGCGCCGCGCGATATAATCGCGGGTGATCGGCACCGTGTCCTCGTGCTTGGCCATCTGCACCTGGAAGACCAGCGTGCGGTCGAAGCGGAAGGCGGCCTCCGAAGCAGCTAAGAAGAACTCCCACATGCGACAGAAGCGCTCGTCATAAAGCTTCGCCATCTCGTCTCGCTTGGCGAGAAAGCGCTGCCGCCAGTTCTTCAGTGTGTAGGCGTAATGCAGCCGCAAGGTCTCGATGTCCGTGGTGATGAGGTCGCTCTTCTCGATCACCGGTGTGATGTCCGAAAGCGCCGGGATGTACCCGCCGGGAAAGATATATTTCGTCACCCAGGGATTGGTCGGGCCCGGCTCGTCGCCGCAGCCGATGGTGTGCAGCAAGGCGACACCATCCTCGGGCAGGGCATCGCGGATTCGATCGAAAAAGGGCGCGTAATCTCCCTTTCCCACATGCTCGAACATGCCGACCGAGACCACCCGGTCGAAGGAGCCTGTGACATCGCGATAATCCATGAGGCGGATGTCGACCTTTTCGCAGAGCCCTTCCTTGGCGACGCGGGCGCGCGCGATCTTGTGCTGCTCCTCGGACAAGGTCACGCCCGTCACCTTCGCGCCGCAGACGCGCGCAAGGTAGATTGCAAGCCCTCCCCAGCCGCAACCGATGTCGAGGACATGCTGGCCGGGACGCACCAAAAGCTTCGCGGCGAGGTGTCGCTTCTTGGCAAGCTGTGCTTCCTCGAGCGTCTGATGCCCATTTTCGAAATAGGCGCAAGAATATTGGAAATCCCCATCGAGGAAGGTGCGGTAAAGGCGAAAATCGAGGTCGTAATGATGATGCACATTCTCCTTCGCCTTCGCCTTCGGATTGCCCGGGAATAATCGCCAGGCCGCGTCCCTGAGGCGTCTCAACGCCATGATCCAGGCGGCCGGCTTGACGTTGCGCACCGATTGCGCGGCGATCGCCAAAAGATCGTAGACGCTGCCTTCGGTGATCTGCAGGCGCTCATCCATGAAGAGCTCGCCGAAGGCGAGATCGGGATCGCGCAACAGCGCGAGCAACGCCGCCATATCGGTAAGGTGGACCGCTACGAAGGGTTGAGGCTTGTCCCCGACCTCATCCGTGGTGCCCGAGGGAAGCACCACCCGCAACCTGCCGCCCTTGACGTGACTCCTCAGGAAATTCAGCAACAAATCGTCAAAAATGCCTCGCATCGAACTCCCCGCACCCCGCAATGGCCCCAGAAGATCGATTTCGGAGGGATGATCCAACCCATCGGCAAAATCGATCGACAAAATTATAGAGTTGTGGTCAGGCGGTTTTCCGACAAATGGAAACCATGTGTCAGGGCCGGACCACTGGCACGCCTCCCCGTGCCCAAATACCTAAATGCAATCCCGGATGAATGCGCGCAAGATGGAGCACGATTCGCCCCGCCTCGTCCCTTTCGCCGCCCCGCGTTTACCAAGTGTTAACCCTGGTGAGACCTTCCCCTCAAAGCATGATAGGTTGGTTCCCGTCGCCGGCCGCAAAGCCGGGATCGAGCGGGCGATCGTGTCGAATTGCGTGCAAATCCGTTGCCAAGACGCGAAATTCGAGATTTGAACCTATGGGGAATCGCATTGAGCCCGCCTTTCTGGAGCGTCGACATCGTGGATTGGAGGTCCGGGCCGTTTGGCTGCGGTGATCTCGACGGCGAGGCCGGGCCGCCGATGAGGAGTTAAGTCATGAACTTGAGTGGCGCCCCTTTATGGGTCAGCGCGGGGCTGGGGCTGATCGCGGTCATCGCTCTCGCCGCCATTGTATTTTGGGTGGTTCGGCGAATGTCCCGGGGTCTGAATTTCTCGGACAGCGCGCAGCGCGGCAAGCGCTCGCGGCTGGGTGTCATCGATGCTTACGACATCGACCGTCAACGCCGTCTCATTCTCCTGCGACGCGATAATGTCGAACACCTCGTGATGATCGGGGGCCCGAACGACGTACTGATCGAGCCGACCATTCGGCGCGGAGTGGCACAGGCGTCGCGCGGCCAAGCAACTGGCGCCCAGCCAACCGCAGCCCCCTTGCCCGCCAATATGACGCCGCGGGAGGTTCCTCAGCCGCCAAGGATCCCTGAACCCGCAGCGACGCGCGTCAAGCCCGCGCCCGTACCCGAGCCTGTTCCCGGCCCGCAGCCCGCGAATGTGGCGCAGCGCATGGCCACACCTGCGGCTGCGCCACAAGCACCGCAAGCGATGCCGCCGCGCAACGAGCCACAACCGGCCGCCCGCCCCGACCTGGAGCGGGCGCGTCGCCCCGAGCCCGCGCCGGTCGCGCCGGCGGCTGTCGCGACCGCACCCGCCGCATTGCCTCCCGCGCGCAGTCGTTTGCCGGATGCCGATCTGGCCGCCATGGCGCATAAGCTGGAAGAGGCCTTGCGTCGTCCTGCCGGAGGCGCGCCGACGCCAGTACGTGGCCCGATCGCGCCGGCGCCCGAGCCGGCCGCGCCCAAACCCACGCCGCCGCCAGCGAAGCCCATTCAGGCGTCGCCACCGGCACCGATGACGGCGGCCATGTCGATGCCGACTGCCATGTCCATGCCGAGCTCCGCTTCCGCGCGTCCCGTCCGACCGCCCGAGCCTCCGCCAAAGCCGCCCGCCCCGGGTTCGGGCCCTCGGCCGCCCGAGCCGCCGGGCACGGGATCAAGCGTAGCGCCGAAACCGGCCGAGGCCGGCAAGCCCCAAGCCGCCAAGCCCCAAGCCGCCAATCCCTCCCCGGAGACGACCAAGCCTCGCCCGCCAACCCCGGCACAGCCGGCAACGCCGCCCGCTCCGAAAAACGACACCCCCGACCTCGATTCGCTCGAGGCCGAAATGGCAAAGCTTCTCGGGCGCCCGCCGCTGCCGGGCGAATCAGGTTCCTGATCGTTCCTACGCTGCTTCGGGAATGCCCCGTGGCTTTCGCATCGCGTCCATCCCCTTATAGGTCGGGAATTTCAGCATCGATTGCCACAGGTGGTCCCCGTAGACGAAGGGCACGAAGGCCTCCGCACCGGGGAGCGGCAAGGGTCGGATGACGGCATCGACGCGCGGCTCGTAGAAGAACGGAATGGAATGGCGAGGCCTGCCCGGACTCAGCACCCGATGCCGCGTCGCCTTGATTCGGCCACCTGTCCAGCGCTCGAGAAGGCCGCCGAAATTAACCGCGACCGTTCCCTCGCGCGGCGGCACATCGATCCACTCGCCCGAAGTCGCGAGCGCTTGCAGCCCTTCGACCCCATCCTGGGCGAGCAAGGTCACGAATCCGGAATCCACATGCGCGCCGCCGATGATGCGCCGCTTGTTGCCCTTTTCCTCGACGTACGTGGCTCCTTCGCCGATCTCGACGGGATCGCGCTCGGGATAATGCAAGAAACGCAAGGTCGAGTTGCCGCCCTCGAAAGCCGCGTCGAAGAAACGCTCGTCGAGCCCCATGCTCCGGGCGATCGATGCCATCAGCACCCGTCCGGTCCTCTCGAGCGCGCGATAATAACCGGCAGTCGCGACGCGCCAACCCGGCAAGGCCGCTTCGGGTGGAAAGGGCGTCGCTCCGAGGAGGGGATCATCGCCCGCCTCGGCGAGCCTCGGATGGGCAATGTCGGGCCCCATGTCGTAGCCTTCGGCGTTTTGGGCCGGTCCCGGCAGCAAGGGAAAGTAGCCGCGATAAACGTTGGAATGCTCCGGCGCGTATTTCTGCCGCCACAGCTTTCGCTTCTCCAGCGCCGGCAGCGAAAAAAGCTTCAGCATTGCGGCGCGCCGGGCGCGTCTCGCCGGCAGAAGCTTCGCATCCGCCACGACCGTGATGAAACCCGAACCCGTCGCGGCCCGCATGAGCTCGGCATCCGCCGCGCGCCTTGGCGCGCCGTCGGCTCCATAAAGCGGTGTGATGTCGATCAGCGGGATCATCGATGTCTCCTTGCCAGCCTTCGGCCATGATTGCGGAGCCGCCCCGAGAGCGCAATGGTCGTTCCCGCCACTGGGAACCCGAAAAGGGCATTCCCATATGAGCGGGGCTCCTCGAGCAGGAGCGCCTTTGTGAGAGTGACATGACGAGATCCACGTTTCGTTTTGCCGTGATTGCCGCGATTTGCGCCCTCTTCCTGGGCACCGCGATCGCCGAGGCGCGCCCGGGCGGCGGGATGAGCTTCGGCAGCCGCGGCTCGCGCACCTTCAGCATGCCGGGCCCGACCACGACCGCGCCCGGCCCGATCGCCCCGATCCAGCGCT
>JAFAQA010000505.1 GCA_019246665.1 Hyphomicrobiales bacterium
GCCGCGTCTCTGGTTCTGGCCGCCGCGATCCCCGTAGAGCGTCATCGGGCCGCTTCCGAAAGCGGGGGTCGGCGAAGCCGCAACCAGAGACGCGGCCGGCCGTGTTGGGACCGTTGAGGAAGGCGCGGGCGCCTTGCGAAGCGTCTCGAACCCCTTCACCCCCAAAAGGATCAATATGAGAGCGATGACGAGAGGGCGCCCCGCGAATTTCAGAACATCGACGAGCATGGCTGATCCCGGAAATGCCTGGCGTGCATCATCGCGAATGCCGGTTGAGCAGATATTGATGCGCGTCGTCGAATGCCGCTGCATCTCGCTTCACGGTGAAGGAAGCGTCGAGGGAATCGCTTAATTGCTCGGGAAAACTTCGACCGCAGCCCGATGCGCCTCTCCTGAGGGACGAAGCTCAGGCCGCCACTCCCACGCGCTTGATCTCCCATTCGAGATCGACGCCCGACATTTCACGCACCCGGCGGCGCACCTCCTCGCCCAACGCCTCGATCTCGCCAGCGGTGGCGCCCCCGTGATTGATCAGGAAGTTGCAATGCAGCTCGGAGACTTGCGCGTTGCCGATGCGAAGCCCGCGGCACCCGGCCGCGTCGATGAGCTGCCAGGATTTTTGCCCTGGCGGGTTCTTGAAGGTCGAGCCTCCGGTATGCGTATTCACCGGCTGGGTGGACGAGCGTTTGCCGGTGATCTCCTGCATCTCGGCGCGGACCGTCTCGGCATCGCCTTCACGTCCCTGAAAAACCGCCTCCACGAAAATGAGATGATCGGGCGCGCTTGAGCGCCGATAGGAAAACCCCATCGCGGCGTTGTCGAGCGTCTTCGTCTCGCCCGCATGATCAAGTGCCTTCGCCTCGACCAGCACATCCTTCGTTTCCCCGCCATAGGCGCCGGCATTCATGCGCAACGCACCCCCGATGGTGCCCGGAATGCCGCGATAAAAGGCAAGGCCCGAGAGGCCGAATTTCGCCGCGCCAAGCGCGAGCTTCACATCGGGCGCTCCCGCACCCGCGCGCACGCGCTCGCCTGGCTCCGATGTGACCTGCATGAAGCCTCTGCCGAGCCGAATGACGATCCCGGCGACGCCGCCGTCCCGCACCAAGAGATTCGAGCCGAGTCCGATGGTGAGGATTGGCAGATCGCGCGCGGCGCGAGTCTTTTGCACCGCACTCATGAAATGACGAAGATCCTCGAGATCGAATGGCGTGAAAAGAAGCTCGGCCGCTCCTCCGGCGCGAAACCAGGAGATCGGCGCGAGCGAGGCATTGGACTCGAGCTCACCGCGCAGTTTCGGTGCTGCGGCACGAAGCGCACCGGCAAGGTCCTGGTTCATTCGATCATCCCGTGTGAGAGCGAATAAATGTCCGCCTTTCCCCGCGGATTCAAGCCGGGCGTGCCGCTGCGGCGCGCATGCACAAGCTGCGCAATGGCGAATTGATCAGGCGCGAGCGGCGGGCGCGAGCGCTGCCATGAACTTGGGCAAGGGGCGCCCTTGCGACATGAGATAAGCCGCCATCGCCGAGACGACCTGCCGCACGGCAGGCCTGGCTGTGACCTTGTCGCGCCATCGCAAAAGCTTCGGCGTCGCCTCGGTGATGGGCGCACCCATGCGCGCGCCGAAGAGCTGCGCCATGTAGAAAGCAATATCGGCGTACGAGTAACGACCCGCGAGGTATTCGCGCCTCGCCAGAAGCTCTTCCATTTCAAGATAAAAGCGTGCCGAAGCCTCGCGGGCAGCGACCGCGACAGGGTCCTCCGGCGCTTCTTGAAGCGACATGAGGCGGATGATCGGCGGAAAATACACTTCATCGGATTTGTGCTCGGTGAGACGCGCGCGCGCCCTGTCGGCGATCTCCAGAGGCCACAAAGGCGGCTCCGGCCGCAGGTCCTCGAGATACTCGAAGATTTGCGTGGAATCGAAGATCTCGAGGTCGCCATGCACCAGCACCGGCACTTGCCGCTTCGGATTGATGCGAAGGACTTCCGGGTGCTTGGGATCGTAGAGGCGCTTCATCTCGAACGGCACCATTACGAGCTCGAAATCGATACGCTTTTCGCGCGCTGCGATCTCGGCTTTTGCGCCGAACATGCTCAACGGGCCGGAGTAGAGGATCATGC
Organism: Hyphomicrobiales bacterium; assembly: GCA_019246665.1. GTDB lineage: Bacteria > Pseudomonadota > Alphaproteobacteria > Rhizobiales > Beijerinckiaceae > GAS188. The sequence goes on from JAFAQA010000505.1 coordinate 2,125, forward strand.
GGCGAGCGTTTGGAGTCTCAGGTCCCGGTTTTCGCGAGCTCTCCGGACGCGATGTGATGGCCATGGTCGGGCTCCGGCAAAGCGCAATGACAGGCAATCATATATGATCTTGCGTGAGCACGCGTCGCGAGCAGATCATGCCGGCGGGCCTATCCCTCCCGGTCAAGTCTTGCGGGGACGAGCGCTGCGAGGGACGCGCTCCTTTCAGCGCTCCTGATCGAGCCTTCGAGCCGCTTGGCGATTGCCGCGATGCCAGTCTCGAAGGAGAAAGCGCTCGTGAACTTCTCACACGCTGCCTTGCCGATCTCGGCTCGTCGCTCGGGATCGCTGATCAACCCGGCGAGCGCCTTCGAAAGAGCCTGCGCGTCATCGGGCGGCACAAGCACGCCTTGGCCTCCGTCCTCGATGAATTCCGGCACGGCCGCGTAATTCGTCGAGAGGATCGGCAGCGCTTGCGAGGCCGCCTCGAGAATGACGTTGGGAAGGCCGTCGCGATCCCCATGTTCACCTTCCCGGCAGGGAAGCACGAAAAGATCGGCTGTCCTCAGCGCTTCCACCACCCGATCCTGGGCGAGCGCTCCCACGAGGCTGACGCGGTCGGTGATGCCGAGCGCCGCAGAGCGCCGCGTGAGCGCGTCGCGCAATGTGCCGGTGCCGATGATCGTCGCGCGCCAATGCAGGCGCGAGGGCAGCTTTGAGACGGCCTCGAGAAGCGTATCGAAGCCTTTCTTCGCCACGAGCCGGCCGATCGAAAGCAGCACGACGGGATCTTTGGGATCGGAGCCGTCGCGTGCGGGACGCGAGGCCGGAGCTGCCGGCATGCGATCCGGAGCCATGCCGTGATAGACGAGGGCGAGGCTTGCGCGCCTGTTGGGGTCGAGGACGCGCGTGAGCTCGTCGAATCCCTGCCGGGTGCAAGTCACGCCCCATTGTGCGTCGGCGATCTTTTCACGCTTTTCCCAATCCGGCGTCGTCCAGATGTCCTTCGCATGCGCCGAGAAGGAAAATCCGCGCCCGACCAGCATCGAGGCATAGCGCCCGACTGAGGCCGGTGTGTGCAGGTAGTGGACGTGCAGATGCGGGATGTCAGGGGCAAGCTCTCGCGCGAGCACGCAAGCCTGGCCGAGGCGGCGCCCGCGATTTGCGGTGAAGTCGCGCCAGAGGTCGCGAAGAAAGACGCCGAACATCCTCGAGAATCCCGGCAAGCGAAGCGCATGCAAGAAGCCGCGCAAGACACGTGCTGGCTCCTGGTAAAGATATTCCGGCAGGTAGAAGCACTGCGCGCGCACGGCTCGATTGAGCGCATGCACCGTCCCATCGGTCGGCCGGCGCAGCGACCAGATATCGATCGAAAAGCCGCGCCGCTCGAGAGCGAGGAGCTCCTGCGCGATGAAGGTCTCCGAAAGCCTTGGATAACCTTTGACGATCACCGCGAGACGCAAACTGCGCTCTCGCTCGGCCGCATGCGACCGGGATGGATGGGCCATATCGAGGTTTTTCAGGCGACCGCTTTCCCGTAAAGCGGCAGCGGCCGGTCGGCCATGGAGCGCCGCGCAAGCCATGCGCCGCTCGCTTCCACGATGGTGTCGAGACCATCGAGAAGTCCCGCCACATAGGCCTGCGAGGGACGCGGGCTCTCGAGCAGATCATCGATGGCTCTCGCCATGACGGAAGGCTCCCTGCGTCCTTGACAGGTCTCCTCCGGATCCTCGAGCACCTTGGCAAGGCCAAGCTCGGCCGCCCGGCGCGCCCGGATCGTCTGCTCGAGGCGCGGCCGCGCACGCGGCACGATCAAGGCGGGCTTATCGACAGAGAGGATCTCGCAAAAGGTGTTGTAACCGCCCATCGCCACGATGGCGCTCGCGCGGTCCATGAGATTTTCGAGCTTGGCGTCGAAGGCGATCGCATCGACGTGCGCCAGGCGCGAGATGCGGGCGAGGAAGCTGCGGCGCTGCTCGCGCGAGATGAACGGCCCAAAGCAGATGAGGGCCGGCACGACCGGGGGCGCCTCGCTCTCATAAGCCGAGATCACCCAATCGATGAGATGATCGCCGTCGCCGCCTCCACCGGTGGTCACCAGCACGAACTGGCCGCGGGCCACGGGCGGATATTCGACGAAATGCGGTTCGAGCGGCAAGTCGCGCCGCAAATAGCCGGTGTATCGGATGCGCTGCTCGACCCAATCCGGTAGACCGAGGCTCGCCAGTGGCTCGTGAAAGCTCCTCAATCCATAAACGACCACATCATCGTAATGTCGCAAGAGCGCGTCAGCAGCGCCCTTGCGCTCCCATTCGCGGCGCAACAGAGCCGGATCGTCCATCACGTCGCGCACACCGAGCACAATTTGCGTGCCGCGCTGCTTCAGCATGTCGAGCGTCGGCAGGAGTTCGCCGCGAAACCCGGCAGGTTCCTTGTCGACAACCAGGAGATCGGGCGAGAATTTCGATGCCGTCTCATGAATGATGGCCTCGCGCAAGCAAACGGCTTCATCGAGATCAACCTTAAGGTTCATGCTCGAGTAATCGCCATTCGGCTGCTTCACCACGCCCGGAACGCGCACATAATCGACACCATTGCCGTATTCGAAGCTGCCGACGACCGGCGAACCCGAGATGATGATGACGGAAAGCCCAGGATGCGCGTCGACGAGCGCGTTGGCGATGGCGCGCGTTCGCCGCAGATGGCCAAGCCCGAAAGTATCATGGCTGTAAAAGAGCGCGCGTCGTCCCGCGCGCGAGACGTTGCCATGCTCGTCAAACGACGCAGCCCCGTTCGCCAAACCCATCTCGACTTCCCGCTTGGCCAACTCGAGCGCACGCCGCGGCGAGTCGGACACCCATCGCTTGGCAGTCTTGCCCAATTGACGCATTATATAACTATTCGGCCGCGGCCGAAAAGGGCGCGGCAAAAGAGGTGCCGCGGTCGCGTCGCGGCCTACGGTTTTCGAAAGGCTAGCCTCGGAACTGACGGCGGGGACGGCGGTGACGAGGGAAGGCGGCGGTTAGTGGCCAAAATCGACAAGAGCTTCTTTCGCTATGTCTGGCGGAATAGTCGGCGCGAGCAGATCACCATCCTGGCGATCGTGCTGGCGTCCCTTCCGTTGTATTTCTGGTCGCTCGACCTGCCGAAATCCATCGTCAATGACGCCATCCAAGGCCGGGCCTTCAAGAACGGCTCAGCGACGATCAAAGCGTTCAAGATCGTTCTGACGCTTCCCGACTTCCTCGGCGGAAAATCCTACGAGCTGTTCAACGGCCTCGACATGGAGCGTGTCAGCTATCTGTTCGCGCTCAGCATGTTGTTTTTCGTGCTCGTCCTCATCAATGGCGGGTTCAAGTGGCTCATCAACCTGCAGAAGGGTGTGATGGGCGAGCGCATGCTTCGTCGCTTGCGTTTCGATCTCGTTCGCCAACTCACCTGGTTCGCCCCTGAGGAGATCCGCGGAATCAAGCCGGCCGAGGCGGCCAGCATGATCAACAACGAGGTCGAGCCGATCGGCGTCTTCATCGGCGATGCCTTCGTGCAACCGGCATTCCTCGGCACCCAGGCGCTCACCGCCCTCGTTTACATCCTGGTTCAAAGCGTCTGGCTCGGCATCGCGGCGGGCGCCATCGTCGCGGTGCAGGGCATCATCATCCCGATTCTGCGCCGCGAGCAGATCCGGCTCGGCAAGCGGCGCCAGATCGCTTCGCGCCAGCTCGCGGGGCGGATCGGAGAAATCGTGGAGAGCTCGCCAGCGATCCGCGCGCATGCGACGGATTTTTACGAGCGTTCCGAGATCGGCTCGCGGCTCGGGAGCCTCTTCTTCATTAGGCTCGACCTCTACAATCGCAAATTCGCGGTGAAGTTTCTCAACAATCTCCTGGCCCAGCTCACTCCCTTCTTCTTCTACACCGTAGGAGGCTACCTCGCGCTAAAGGGAAGGCTCGATGTCGGCCAGCTCGTCGCCGTGATCGCCGCCTATCGCGACCTTCCGCCGCCGGTGAAGGAGTTGATCGATTGGGATCAGCAGCGCAATGACGTCACGGTCAAATACGAACAGATCATCGAGCAATTCGACGTCGACGAGCCCGAGGAGGGCGAGGAGCTCGCGTCGCCCGATGAAATCGCGCGTTGCCCCAGAATCACGGTTGATGCCTTGTCGGTCATCGATCCGCACGGCACGCCGCTCGTCGAGAACGTCACCTTCTCGATCGACCAGCCGGGTCACGTCACGCTCGCCGGGCCGCCAGGAAGCGGCGGCGAGATCGTGGCGCGCGCGCTGGCGCATCAGATCACGCGCTGGAAAGGAAGCATTTGCCTGAACGGCCAGGATATCTCCCGCCTGCGCTCGGGCTCTCTCGCGCGGGTGATGGCCTATGCGGGCCCGGAGCCGGTGCTGTTTCCCAGCACCATCCGCGACAATGTCGTCTACTCGTTGCGCCGCAAGCCACCTGAGTTGCCAGGCCCACCCTTGCCCAAGGAGGAGGCGACGCGTCGCCACGAGGCCGAACGCAGCGGCAATCCGCTCGAGGCGCCCGGTGACGACTGGCTTGATTTTGCCGCGGCAGGCGTGAAGGACGCCGCCGAGCTCGATCATCGGATCCTTGAGCTCTTCGCTCTTCTTGGCTTCGACGAGGACATCTATCGGCTTGGCCTGCTTGGGAAGATCAGGGCCGCCGATGACGAGCAGCTCGGCCAGCAATTCGTCGCCATGCGCGAAGCCATCCGCAAGCGGCTCGCGGAGGAAGGCAAGTCCCGCCTCGTCGAGCCCTTCGACCCGAAACGCTATAACTCGAACTCCACGATCGGCGAGAATCTCCTCTTCGGCGAGCCCGTTGGCGAGGTCTTCGCCGAGCACAACCTGCCCTCGAACCCCTATGTGAGCAAGGTCATCGAAGCGGACGGGCTTGCGACCCGGCTCGCCGCAATCGGGCTCAGGCTCGCTGAAATGATGCTCGAAATGTTCGCCGGGGTGCAGGCCGGAAATCCGCTCTACGAGCGCTTCTCCTTCCTCGCGGCGAGCGATCTTCCAGGCTTTCAGGAGATTGTGAATCGTTCAAGATCGCGGCGGCGGAGCGAGACCTCGGCCGATCGCGATAAGCTGATCTCGCTGGCGCTCGCCTATATCGAGCCGCGTCACCGCCTCGGCCTTCTCGATGAGCCGACCCGGCAGGCGATCGTGAGCGCTCGTTCGCGCTTGCGCGAAATGATCCCGAAGTCGCTTGCGAGCTCCGTCGAGTTCTATGACCCGAGCGCCTATTGCAATGCCGCCCCGGTGCGCGACAATCTCCTCTTCGGCCGCATTGCCTACGGCATCGCCAATGCGCAAGAGCAAGTATCGGCGGTGATGAAGTCCGCGCTTGCCGATGGCGGCTTTCTCAACACGGTCTATCGCATTGGGCTTGACTACCAGATCGGCTCGCATGGCCGCTTGCTTTTCCCGCGCCAGCGTGCGGCGGTCGATCTCGCGCGCTGCCTCGTCAAGAATCCGGCGATCCTCGTGCTCGACGACGCCTTGCGCGCCTTCCCGGGCATGGAAGCCAAGGCGATCCTCGAGCGGCTGTCCGAGGAATTCAAAGGCCGCCTGTTGATCACGGCTCTTCCGGGACTGGACGATGCCGTACCCTTCGATCTCAAGGTCAGCTTCGATAAGGGGCACCTTGTCGGCGTCGACAAAGGCGGTGAGGCGCCCGCTGCAACAGGGGAAGTCAACCTTTCCGCCCGCGATGCCGCGGAAGAAAAACGCTCGACGGCACCATCGGGAGAAACCGAGGGGCAAACTTGGTCGGACCAGAGCGAGCAACCGGAGCAAGGCTCTCCGGATGCGAAGCGAGAAGATGAGGGCGCGGTGCAGAGGCAGGTGGCCGAATGACGATCGAATCGGAGGTGCAGTCCTTGCGTCAGGTCTCGATGTTCCGCGACATCGATCCGGCGAAGCTGAAGCTTCTCGCGTTCACCAGCGATCGCCTTTCCTACGACAAGGGCGACATCCTGTTTCACCAGCATGAAATCTCCGACTCGACCTACGTGATCGTCGAAGGCAAGGTCGAGGTCTGGCTCAGCGCGGGCAATGAGCGCATCAAGGTGACGGAGCTTGGGGAGGGGGCGATGGTCGGCGAGATGGGCGTGCTCATCGATCAACCGCGGTCGGCGACGATCGTGGCGGGTTCTCATGTGGTCGCGCTCAAGATCGGCCGGGAGATTTTTTTCGATCTTTTGCGCCAATTTCCGCAGATGTCTCTCGCGGTTATGCGTGATCTCGCCCGGCGTCTCGACGCAACCAACGCGAAGCTCTTGGCAGTGCCGAGGTAGCTCAGGATCATGGGCAAGATGGATACGCGCACGCCCGCTGGTCTCAATGTCGCGCCGCTGACCACGCGGGGCATCGGCGTGCGTTTCTTCGGGGTCAGAGGTTCGATTCCCGTGCCTGGCGCGGGCACTCTCATCTATGGCGGCAATACCGCATGCGTTGAAATCAGGGTCGATGGGAGGCTCTTCATCGTCGACGCGGGAAGCGGTCTTGCCTCACTCGGAAATACGCTCGTGGACGGACCCGAGGGTTCCTTCGACATCCTGTTGAGCCATCTCCACCAGGATCACATCGTGGGGCTTCCCTTTTTCGCGCCGCTTTACGACCCGAGCCGCCGCATCAGGATCTATGCGGGCAATCTCGGCGGCCAGACGCCGGAAACGGCGCTGCGTACCATGTTCTCGCCGCCTCTTTTTCCGATCGAACTCGACCACAAGGCGAAGCACCTCGACTTCATCGGCTTTCAAGCCGGTGAGACCTTGCGGTTCGACGGTGGCATCAGCGTGCGCACCACCCCTTTGCGCCATCCCGGCGGCGCGACCGGCTATCGCTTCGACGCTCACGGACATGCTGTCGCCTATGTATGCGATTTCGAGCATGCCGGCCCCGCTCCAGAATCCGCGATGATCGATTTCGTGCGCAATTGCGATCTCGTCATCTATGACACGACCTTCACGGTCGAGGATTATGTGGCGTGCATGGGTTGGGGGCATTCGACCATCGAGGCGGGGCTCGCGCTCTGTGCTGCGGCCGGCGCAAAGAGGCTCGCGGCCTTTCATCACAATCCTGACTACGATGATGCCAAGCTCGCTGAGATCGAGGCGTTGCTGGAAAGGGTGTCGCCCGGGTCCTTCTGCGCGCGCGAAGGCCAGGCCCTGGATTTCAACGAGATCGCATTGTCGCGCGCGCGGCGAGGCCCCTGAGATCAGAAAGCGGTCGCCGAGAACAGGATCGAGAGAGAAAGAGACCGGAATGGCAGGTTATCTCATCGCTAATATCAGCGTCAGCGATCCGAAGGGCTTCGAGCAATACCGAAACGAGGTCGCCCCGCTCATCGCTCGCTTCAAGGGGCGCTATCTCGTGCGCGGCGGAGAGCTTCGGACGCTCGAGGGCAATCCGAACTTCAAACGCCTCGTGGTACTGGAATTTCCCTCCCTCACCGAGGCCCAGCGTTTCTACGACAGCCCCGAATACGCGCCCATTCGAGAACTTCGTCTCGCCAGCGCATCGACCGATGTCGTGCTCGTGGACGGCTATGGCGGATAGATCACGCGGTTTCTCTGTTCGATCTCTATTTGCGGATAAACTCCAGGAGATCGGGATTGATGACTTCCGGATGCGTCGTGCACATCCCGTGCGGGTATCCTTTGTAGGTTTTCAACGTGCCGTTCTTCAAAAGCTTGACCGATAACGGGGCGGAATCCGCATAAGGGACGATTTGATCATCGTCGCCATGCATGACAAGCGTTGGCACGGCAATCTTGCGCAGGTCCTCGGTGAAGTCCGTTTCCGAGAAGGCCTTGATGCAATCGTAATGGGGCTTCGCTCCGCCCATCATGCCTTGGCGCCACCAGTTGTGGATGATGGCCTCGCTGGCCTTCGCACCTGGCCTGTTGAACCCGTAGAACGGCCCCGACGGCAAATCGATGTAGAACTGGGATCGGTTGGCGGCGAGCGCGCCCCGTAATCCGTCAAAGACCTCCATCGGGAGGCCGCCTGGATTATTCTCCGTTCTGATCATGATGGGGGGCACCGCGCCGACCAGCGCTGCTTTCGCGACGCGTCCGGGCTTAGCGCGCGCGACGTAATGGGCGACTTCGCCGCCACCCGTCGAATGTCCGACATGGATTGCATTTTTGAGTTCGAGCGAGTCGGCGAGGGCCACGACATCATTCGCGTAAGTATCCATCTCGTTGCCGGTCCAAGTCTGCGTCGAGCGCCCGTGGCCGCGCCGGTCATGCGCGATCACGCGATAGCCTTTCTCCAGGAAAAATATCATCTGGTTGTCCCAATCGTCGGCGCTTAGGGGCCAGCCATGGTGAAACACGATTGGTTGCGCGTTGTTCGGACCCCAATCCTTGTAAAAGATTTCTGCGCCGTCGCCGGCTTTGATAAATGGCATGTTGCATCCTCTTCGTCTGAGATCGACAAATCTCAAGGCAATGTTGGAAGTCCTCCAGCGAAGAGGTTTCTATAGTACCAAGACGACATGATGTCATTTTGGCTTGTTGCTTCACGTCTCTTCACAATCGTTTGCAACGGATACTCATGCGGTTGACCAACGCCGCGCGCGCGGCGGTGATTGCTCTCTTTTCTTCGTTGATTTTCGAAAGAGAACCTGCCTGAATGGAGCCGGCCTGAGGGCTGGAGCGGCGCGGGCCGCTCATAAGTACGCGAGATGGAGGTCCAGCCGATGTCGTTGACGCGCAGGGGGATCGTGAGGCTGGCCTCGGCGGCGTTGCTCGCGGCGCCGATCGCGAAGAGCTTCGCTCAGGAAGACGATGAATCGGCGTATTTTGCCGGCACGGTACAAGACAACGGCTATGTCTATCGCCGCACCAATATGGACCGGATCGACCCGATCTGGCGAAAGCAGCTCGTCAACTATGTCCATAACGAGCAGCCCGGCACGATCGTCGTCGATACCAAGGCGCATTTCCTCTATGTGGCCTTCGAGAACAACACGGCGCTGCGTTACGGGGTCGGCGTCGGCAAGGAAGGATTCAAATGGTACGGCCGAGCGCAAGTCGAGCGCAAGGCCGTCTGGCCGGGCTGGACGCCGCCGCCCGAGATGCTGGCCCGGCGTCCCGAGCTGCCCCGCCATATGAGCGGCGGCCCCGATAATCCGCTCGGGCCGCGCGCCATGTATCTTTATCGCGACGGGCACGATCTCGATTATCGCCTGCACGGCACGGTCGAGCCCTGGAGCATCGGCTCGGACGTGTCGAGCGGCTGTATCCGTCTCTTGCCGGAGCACGTCATCGATCTGTTCCAACGCACGCCGGTCGGAACGAAGGTGCTGGTTCTCGAGCACCTCGTGTGACGGTCGAGGTTCATCCTGAAATCTGTCGGGGCCTTTGGAGAGGGGTTGATGTTCATGCGCGGATCAAGGCAGGGAGTCGGAAGGGCAAGGCGGTGGATTGCGCTCGCCCTGGCGGTGGCGCTCGCGGGCTGCGGTTCGGAGTTGGCGCCGCCGAAATCCAGCGCGAATGACGCGGCCGCCGGCGCGGGACTTGATGTCCCTCCGGGCTCCAACGAGGATTTCATCGTCAACGTGGGGCGTCGCGTCTTCTTCACCGAAAATTCGGCCGCGCTCGACGATACGGCGAAGACCACGCTCGACAATCAAGCGGCTTGGCTCTCGAACTACCCGGCCTATAAGGTGAAAGTAGAAGGCTTCGCCGACGAGAAAGGCAGCGCTCAGTTCAACACGCAGCTTGGGCTGAAACGCGCCGAGGCGGTCGTCGCTTATCTCACCTCGAAAGGCATTCCGGCGGCACGCATCAAGGCGAAATCCTTCGGCAACTCGCCCAATCGGAAAGTGAAGGCTTGCGACGACATCTCATGCTGGTCGCAAAATCGTCGCGCGGTGACAGTGCTCGTGACCGATGTCGAAACCTGAGATTGGTAGTTGAAAAACCCTAAGCTGAAACACGCCCCCTCAAACCGAATATTGCTACGTACACTCGTTGACGAAGTTGACGAACGAACCGATGGGAAACTCGTGAAGCTCGGATCCGGCATCACGAAAATAATTACGCCTTGGGATTTACTGCTCAAGTTCAATTGCGCGCGAAGCCGCGA
>JAFAQA010000016.1 GCA_019246665.1 Hyphomicrobiales bacterium
CGCCCATGCGAATGAGACGCTGGGCAAGCTCGATCGCAAAGGGTGTCTTTCCGGTGCCCCCCGCGCTGAAGTTGCCGACGCACAGCACCGGAAGCGCAGAGCGCGTGCCGCGCCCCGACATGCGGTGTGCGGTCACCGCGCCGTACACTGCGCCCAATGGTTGAAGAAGCCTTGCCTCGAGCCCCGGCGTGCGCCACCAGAAGCCCGGCGCGCGCATCAATGAATGGTCCTGACGGGAGCCATCGAGAAACAGCGGGAAATGGCTTTCACTGCCACACTCCTCACCGTGTCCCGAGCGCGAAATGCATGAGATAAGGCTCGATCGCGCGCATGGTCCGATCGACGGCGCCCGTGAGCCCCTCGACCGCCGCCCCCGCGGCCCGCACCATCTCCCGCAACCTTTTCGGGTCGGCAATCATTTCGGCGAAAGCAACCGCCAGTGTACGGCTGTCCGAGATTTCGCGCGCACCTCCGGCTTCATCGAGAGCCTCGTAGACGCTCGCGAAATTTTGGACATGGGGACCATGCAGAATGGCGGCTCCGAGCTTCGCCGGCTCGATCGGATTTTGACCGCCATGGGGGACGAGTGATTTGCCCATGAAGACGATCGGCGTCAGGCGGTAGAACAGGCCGAGCTCCCCCATCGTATCGGCCACATAAACGTCGCACGCACTGTCCGGCCCAAGCCGACGTGATCTCATCGCCGGACGCAAGCCTGCCGCCTTGATGGTCTCGGCGATCTCGGCTCCGCGTTCGGGATGGCGCGGCGCGATGATCGTGAGAAGGCTCGGGAAGCTGTGGGCGAGCAGTCCGTGCGTCTGTGCGATGATCGCCTCTTCTCCGGCATGAGTGCTGGCAGCCAAGAGGACGGGACGCCCCGCGGTCATTCCCTTCAGGGAAGCCAGCGCGATTTGATCGGCCGGCGGCGGCGGCACGTCATATTTGAGATTGCCGGCCGTGACCACCCGATGCGCGCCGAGGAAGCGGTAGCGTTCGGCGTCGATCTCGGTCTGGGCAAGGCAGAGGTCGAAGCTGCCGGCGAGCATCTCGATGCTTCGCGGCACACGTCGCCAGCGCGCGAGCGAGCGCTCGGACATGCGCGCATTCACCAGCGCCAGCGGGAGTTGCCGCCGGCGCGCTTCGATGATGGCATTCGGCCAGAGCTCCGATTCCGCGAACAGGGCGAGGTCGGGACACCAATGGTCGAGGAAGCGGCGGATGAAGAGGGGCGCGTCGAATGGGGCGTATTGGTGAAAGGCGCCTGCCGGCAAGCGACGCGCCAGAATCTCCGCCGAGGTCATGGTGACCGAGGTGACCAGCACATTGAGCGATTTTTCACAAAGGCGCGTCACGATAGGCAAAAGGGAGATTGTCTCACCCACGCTCGCACCATGCAGCCAAACGAGGCTGCCATCGGGACGCGGACGGGCCGCAATGCCTCTGCGTTCATCGGCGCGGGCCAGATCTTCCTTGCCGCGCCGCGCTCGATACGCAAGGAGCGCGCCGGCGAAGGGCTGAGCGACGGTCGTCGCCGCGCGATAAAGCGCCAAAGTTGCCGGAACTTCGGCGGTTCTCATAGGCTGTCTCCCCCCATCGCGCCAGGATCGGCGCTCCCCATCAACGCGTAGGCTCGCTCGTGCAGTCTGTCGAGCCCGTTTTCGAGCGCGCGCCTTGCCTGTTCCATCTCGTCCGGCGAGGCGTCCGGTGCAACGCGGATAGCATCACCGAGCGCGATTACGCCTCGACCGAGGGGTAAACCCATGCTCGCGCGGTCCCAGGTGTCGAAGTCGATGCGGCGGCTCGCGACCACGGCACAGGGCCTGATCGGCCTGCCGGAGAGCTTGGCGAGCAAAATGATGCCGGGGCCCACGACACGCGCCGTTTTGGGGATATCCGCGGTGACGCCGACGATAAGTCCGGAGGCGAGCGCATCCAGCATTTCGCGCAGGGCTCGCGCTCCCCCTTTTCGGCGCGGATCGCCCTGACCGGCGCCTGAGCCGCGCAGCACACCGATGCCAAGGTGTCGCGCGGCGCGCGCATTGATCTCAGCCGTGGCATGCTTGGAGATGAGGCACGTGCATTTATCGACATCGCGGATCATGAAAGGCAGCATGAAATGCTGGCCGTGCCAAAGCGCCGCGATAAAAGGTTTGTCCTTGTCGACATCGAGGTAAAGGTCAGGCGGGTCAAGAGTGAAGCGCGTCGTGCGGCGCAGGAGCCGCAAATAGCTTGCCAAGCCAAAACCGAGCAGAGCCAGCACGGGGCGCGATCGTCCGATTTGCTTCAGCATAAGGTGATGTTCGCCCGTTCCCGCCGCCCAGGAAATTCAGGAACCTTGCCCTGGATCGAGAAGGCGATGCAGGTGCACGATGAAATATCGCATTTGCGCATTGTCGACCGTCGATTGGGCCTTGGCCTTCCATGCTGCGAAGGCGCTTGCGTAATCGGGGAAGATGCCCACGATATCGAGAGCGTCGAGATCCTTGAACTCGACGCTGTCGATGCTGGTCAACTCACCGCCAAAGACGAGATGCAGGAGCTGGTTTTTTCGGGCGCCTTTTGTCTCTTTCGGTGCCATTGTCCCACACCTAGCCGCGCCAGCTGAGCTTGCCCTATCGTGGCGCCGATTCGCGATTCGAGGGCCAAGGTTCGGTAGCGCTCAACGTGTTCTCCGGCAAGCCGAGCGCGCGTCTCACCTCTGCCAGCATGCAGTCAAACGCGTCTGCCGAGGCGGCGAAGAGGCGTCCATGGGTAGTGCTCGCCTGATTATAGCGTGGCACCGTCCCATCCAAGTCGGCGAGCCTTCCGCCCGCGCGTTCGACGATGAGATGGGCGGCGGCGATATCCCAATCATTGGCGTTCGCCGAGGCGAGCGCCGCATCCAGCGAGCCATCGGCCAATCGGCAAAAGCGGTGCGCGAGAGACGGGATCTTCCCCATGGGAATGATCTGCGTGTTATCTGCCGTAAGCGCGTCGAGAAGAAAGCGCGGTCCCGCGACGCGCGCTTTTGCAAGAGAAGATGCTTGCGACACGTGGATCGGCCTTCCGTTCAGCAACGCTTCACCGTCCGCAACCGCTTCATGCGTCATTTGCAGCGCCGGCGCGTGCACCACAGCGACACTCGGCACGCCATTGTCCACGAGCGCGATCGAAACGCACCAGCGTGGGTCGCCTTCGATGAAGGCGCGCGTTCCATCAATCGGATCGACAACGAAGACGAAACGGCGCTGAAGACGTTCGGGTGAATCGACCGTTTCTTCCGACAGCCAGCCGAATTCCTCGCCGACCACGGCGACGCGGCGGCGCAAGAACTCATCCACCTCGACATCCGCCGTGGTCACCGGCGAGCTCTTGCCCTTCGTCCAGACGCGCGCCTTGGTACGCTCTCCATTTCGGAACCACTTCATCGCAAGCGCACCCGCTTCGATCGCCGCGGCGCGCACGAGCTGATGAAGGTCCTGGCGCGGCTCCTTACCAGTAGCGTGCGGCTTTTCCTGCTTCATTCGAACGTGCCCGTGAGAAGCCTCAGCGCCGCTGCGATAAGCACGAGCATCGTGGCGGCCACGCCGATGGCGCGCCCGACGCTGGCGCCCTCATGTTGCGAGAGGCCCGCGGCGTGAGCGACACGCCCGACGATGAAGACGACTCCAAGCGCGTGGATGAAGCCGGCGGACACGCCGCCGAGCGCGAGCAGGATATACGCGGCGAGGGCGAAAGGGGCGTATTCGGTGAAATTGCCATGCGCACGGATCGCTCTCGCCAACGCCTTGTTGCCTCCATCGCCCAAGCCGACGCCGGCACTGCGGCGACGGTGGATCACCATGATGGCCAGCCCGACGAGCATGAGCATCAACAGGGCGGCGTGGAACATCGCGGCGCCAAGTGGCGCATTCGCAGACATATCGCTTCCTTTCGAAAGAGCTTGATAATCGTTCGTCAAGCAAGACTCGACGAGCCGGGCCGGAAAAGGCTCAAGCACGGTGTCTTAACCACGCCCCTTAAGCTTTCGCCAGCGGTTTCTCTGCAGAATCGCTTCAACGCCGGGTGCCACTAAAACAATGCCCGGCAGCCTTTAACAGGGGCGTCGAATGTTGGATGAAGCCAGGCTGCAAGCCGGGGCGGAAGGTGCAAGCCGATCCGCCCCGGCCGGCGAAACGCAAAAGCGCGTGCGGGAGAACCGCGCAGACCTCGGACACGCCTTCGCCGGTGCGACAGGCGAGCTTGTCGTGACGCGTCCACTTTCCTCCACCTTGATCACTTCACGCGAGCCGCGATCAGCTTTTCTCGGGGTGATGCTGAAAGCGCCCGCCATGGACGAGCGTCGCGGCTACGCGATCGTCCTCGCCGCGAAATGCGGCCATGAGGATATAGTGCTGGCACGTGATCTCGATAAAGACGAGGTCGTGGCGCGTTGGCGCGGATTGGCTGGGTCCTTGGGTCTGCCACCTTTGCTTTGCCACGCGAATGGGGAGACCGAATTCCTGCACAAGCAGCTCGGCGCCGTCGCGCTCGGTCGCCACGCTGCAAGGCGGCGGCGAAGGCTTGCCCCCCATCGCAGGCCACGTTTCCTGATGCGTCGCAAAGCCGGGCGGGCTATAACGGCGAAAGCTTGAGGTGCTTAGAACCCGTTGCGTTTAGATGAGATCAGCAGTGTCAGGTTATCCTTTTATGATGATCTGATCGCAAACCTGCGGCAAGTTTTGCCGATCATGCTCTGGCGCCAAGCTGTCCAACCTCACGCACTCGCGATGAAGGCATCGGCTAATAGGCCGGCGAACAAGATCAAGCCCGCCGTCCAATTCGAACGAAACAGCATGAGGGCCTTTGTCGGATCGGAGCTATCGATCGAAGCCGTCTGCCAGGCGAGATGGGCCGCGAAACCGGCACAGCCGAGATAGCCGAAAATATTGCCGCCCACGAGAATGAGCGACAAGGTCACCAAAAGCACTGTTAACGCCTGGAACGAGGCGACCGCGAGCCTCACACGCCCGCCGAAGAGCCGCGCGGTCGAGCGCACCCCAATGATCGAATCGTCACGCAAATCCTGCAGCGCGTAGATGGTGTCATAAGCGATAGTCCAAGCGATCGCGCCCGCGTAGAGCAGGAGCGGCGGCCAATCGAGGCTACCGAACAAGGCTGCCCACCCCATCAGCGCGCCCCAGGCGAATGCGAGGCCGAGCACGGCCTGCGGCCAAAAGGTTATGCGCTTCATCAAGGGGTAGATCGCGACAACAGCGAGCGAGGCGAGGCCGAGACCGATGCTGAAGCCGTTGAAGCTCACGAGGACGCCGGCGCCGACGAGGGCGAGCACTCCCATGAAAAGGAACGCCGCGCGCGGCCGCACCTCTCCGGCTGGCAGCGGGCGCGCGCGTGTTCGCTCGACCTTCGCGTCGATATCCCGATCGAGAAGGTCGTTCCAGGTCGAGCCCGCGCCGCGCATGGCGATGGCGCCGATCAGGAAAAGCAGGAGGTGATAGGGGTTGGGCCACGGATTCTCCGCGGCGATAGCGGCAAGCGCCGCGGACCACCAGCAGGGCAACAGCAGGAGCTTCCAGCCGATCGGGCGGTCAAGCCTGGCGAGTCGCACGTAGGGACGCGCCCACTCCGGGGCAAATCTCTCCGCTAACGTGCCGGGCGCCGTATCGAGAAGACGGGCGGGCGCGCCCGTCGCGCTCACAGCGCGCTCGGAGGGATCTTGACCCGTGGCGCGAGCGGATCGGAATGCATGTCGACGCTGAAGGCGTCGTCCTGCCCATTCTTAGCCGCCTGCTCGGCCTGGTGCTTGAGCTTGGCGAACTGGGCGGCGGCTGCGCAGGCCTTGCCACGAATGTTCGAGACATTGGTCGATTCGGCCTCGAGCCCAGCGATCTGGCTATCCTCGATCGAGCACCAATCCTTGTTGGATTTCGCCCAAGCGAGGACGCGCGCATTCGCGCTCGAGAGCCCGTTGAAGAGCGAGCACGCGGTCATCGGATCGGTGTGCTTTTTCGGCAAGGACTGGATCTTCTGAATCCAGCCGATACGAGCCTTGAAAAGTTCACCACCCTTTTGGCAATCCGACGACACTTGCTGCGCGAAAACGCTCGCTGGAGCGAGCGCAAGCGCCGCGAAGAGGGCCATCGCGCCAATAAGCTTAGAGCCGCGGCGCAATGCTTTTGTCGATGCTGGCATCAAGATCCTCCCCAAATCGGAGCGGTCAAATAGCGGCGGCGGCGAGGGAGCGCAACCTCAATGGTGACGGTCGAGCCCAAAAACGAGCGCATGGGGTCGGGAAGTTGCAGGAAAAAAAGGCACAATTGAGGGCGCTACATTCGATCGAACCGAGGCTTGCCAGGCACGGGCGAGAGCCGCCTCGAAGCTTCCGGCTTGCCTTCGAGAAGCCTCGCCCTCATGACCGGAGTGCCCTCGCCAGGAGGGTATGGATCGGGACCCTGCATGAACGAACAAGAGCTCGGCGCCTGCAGGCTTTTTGTGGAAGCCGATCTCGCCATTGGCGGATCCGTCGCGCTTTCGCCGCAGCAAGATCACTATCTTCGCCATGTCCTGCGCCTTCGAAACGGCGCCGAGCTTCGCGCCTTCAATGGACGCGATGGCGAATGGCTCGCCCGTCTTGTCGGCGAAAGCAGGCGATCAGCGAGGCTCGAGCTCGTCGAGGTGATCCGACCGCAGACGGCGCCCGGCGATCTTCACCTCCTTTTCGCGCCTCTGAAACAAGCCCGCTTCGATTATATGGTGCAAAAGGCGGTGGAAATGGGGGCATCGCGCCTCGTTCCGGTGATCACCCGTTACACTCAAGTCACGAGGGTCAACGAAACACGCTTGCGAGCCAATGCGATCGAGGCGGCCGAGCAATGCGGCATCCTATCCCTGCCCCAGACTACAAATCCGCTTCAGCTAACGAAGGCCATAAGCGAGCTTGAACCTAACCGCCTCCTCATCTTCTGCGATGAAGCTGCGGAGCGCGAAAACCCCCTTCACGCCCTCGGAGGTGTGAGGCGCGGTGCGCTTGCGGTGCTCATCGGGCCGGAAGGCGGCTTTGCCGAGGAGGAGCGTCGGGCGCTGCTCGGCAGGCCCGCAACGCTTCGTCTTTCGCTGGGTCCACGCATCATGCGAGCCGATACCGCCGCCGTTGCCGCCTTGGCGCTCGTGCAAGCTACCCTGGGGGATTGGAGTGAATGAACAATGACATGCGCAAGGCCAATTCCGTTCTCGCAAGAACACGAGATCGTGCGTTTTACGACGATCATTCGATGGCGACATTGCGGCGTCACGTCGAAGCACATATGTAGATTTTTCCCCGCAGCGAGCGGGTGATCGCCTCGGTGCCCACCGGGTGGCATCGCCCCCTTCGTATCACCGGAAGAAGGAACAGCTCGGCATGGCGCGCGACGTCTCGGACACGACGCCGATTGAAGGTCGCGACCAGCTCGTCGCCTGGATCGAGAAGGGCTGCAAACCGGAAAGCGCCTATCGCATCGGCACGGAGCACGAGAAATTCCCGTTTTATCGCGCGAGCCAAGCTCCCGTGCCCTATGCAGGCGAGCGCGGTATCCGGGCGCTCCTCGCCGGCATGCAGAGAAGCCTCGGCTGGGAGCCGATCCTCGACGGCGAAAACCTCATCGGGCTTGCTGATGAGAAAGGACAAGGCGCGATCTCGCTCGAACCGGGGGGCCAGTTCGAGCTGTCCGGCGCCCCGGTCGAGACCGTCCACGACACCAAGGTCGAGCTCAAGGATCATCTCGATCGCTTGCATGCGGTCGCCGAGCCCCTCGATGTCGGCTTCCTCGGCCTCGGGCACTCGCCCACCTGGACGCGCGCCGAGACGCCGATCATGCCCAAGCATCGCTATGCAATCATGCGGGCCTATATGCCGAAAGTCGGCACGCGCGGCCTCGACATGATGCTTCGCACCTCGACCGTGCAAGTGAATCTCGATTTCTCTTCCGAAGCCGACATGGTGAAGAAGCTGAGAGTTGGCGTCGCCTTGCAGCCGGTCGCCACGGCTCTTTTCGCGAATTCGCCTTTTACGGAAGGGCGGCCGAGCGGATTCTTGTCGATGCGCTCGGAGATCTGGCGCGACACGGACAATCAGCGAGCCGGGATGATCCCTTTCACGTTCGAGGAGGGCATGGGATTTGAACGCTACGTCGAATACGCGCTCGACGTGCCGCTATATTTTGTGAAACGCGGCGACACCTATCACGACGTGGCGGGCGCGTCCTTCCGCGACCTGCTCGCCGGCAAGCTTGCCGCACTCCCGGGCGAGCGCGCGACGATGTCGGATTGGGTGAACCACCTCGGCACCTTGTTCCCCGAGGTGCGTGTGAAGCGCTACCTCGAGATGCGTGGCGCCGATTGTGGCTCGCCCGCGCAAATCTTGGCCTTGCCGGCGTTCTGGGTGGGGCTGCTCTATGATCAGGCGAGCCTTGATGCTGCCTATGAGATGGTGAAGGATTGGAGTCCCGAGGAGCGCCAGGCGCTCCGGGACGCGGTGCCGAAATTGGCGCTCTCCGCCCCTTTCCGCAAGGGTACGGTTAATGACCTTGCTCGCCAGGCGCTCGATCTGTCGCGCGCGGGGTTGAAGCAGCGTGCGCGCCGCGACCACCACAGCTTCGACGAGACGCGCTATCTCGCACCGCTCGAATCCTTCGTCGAACGCAAGCGCACATCGGCCGAAGCATGGCTCGAGGTCTATCACGAGCGTTGGGGAAAAAAGATCGATCCCATCTTCACCGAGGCGGCGATCTGATGGGAATCAAGAGGCCTTGCCGGTCGCGCCCCGCATATAGGCGTTGAGTATGTCCTGAACCGCCGAGGCGTGAGCGCTCTGCACTTGCGCGCCCGTCTTAAACATTCCAGTCAACACCTCGAGCCCCGCTTGCATCGCCGGGTTCATGCCCGGCATCCCGGGTGATGAAGCGCCAGGTTGCGGCGCCGCAGCCACTCCGCCGGGCTGGACCGCCGCTGTTCCCGCATGCATCATGTTCCCCACGACGTTGCTCAAAATATTGCCGAGCATTCCCCCTCCTGGCTGGCCGGCAGTCTGACCCGCTGGCGCGGCTCCGGCCGCGCCACCAAGGGCGCCTGAGGCAAGCTGACCGAGAAGCCCGCCGAGACCCTGGTTAGACGCGGATTTGAAGAGACCGCTCATCAGCATGCTCGCGATCACGGGCATCATGGCCATGAGAATTCCCGGATTGATGCCCGTCGCTTTCGACACTTGCTGCACGATGGCGGAGGTCGCCTGCCCCGGCCCGAAGAGCTGGCCGAGCACATCGTTTCCCGCGCTGATGGTCTGTTGATTGAGATGCGAGTTCGGATCGTCGAAGGTGGTCGCATGTTGCCCGCCCAGCATGGACCCGATGATCTGAGAAAGTGACCCCATGTTCTGGGCCTGATTATGCAAGCCGACAGAAAAAGCTGGAAGCAGCGCATTGATGGCCGCTTGCGCTTGCTCTTGCGTCAATCCGAATTGCTTCGCGAGATTGGGAATGGCTTGGCCGCCTTGGGCCGATTGCATGATTTCGGACAGGTTGAACATGGCGCGCTCCTGGAACTTGCGCCGGCGGGGCGTCGGCAATCTTGACCTTAACCGAGCACGCAAGGCGCGCAAGCAGCACGACTCGCCGCCCTCAGTCGAGCGGAATGCGGGTTTCGTATTTCACGCGCGACAGGCTGAAGCTCGTCCGAAAGCGCCTGATGTTGTGCTCCGTGGCGAGCACGCGGCGCGCAAAACCGTTATAAGCCTCCATGTCACGGCAGAGCACGGTGAGAAGATAATCGATCTCGCCCGAGACGAAGTAGCATTGCTGCACTTCAGGCTCGGCCGCGATCCTGCGCTCGAAAGCCGCAAGAACATCCTCGCGCTGACGCTCGAGCTCGACCCCGACAAAAGCCACGATCGAACGCCCGACACTCTCCGGATCAAGGACGGCGACATCCTTCGCGATCACCTTCTCGGCCCGCAGCCGTCGAACGCGTTTGAGGCAGGCGGGCGGCGAGAGACCGATCTTATCGGCGAGCGCAAGATTGGTGATCTGGTTGTCGTCTTGGAGCATGTCGAGAATGCGCCGGTCCGCCGCGTCGAGACACGCTCCTACGCGTCGAACTGAGCGGCCTGGTTGAGCTTGGCTTTTCATTTATTTCTCCGAATACATCCCGCCACGCAATTGAACGGAATCAATGGACCGTCAATAAGAAATTTGATCCGTCGAATATCGAGGTAAAGTAGAGGCGATCACGCAAGGAGAATCCGATGAATCGTCCGGATCGCCCGAACCGTTTTGAAGTCCATGACACCGACGCGCTTGCCGCCGCGCGTGACCTGATCGCAGCTTGCGCCGACGCCCGTGAAATGGGGCAGAAAGTTCAAGAGGCGGTGGCGCGAAATGCCGCGTGGCGTGGCGAGGAGTGCATCAACCTGCTCGCCCCGGAAGCGCCGACGAGCCCCTCGGTCCGCGCTCTCCTCGCGGCGGAGATCGGCACCCGGGCCGCCGAAGGCCATATCGGCAAGGTCAATCGCTGGTTCGCCGGCACTCGCCACATCGACGAGGTCGAGGCGCTATGCGTCGAGCTTCTGAAGAAACATTTTCGCTGCGCCTATGCCGATCACCGACTATGCGCTTCGATGATCGGCAACGCGGTCGTCTATACCGCACTCAGCGCGCCTGGCGATGTCATCATGTCGGTGGCGCAACCCGTCGGCGGGCATTCCTCGAACCGCATTGACGGTCCGGCCGGCGCCATGGGGCGCAAGGTCGTCGATATTCCCTTCGACGCGCAAGAGCTCGTCGTCGATCTCGACCTCTTCCGAAAGCTGGCACCCCTGGTGCAGCCGAAGCTCGTCGCCCTTGGGCTTTCCATGACCCTTTTTCCGCAACCCGTCTCCGAGATGAAGGAGATCGTTCGGCCATGGGGCGGGCGGCTCTTCTTCGACGCGGCCCATCAGCTCGGACTGATCGGCGGGGGTCAATTCCAGGACCCCTTGAGCGAGGGCGCCGACATCGTGACGGGCTCGGCGGGCAAGACTTTCTCCGGCCCGCAATCCGGCATCATCGTCTGGGACGATCCCGAGATCACAGCACCAGTCACGAACGCCGTCTTTCCGATCTGGGCTGCGACGCATCAGGTCAATCGCGTGGCAGCGTTGGCCATGGCGACGGCCGAAGCCATTGCCTTCGGCGAGAAGCTGCAGGCGCAGATCGTCGCGAACGCCAAGGCCTTGGCGCGGCACTTGCACGAACGCGGCATTCCGATGCTCGGCGCTCATAAAGGCTTCACGGCGACGCATCAGGCGATCGCGGATGTGAGCGGCTTCGGGCGCGGGCTCCAGGTGGCGCAGACGCTCGAGCGCGCCCATATCATCGTCAACAAGAATCTCCTGCCATCCGATCGCAAGGAAGATTGGGACTATCCGGGCGGGCTTCGGATCGGCACGATCGAGGTCACGCGCTTCGGGATGAAAGAGGCGGAAATGGCTAAAATCGCCGAGATGATCGCGCGCATTGTAGTCGAGGGAGAGGAGCCGGAACGCGTCAGGGCTGAGGCGGTCTCGCTCCGGCGATCCTTCTCGACACTGTATTATTGTTTCGAGAACGGAATGCCGCCGGCTTGAACCCGTGCCTTCTCGAAGACCCGCAAGCTCTTGCGCTTTCACGGGTGAGATGGTCATTCGCTCGCCGGGGAGCTGAGGATTGGGATCGTCATGAAGCCAACGAAGATAGAAGAGCCGGAGCTGATCGGGGGCGATGTCGGTTCTGGCGTGCTCATCCTTTGCGATCACGCCTCGAATGCCATTCCGGCTGAGTTCGGAAATCTCGGCCTCGCCGAGGCCGAGCTCGAACGCCACATCGCCCATGATATCGGCGCGGCCGAGGTCGCTCGCACGCTCGCGCGCACGCTCGGCGCTCCGGCGATCTTGTCGCGCTTTTCGCGCCTGCTCATCGATCCCAACCGTGGCCGTGACGACCCGACGCTCGTGATGCGCATCGCCGATGGAGCAATCATCCCCGGAAACGCCGCCATCGACGAAACGGGGATCGAGGCGCGGCTCGAGCGTTTTTATCGCCCCTATGACGACGCGATCACTGGCGCCATCGAGGCGAGCCTCGAGACCGATAGCGTGCCGGCCATCATCTCGATCCACAGCTTCACGCCGTCGCTGCGAGGCCGGGCGCGGCCTTGGCATTGCGGGCTGCTCTTTGATGCTGATGAGCGGATCGCAAAGCCCCTGATCGCGGCCTTGTCGGCGAGCGGCGATCTCATCGTCGGCGCCAATGAGCCCTATGACGGCGCGCTCGCAGGCGATACGCTGGATCGTCACGCAGGCTCCCGTGGCCTTGCCAATGTGCTCGTCGAAATTCGCCAGGACCTGATTGCGAGCCAGGAAGAGGCCGTGAATTGGGGCGAGCGCCTCGCCTTGGCGTTGCGACCGATCCTCGCCGAGCCCCGTGTTCACCGGATCGAGTTTCACGCAAGCCGCACCCGAGCCGGGCGCGCGCTCAGCAAAAATGCCGGAGCTGTTGATCAGGCAGCCAGCACTGAAGCGTCTTTTGCGGATCTGATGCCGGCACTCGAGGCCTCGGTCTATCGTCGCCTCGTTGCGCATTTGCGCGAACGCACCGATGTGCAAAATATCGACCTGATGAATCTCGCGGGCTTTTGCCGCAACTGCCTTTCGAATTGGCTCAAGGACGCCGCCGACGCAGCAGGCCAACCGCTCTCGAAGGAGGAGAGCCGCGCACTCGTCTACGGCATGCCTTACGAGGAATGGCGGGTGCGCTACCAGAAAGAGGCGACCGAGGTGCAAAAAGCGGCTTTCGCCGCCGGTGCGGCGCATCGGCAATGAGCGGTTGAGGCAAGTCGCCGAGCTCGAGGCAGCCAATTCGTAAGTAAAAGCGGGCTGCGAAGCTCTTCGCCGCCCCGAAGGGATGCTGCTCGTCCCCTGGGTCATCCCGCCTGCGATGAGCACGCTTGCCTGGCTTTGGCTATTCGACCCATCCTACAGCGCGTTCAACTGGGTGCTTGCCAAATTCGGCATCGCGCCGGTTCACTGGCTTGGCGAGGCCGGCTGGGCGCGCTTCTCGGTGATACTGGTCAATGTCTGGGCGGGGGCTCCATTCTTCCTGATCATGTATCTCGCCGCCCTCAAATCGGTACCGGACCAGCTCTATGAGGCGGCGGAGATCGACGGCGCCAACTGGCTCCAAAAACTTTGGTACGTAACCCTCCCGATGATGCGCAACATCATCCTGATCACGGTGCTGTTCTCACTCGTCGTGACCTTCGCCAATTTCGATATCATCCGCGCCAGCTACTTGCAGATCCTCACCCGCATCTTCATTCCGGTGGCGCTCCCCGGCATCATCGCCGCGATGATCTTCTCCTTCACGGTGGCTTGGGCACAGTTCCTCTATCCACTGGCGATGACCACGAGCACGGACCAGCTGGTGCTGCCGGTCGGCATCATCACAAGCTTGATCAAGGGCGATGTCTTCAACTGGGGACAGATCATGACGGGCGCGCTCCTCGGCGCTGCCCCACCGCTCATCATCCACGCCTTCCTGATGGACTACTACATCGCAGGCCTTACCTCGGGTGCGACCAAAGCTTGATCTTTCGCACCCGTCTGCTTGCCAAGCGGACATGATCATTCCCACAGCGCATCAGCGTCCCCCCTTCGTCACGCCCGAGGGGTTTTCGCGCGCTCGCTATCGAGCGCCGCCATTTGTCGAGGGTCATAGCGCTCGCCCGCCACGGCGCCCGGCGGCGCCGCGCGCTCGATCTCGGCGAGGTCCTCGGCCGTAAGGCGAGCAGCGAGCGCTTTCACCGCCTCGGCGAGCTGCCGGCGGCGACGCGCTCCAATGAGCGGCACGATGTCCGAACCCCGCGACATCACCCAAGCGATGGCAAGCTCGGCCACGCTCATTCCCTTCGCTTGCGCGATTTCTCGTAACGTTTCCACGAGAGAAAGATTACGATCGATGTTCTCCGCGCTGAAACGAGGGCTGCGCAGGCGAAAGTCGCCCGGCGTCGTCGCCCTCTCCTTCGACCAATGACCACTGATCAAGCCGCGCGCCAGCACACCATAGGCCGTGATGCCGATGCTGAGCTCGCGGCAGGTGGGAAGGATCTCTGCCTCGATGCCACGTGTCACGAGGGAATACTCGATTTGCAAATCGCAGATGGGGTGCACGGAATGCGCGCGGCGCAGCGTCGCAGCGCCCACCTCCGAAAGCCCGATATGCCGGACATGACCCGCCTTCACCAGATCCGCCATGGCTCCGACGGTTTCCTCGATCGGCACGTTGGGATCGAGGCGTGCCGGGCGGTAGATATCCACGTGATCCGTGCCGAGCCGGCGGAGGGTGTAAGCGAGGAAATTTCTGATCGCGACGGGTCGCGTGTCGGTGCCGGCGAAATTCCCATTGAGATCACGAAGCGCGCCGAATTTGACACTTATCACCGTCTCGTCGCGACTTTTGCCGCGCAGCGCGTCACGAATGAGCATTTCATTGTCGCCCATTCCATAGAAATCACCCGTGTCGAGGAGCGTGATGCCAGCGTCGAGCGCAGCTTGGATGGTCGCAATGCTTTCAGCGCGATCCGCCGGCCCGTAGACATCCGACATGCCCATGCTTCCGAGTCCGAGCGCGGAGACGCGCGGCCCCGACGCACCGAGCCGATGTGTTTGCATAAGGACCTCCGTGAGATGCGGAAGGCTGATCACACTTCTTGAGCTGTCGGACCTTTTCGGCCTTGCGGGTCGTGGGTTCGCCCCACGCGGCTGCTCCTCGGTTCAGTCGCTATCCCTTGAAGCGCGTCTCCTCAAAGGAGGGCACGGCCCTCGCGAAAGCGTCGAGCCAGGCGACGAGCTTCGGATGATCATTGCGCCATTTCCCTTCAAAGCGAAGGTCCTGATAGCCAAGCGCGCAGGCAAGCGTAATCCGCCCGGCATCCGGAATGCCGTCTGAAAGCGCCGGAGGGTCGGCCTCGAGCTTGCCCAAGGCGCGAGCGACCTTGTCGGCCTGATAGGCGACCCAGCTCGGATCGCGCTTCGTCTCCTCGCGCATTCGCACTTCATAGACACGCAAGATGGATGCATCGAGGATGCCGTCGGCGAGCGCCTGCAAGGTGAGCACCTCGATACGTCGGGCATCGGTCGGGAAAATTTTGCCCCCGCCGGCGAAGCTATCGAGATATTCGAGGATGACCCGGGAATCATAGATCGGCTTCCCCTCCTCGGTCACGAGCACGGGGATTTTTCCGAGCGGATTGTCCTTGCGCAACGGGTCATCGGCTTTACTGGAATCGGCCGGCACCATGCTGACGCGATCGGCGAGGCCAAGGAGGGCGGCCGCGATCCGCACCTTGCGGCCGAAAGGAGAGGCGGGGCTGGAACGCAAGATCATCATTGTCGTCAAAGACCTCGTGGTGAAGTGATGTGCGTTTCGCGCACGAAGCTCATCGTCCCTCGCGCTCGCTTGGGATCGCGGGGACAACAATCAAACGGCGCTTTCGGCTATTGAAGCTTGGCGTATTTGCCGTCGTGCCAGACGTTGATGTCGTAAGTCGCGTTCTTCAAGTCCCCTTTTTCGTCGAAGGAAACCGGGCCCACAACGGTCTCGATCGGCGGCCCGCTCTTGAGCGCGGCCGCGACCTTCACCGGGTCCTCGCTGTTGGTGCGCTTCATCCCTTCAGCCATCGCCTGGATCACGGAATAGGAAAAGAGAGTGAAGCCCTCGGGCACGAAGCCTGCCTTCTTCATGTCGGCGACAGCCTTCACTGCAGAAGGCCGGCTCTGCGGATCGGAGGGGAAGGTAAATAAGGTCCCCTCTCCTGCCGGCCCTGCAATCTGCCAGAACTCGGGCGTCGCGAGCGAGTCGCCCATCATCAGCGTGAATTTCAGCCCCTGATCGGCGGCTTGCCGCAGGATGAGCCCGGCTTCAGGATGGTAACCGCCGAAATAGACGAATTCGGCGCCGAGCGCCTTCAACTTGCTGACCAGCGCGCCATAGTCCTTCTCGCCCGGATTAATGCTGTCGAAGAGTATTTCCTTTGTTCCGCTCGCATTGAGCCCTGACTTGACCGCGCTGGCGAGCCCCTGACCATAAGCTGACTTGTCGTGCAGGATGACAATCTTCTTGCCCTTGTATTTTTCGGCGATCCAAGGTCCGACAAATTCGCCTTGCGCGTCATCGCGTCCATAAAGGCGCATGATTGTCGTCCATTTGTTCTTAGCGGCTTCATCGGTGAGGAGCGGGTTGCTCGAAGAGGGCGTCATCATCAGGATGTTGTTCTCGGCATAGACGCCTGAGGCTGGAATGGAGGACCCGGAACAGGCATGGCCGTCCACGAACTTCACGTGCAGGCTCGCCAACCGGTTCGCCACGGCGACCGCCTGCTTCGGATCGCAAACATCGTCCTCCACGTCGAGCTTGATCATCTTGCCGTTGATCCCGCCCGCTGCGTTAACCGCCTCGACCCCGGCCTGAGCACCGCGCTTGAACTGCTCGCCGATCGCCGCGACCGGGCCGGACATCGGCCCCACGATCGCGATCGTTATGTCTTCCGCCTTCGCGGTCGAGGCGGCAAGCCCCAAAGCCAACGCCGCTAGGTTGAAGCCGAATAGAGCTTTCATCGCATCCTCCCTCGGACGCTCGAAGGGCGGCCGAATTATCTGAACTCTGCGCTCACACTAGCCGAAGCTCGCCCTGGTTCAAGCCGGAGCTTGCACACAAGGCGAACAGGCGAGCAAAACCTGATGACACTTAGAGTTAGAGTTATCGCCCCGTCACATCGGGCATGGAGGCGGCGCAATTTTCCCATTTCGGCGCCGTGTCCATCGCCTGCCTCAGTCTCCGAGACCCGCGATGATCTCCGCAATTGCCTCCGGCCAGGGACGAAGCTTGATGTCGTAAGCCTTCTTGATTTTCCCGGTCGCAAGCCTCGAATTCGCCGGCCGTTTGGCGGGGGTCGGGAAGGCAGAAGTCGGGATCGGGTCGATCGCCGGTCCCGACCCGCTTTTAAAGGCGTGCCGCATGATCTCGACCGCCAAACCGTGCCAGCTCGTCTCGCCCGCATTCACCAGGTGGAAAGTGCCTGTTGGCGCGGTGTTGTCCGTTGCAAGCCTCAAGGCCACCTGCGCCAGGCCCCCGGCGAGATCGCGCGCCGATGTCGGGCACCCTTGCTGGTCGGCGACCACGGTGAGGCGTTCGCGTTCGCGCGCCAGGCGCAACATGGTCTTGAGAAAATTGCCGCGATGCTCGCTCACCACCCAGGCCGTGCGAATGATGGCATGGCGGGCGTTGGCGCTGCGCACGCCTTGCTCACCACCCTCCTTGCTCGCGCCGTAGACGCCGAGGGGCCCGACGCGGTCGTCTTCGACGTAGGGCTCTGGCTTTTCGCCGGAGAAGACGTAATCCGTCGAGACGTGCACGAGCGGGATATTGGCTTTCGCAGTCTCCGCCGCGAGCACGGCCGGGGCAAGGGCGTTAAGGGCCCAAGCCTCGGCGACCTGAATTTCGGCCTTGTCGACGGCAGTGAAGGCCGCGGCATTGATCACGACGGACCAGGGGCGTGAAGCCACCAGGCGCGCGATTTCGTCCGGCTTCGAAAGATCAAGCTCGTCGCGACTTGGGAAATGAGCCTTAGCCCCTTCCGGCCAGCGATGACGTTGGAGCTCGAGCCCAACTTGCCCCGTACCGCCGGTCACCAGGATGTGCATGAGTCAGCTCGCAAAGTGTCGGCTTCTTCTGCCCCTTCCAGGCGTTCGCTTTCTATGCGACCAGCCTGAACCCCACCGCGGCGAAGTGATGATCGAAGGTGTAGCAATCCGAATCCTCGCTCCTTCATGATCGCAAAGCTGGTCGCATCGACGGCCGAGAGCTTGTGGAGATCTGCACGTCGAAAATATTCCCAAGCCAGTTCCAAATCACGCAGCTCGCAGGGCAGGATCTTGATGGTTTCGGATTTGTATACGCCCTCCTTCTATGTCAGCGCCACCCGTCGGTCGGTGTTGCAGTCGAGAAATGTGAAATGCCTCGACGATCACAGGAACGGAGGTGTGAAGCTTCGCGCCCGTTCCGCGTAGCAGGTCCCAGTGTTCGCGAGCTTGCTCGTGGAATGAATCTTGTGAGAGTGCGAGAGCAATCCACGCTCCGCTATCGACGAAAACCGCCTGTCCCTGCCGCATCAACGCGCGCCATGAGCATCATCATGCTCATTGGACGCTCGCTTCGGATCGCCGTCCCAAATAGCGACGACCCCTGCGGCTCGCGGCTTGAGCATGACCTGGCAGATTGCGTCGCGGATCAGCGCCGCCCTGCTGCGCTTCGATCGCGCGGCGGCCTTGCGCAACCCCTCGTGTTCTTCCTTTCCGAGATAAATTTGGGTCTTTTGCATGTATAATCACCTATGAGCGCAACTGACATACGTCAGGCTATTTCGCATTCGCGCCTTGGTCACCTCATGTGCAGGTTGACACCTAGGTAATTCGGGGGTCACGATCTTTGCCACGTTCTGCCCGGGGGATCGTAATCCTATTATTGCGCGGCAAGACGCGCGGCGCGCCCACAATCGCCGCGAATACCTCAAGGCGCGCCACACGCTTTTAGGGGCTACGTGACGCGCGGAAAGCTTTCTGCCGCAAATCCCAGCCCGACGTGATGTGTTCGGAACCTCGCAACGGCGCGGGTGTTTCCTGGTTAGCGTTCGGCTTATCAACCTGCATTTCGCTTCCGGGAAAGAACCCTCATGTCCCAAACCGTTGGCGACTTCATCGTGTCGCGACTGCATGATTGGGGCGTGCGGCGCATCTTCGGTTACCCGGGAGATGGCATCAATGGCGTGTTTGGCGCGCTCAATCGCGCCAATGGCGAGATTGAATTCGTGCAGGCTCGCCACGAGGAGATGGCAGCCTTCATGGCGGCCGCGCATGCTAAATTTTCCGGCGAGCTCGGGGTTTGCATCGCAACTTCCGGGCCAGGCGCATCCCATCTCATCACTGGTCTTTACGACGCAAAGCTCGATCACATGCCGGTGCTCGCGATCGCCGGCCAGCAAGCGCGCGACGCGCTCGGCGGACACTACCAACAAGAGCTCGATCTCGTCTCCCTGTTCAAGGACGTGGCAGGCGATTTCGTGCAACAAGCGTCCACACCCGCGCAAGTGCGCCATCTCGTCGATCGCGCCGTGCGCATCGCCTTGGGGAAGAAAACCGTAACGGCCATCGTGCTGCCCAACGACCTGCAGGAGCTCGACTATGCTGAGCCTAGGCGCAAGCACGGGACGGTGCATTCGGGCCCCGGCTACACCCCTCCGAAGACGGTGCCCTACGAAGCCGACTTGCAGCGAGCCGCGGAGGTGCTCAATCGTGGAAACAAGGTCGCGATGCTCGTGGGCGCAGGCGCGCTGGGCGCCACGGACGAGACCGTCGCGGTCGCGGATCGGCTCGGCGCCGGCGTCGCCAAGGCGCTTCTGGGGAAGGCGGTGGTTGCGGACGAACTCCCTTGGGTGACCGGTTCCATCGGGTTGCTCGGCACGAAGCCTTCCTGGGAAATGATGACGAGTTGCGACACGCTTCTCATGGTGGGCTCGGCATTTCCCTATTCCGAATTCCTCCCCAAGGAAGGCCAAGCACGCGGCGTGCAGATCGATCTCAAGCCCGAGATGTTGTCCCTGCGTTATCCGATGGAGGTGAACCTCGTCGGTGATGCCCGCGAGACTTTGCGGCTTCTTCTTCCGAAGCTCCAGGCGAAAGCGGATAGAGGCTGGCGCGAGACCATCGAGAAGAATGTTGCCGAATGGTGGAAGACGCTCGAGCAGCGAGCGATGGAGGACGGCAATCCGGTCAATCCGCAGCGTGTCACCTGGGAGCTGTCACCGCGCCTGCCGGACCAGGCGATCGTGACGAGTGACTCGGGCTCTTGCGCCAATTGGTTCGCGCGCGACCTCAAGATGCGCCGCGGCATGATGGCATCGCTTTCTGGCGGGCTCGCCTCCATGGGAGCGGCAGTGCCTTACGCGATCGCGGCGAAATTCGCTCACCCCGGACGTCCCGTGATCGCGCTTGTCGGCGATGGCGCCATGCAGATGAACAACATGGCCGAGCTGATCACCGTCGCCAAATATTGGCGCCGCTGGTCAGATCCTCGCTGGATCGTTTGCGTCTTCAACAACGAAGATCTGAACCAGGTTACCTGGGAGCAGAGGGTTATGGAGGGAGACCCGAAATTCGAGGCGTCCCAGCAGATCCCGAACGTCCCTTACCATCGTTTCGCCGAGCTCATCGGACTTGAAGGCATTTATGTGGATGATCCCGCGCGGGTCGGAGAAGCGTGGGACCGCGCGCTTGCGGCCAAGCGCCCAGTGCTGCTCGAGGCCAAGACCGATCCGGAAGTGCCGCCGCTCTCCCCGCATATTACCTTGGTGCAGGCGCGCCATTTCAGTGAGGCTCTGGCGAAGGGCGATCCCGACGAGAAAGGTATGATCAAAGGCACCGCACGCCAATTGTTGAGTGCCATCCTGCCGGGAAGCAAAGAGTAGCTCGCGAAGCCGCGCCTCCGACCTGGTGCGCTCCGCCTCGCCGACGCGTGCTACACGAGCTGACGGAATGGTCCTTGCGCCTTGCATAACGAAGCAAGGGGTCGGCAATCCTACGAACACGAACGAGGATCGATGATTGCCAGGCTCACGAGGTCACCTCGCCGTCCCATTGTTCGAGCGAGAGCCTGAGCCGCCTGCCTCCTCGATATTCGGCAAGTGCCCGTTGCGATTTCATCCGCGCCTGCGCAGGCGCCGTGAAGAGTGCGGTTTCGGGCTGCTGGCCCCTGATTTCTTGCTCTTCTCGCGAGGCCTCGCTGGTTCGCGGACGCCGATGATTGGTGTCCAGCTCGGCGGGTCGCTCGCAGGAAAACTATCCCTCGAACTGGCCTCCACCTCGTCGGAGATCCCCTCATCTCCTTTTTCAGATGGATTCAACGAGCTCAATCTTCGTACCAACCTCATTCCGAAAAACCCCGCTCGCGACCTTCAAGTTGTCACGTTGCTCCAAGATTGAGGGGCAAATGCGATGGCAAGAAATGGCCGCCTCTCTTCATCAGAGAAAAGCTTGATCCTGTGCCGGCAAAGCCGTGCGGCACGACAAAACTTCCAACTGACTCACGTCGAGAAACGTCCACCGGGGGCCATAATATTGCGCTTAGAAAGCCTAGAACGGGTTGCACTCAGATGAATCAGAGCGTCAGGTGATTTTTTTTCCGCATGATCTTGTTGCAAAAGTGGGGCCACTTTTGCGGATCATGCTCCAGCTAGAACCTTATTGCCGTTGGGTTTACTTGCTCGGCAGAATGCAAAATGCGTGTGACAAGAGTTGAGAACAGTCGGAATACCGGCTCATGATCGGACAAAACCGGATCAGAAGATCCCAAGAAGTTCAATGAGGCAACGAAGAAGCTCGCGGGCTTGCCTTCGAACGGCAAAAAGTGTCTTGTCAGGTATTCGCATAAAAGCGGGCAATCGTCCTCAGATCGAGACTTCTCGTCGACCGTGAACTCTATGAAGATTCCGGGCAGCCTTGATCCGACAGCGACGCCAAAAAGTTTGCCCTTGATGTTCACTGGAAACCTGCCGACCTCGTTCCCAATTATAATTACAGGTTATCGCTCATGACGGTTGGTGATCCACGGGACTGGATGTGGAGTGAAGCATGCGCGCTCATGGAACGGGCGGCGCGAATGCAACGGCAATTTTTTCAGCCCGGTCACCCCTCCTCGATATCGCCGGCCTGGGAGCCGCCGATCGATGTTTTCGAGACCGACCGCACGGTTGAGATCATCGCAGCGCTCCCCGGCGTTGAACCGAACGATCTGAAGATCGACGTACAGGGTCCTGAAGTCGTCATCAGCGGCTTGCGTCATCTTCCAGCCGTCACACGCAACACGACGATCCATCGATTGGAAATTCCGTATGGGCGGTTCGAAAGGCGCATTCGGCTTTCGCCGGCCAAGTTCGCAGTCGCCCAATTTGAGCTCGAACGCGGATGCCTGACGCTTCGCCTGGCGAAACGTCCTTGACGCGAGATGGCGGTGAGCATGGCAAACGAAGCGGAGCACGAGACAAATGCGGCGAGGGAGGAGGCTTCGCCGCTGGCGGAAGCCGAGCTCATCATTTTGCCCGTTCGCCAGGCCGTGTTGTTTCCGGGGATCATTCTGCCCCTCGCGATCGGGCGCCCAGCCTCGATCGCCGGCGCGCAGGAAGCGGCACGAAGCCAGCGCATGCTGGGCGTCGTGTTGCAGAAAGATTCTTCCGTCGAGGATCCCACCCCGAGCCAGCTCCATCGCGTCGGCACCATTGCCCAAATCCTTCGGTACGTAACCTCCCCCGAGGGCGTGCATCATGTGATCTGCCGCGGCACGCATCGCTTCCGCATCACTGAATTCGTGTCCGGACATCCTTTCCTCGTGGGGCGCATCGAAGAGATCGGCTCCGCCGAAGTGATGACGCCTGAAATCGAGGCGAGGCTGCGCCTCTTGCGCGAGCGTGCCAGAGAAGCGGTGCAGCTTCTTCCGAATGCGCCAGGGGAAATCCTCGCGGCGATCGAAAGCATCGATTCGGCTGCAGGCCTTGCAGACTTCGTGGCCGGCGTCATGGACGCCAGCACGGAGGAAAAGCAGGAAGTGCTTGAAGCGATCGACGTGAAGGACCGGCTCGACAAGGTGCTTTCGCTTTTGACGCGTCGGCTCCAGGTGCTTCGGCTCTCCAAGCAAATCGGCGACCAGACACAGCAATCGCTTTCCTCGCAGCAGCGAGAGCATGTTTTGCGCGAGCAGCTGCGGCAGATCCAGAAGGAGCTCGGGGAGGGTGACGACAAGACTGCCGAGATCGCCGAGCTTCGCGGCGCGATCGAGAAGGCTGGCCTGTCGGAGGAGGCGAAGGAGCAGGCGCTGAAGGAGCTGAAGCGCCTCGAGCGCATGCCGGAAGCTGCCGCCGAATACGGCATGATCCGCAGCTATCTCGATTGGCTCATCGACCTTCCCTGGTCCGTGCTGAGTCCTGAGCGCATCGACATTGGCGAGGCCCGCCGCATCCTGGACGAGGACCATTACGGGCTCGAGAAGGTCAAGCGCCGAATCCTCGAATATCTCGCGGTGCGCAAGCTGAATCCCGACGGCAAAAGCCCCATCCTGTGCTTCGTCGGCCCTCCGGGAGTCGGCAAGACCTCGCTTGGCCAGAGCATAGCACGCACGACGGGGCGCAAATTCGCACGCCTAAGCCTCGGCGGCGTGCATGACGAGGCGGAAATCCGCGGACATCGACGCACCTATATCGGCGCCCTCCCAGGCAACATCGTTCAGTCGATTCGGAAGGCGGGCACGCGAAATCCCGTGTTGATGCTCGACGAAATGGACAAGCTTGGCGCCGGCTTTCACGGCGACCCGTCCTCGGCGCTCCTCGAAGTGCTCGATCCGGAGCAGAATGCGACTTTCCGCGACAACTATCTCGGAGTGGCCTTCGACCTCTCGAAGGTGCTCTTCATCGGTACCGCGAATTTCCTCGACAATATTCCAGGTCCCGTGCGCGACCGCATGGAGGTGATCGAAATTCCGGGATATGTGGAGGAGGAGAAGCTCCAGATTGCCATTCGCTACCTCGTTCCCCGGCAGCTCGCCGCGGCCGGCCTCAAGTCTGACCAATGCGAAATCAGTGAAGCGGCGCTTCGGCTGATCATCCGTAGTTACACCCGCGAGGCGGGCGTGCGAAACCTCGAGCGGCATATCGGAGCCGTGTGCCGCCACATCGCGATGCGCATCGCGGAGGGGACGACAGAGGGGATGCGCATCGAGGAGCAGGACGTCACAGAAATTCTCGGCTCGCCGCGCTTCGAGCGCGAGGTGGCGATGCGCGTGAATGTCGCGGGCGTTGCGACAGGCCTCGCCTGGACCCCGGTCGGAGGGGACATCCTATTCGTCGAGGCGACCCGCGCGCCCGGCCGCGGCAAGCTGATCCTCACCGGCCAGCTCGGCGAGGTGATGAAGGAAAGCGCCCAGGCAGCGCTTAGCCTGGTCAAGGGCCACGCGGTTGAGCTCGGCATCGATCCGCATCTCTTCGAGGTTTCCGACCTCCACATCCATGTACCGGCGGGTGCTGTGCCCAAGGATGGCCCGAGCGCCGGCGTCGCCATGCTGGTCGCGCTCGTCTCCTTGCTCACAGGCCGCCCGGCCCGCAGCGACACCGCGATGACGGGGGAGATCTCCTTGCGGGGCTTGGTCCTGCCGATCGGCGGCGTGAAGGAGAAGGTGCTCGCTGCCGCACAGGCGGGGATCACGACCGTTCTGCTTCCGGCGCGCAACCGCAAGGACCTTGAGGATGTGCCCGAGAGAGCGCGCAAGCTCGTTCGCTTCGTCTGGATCGAGAAGATGGATGAGCTGCTCGCGGAAGCCTTGAGTGACGCCAAGACGCAGAGCCATGACCAGAGTGCCTCGGGCGAGCCGGCCGCAGCTTCGGTCAAGCAAGCGGCGCGGTCTCTGTCCGGGAGAAGCACAGCGCGGGGGGGCCGTGGTCGAGCCTCGTCGTGATCCGAGCATTGCCGAGCAGTGACCGCATCATTACGATCTTACCGACGAAGGGCCGAAGCAATAACCTTAAGCTTGAGCCATGACCTGGAAGATTTTCGAGGAAGCGAACCGACGATTTAAGGCAATGGAGGGCCGCCTGACGGAGGTTGCCATGGCCGACCTTGAACGGCGCGGACTCGACGTTCGAGGAAAGAGCTTGGCGGAGGTGAAGCGCCAGATAGCCGACAGAATGCGAAGATCCGCAACTCGCAAATTTTCTCGAGAACGCCGGGAGTGATAGGGGCCCGCAGTTTTGCTTTTGTTCCGCCCCGCTCAGGCTATTTCCCTTAGAACGCATTTGCGTTTAGATGAGATCAGTAGCGTCAGGCTATCTTCTTCTTTTTTGATATGATCTTATCACAAAAGTGGGGCCACTTTTGCGGACCATGCTCTGGTTTCAGTGGGGCGCTACTCGGCCGCTGGCGCGGGCATTATGTGTGCTTGCAAGGCGGCATTCCGAACCCGAGGCTTCGGCTGGCGTCACTTCTCGCGGGCTTCCCGCAAGTCCTTTCCCGCTTCGATCATTTTGCCGGCTTTTTTGGCGAGGACGGCTTCGAGCAGCGTGCGAGCCGCGTTTCGCACCTCGGTCTTTATGGCCTCGTCAGAGTCGAGCTCCTCATGGTTCAGCGCATAAGGTTCGTAATAGCCGATGTAGCGGTCGAGCTCCGCCAGTCGTCCGGCGGAAACGAGATGCATTGCCGTCAGCCAATCGGAGAGGCTGCGACGTACGCCTTCGGCTCCTTCGGCGTCGCCATGTGCGACAACAGAGTAGAGGCGCCCCGCTAGGTGGCGAGGATAGTCCCAGCCACGAAGCTCGAGCGTCTTGGCCAAGGCCGCATTCTTGCCTTGCGTGAGGGTCGGGTCTGGGTTTCCGCCATCCGCGCACACGAGTCGGTCCATCATGAGCTTCACGGGTGAGGACACCTGATACCAGTTCACCGGAGTGACGATCATGACGCCATGCGCCTCGACCCACATCGGATAAATGTCGTTCATCCAGTCATGTGTCTGCCCGAGCGAATAATTCGGATAACAAGAGCAGGGCCAGTGACAGAGTGGAGGAGCGGTCGAGAAGCAGGCTTTGCATGGATGAATCTGACGACCGTATTCGGCTGCGAGACGGTGCAGTTCAAGCTCCTCAACGACGAGATCGGACGCCTCGAAAAGGGATTCCTTGGCAATCTGAGTGAGGCGCCATGTCTTCGACATCTCGCCCGGGCAAGTGTGTTCACTTCGCGACGAACCACTGATCAGGAGGATGCGCGCGGGCCCATTCGGATCATCATGTCGGTGCTCGGCCGCTGCGATGGCATCGCGGGCCTCGATCCAATCGACGGAAAGCTCGTAATCAGGGTCGTGAAAACCTTCTCCGGCCTTGCGCGTGTGAGGGCTCTTGCGATCGTGCTCGTAGGCATCCCAGGCCGCGGAAGCCAAGCGGTCGAGCTCGGCCAAGAGAGGCTCGAACGCTTGATCTTGGTACGCGCTGAGGAATCGCCGCCGAAATTCAGCTTCGTCGAGAGTCACACCAGGCGTTCCCTTGCGCGGCTCAGCGCCGCGAGGTTTCTCTGCGCCGGGATCCCCGGCGTCGCTCGGCTGCATCTTCAGCTCCTCCCTGGCAGCGTGCTTGCCTTGCTCTTGACGAATAAGGCGGTGCTGCCCTGCTGATGAGAACTACCGAAGCGCAGGATTGGCTCCGCGGGAGCGCGGGTAGGCTCAGGCGCCCGCCCGACTGCTGCTCAGCGACATCGGACGGGAGATTCTCTTCTTTATGACACCGGGAAGCGTTCCTCAGACTCAGCTTTGTGCCTGTGCAGTTTCGTTGATGGTAGAATCGGCAAGCTTCGTGAGAAGCTGGTCGGTCTCCTTTTCCTCGTCGAGCGTCTGCTCCAGGAGTTCGGCCGCTTCATCCACGCCGAGGTCACGCGCCCAATTGCGCAGCGTGCCGTAGCGGGCGATTTCGTAATGCTCCACGGCTTGTGCCGTCGCTAAGAGGCCTGCATCGATCGCCTGACTGCCTTTGTATTCGGAAGCGATCTCGTCACCCTCGGTGATGATTCCCTTGATCGCGTCGCAGGTCTTGGCGGACGCCCTTTTCCCGATCAGCTCAAAGACGCGTTCCAAGCGTTCCACATGTCCTTTGGTCTGCTCCAAATGTGTTTGGAATGCCTGTTCGAGCTCCTCTGACTGGCTCGCCTTTGCCATCTTCGGCAAGGCCTTCACGATCGCTTTTTCGGCGAAATAGATGTCCTTGAGGGTGTCCTCGAATAACGATTGCAGATTTTTGGAAGCCATCTTCTGTTCCTCTCGACGATTGCTGTTGTGGGATCGATTCGGACCCGTCGAAGGGTGAAAGACGAGCCGGTGACCGGCCACACCATTCGACCGATCGAATTCGCCAACTCCCGCAGACCATCTTCGGTTCCAAGGAAGCGAGGGCCGAGCAGGCCGATGCGCCGTTCTTTTGAACCAGGCAACGGATCACGCGTTGAAAGAGGTAACGCTCACCGCGCGGTTCGGCTGAAGCTTCGCCATTCTTGACCCTCTCGTTTGCGAAGCGCGACGCTCATTCTGGGCGGGTTGAAGGAGAGTCCGTTGCCCCCACCGTCGCCCGCCAAGGAGCTCGAGCTCAAGCTCCTGGTCTCACCTGAGGACCAGCAGCGTCTTCGGCAAGCAAGCGTCATTGCGCGTCATGCCACCGGGCCTGGCGAGGGAAAGCACTTGCACAGCGTCTACTATGACACGGTCGAGCACAGCCTGGCCGAGCAAGGCTTTTCGCTGCGGGTGCGAGACGATGGCAAGAGCTTCGTGCAAACGTTGAAGTTCGCCCCGCCCGACGAAAAGGCCTTCTCGCGGCACGAATGGGAGACGCCCGCACAAGACGGCATGCCTGACGTTTCGCGCTTCCCTGCCTCGGCGATCGGGCCGCTGGCAACCCAGCTTCGAGGCAAGGCCCTCGTACCGATGTTCTCGACATCCGTGCGCCGACACGCCGTTGTTTTATCGATCCAGGAAACAAAGCTCGAGCTTGCCTTCGACGAAGGTGCAATCACAGCGCGAGAGCGTGCAGAGCCTCTCAGCGAAGTCGAAATCGAGCTGAAGAATGGGAAGTCTCCGAGGCTTTATGAGCTGGCGCTCCAGCTCCTGGACATCGCACCTCTTCGCTGGAGCATCGAGAGCAAGTTTGACAGAGGTTACGCCCTGGCGCGCGGCGTTCCCGCGCCCACGTCGAAACCCCCCGCCTCATCGCTCGTGCAAGATACCCCGGTCGATGAGGCGATCGCCGCAATCCTTGCCGGCTGTCAACGTCATCTCTTGATCAATCAGCCATCCGCCGAGGACGGCCGAGATCCTGAAGGCGTTCACGAAATGCGGGTAGCGCTGCGCCGGATGCGAGCCGCCTTCGCGCTCTTCCGACGTGAGCTCGGCGCGAATGGATTTGAAGCGTACGACCGCGACGCGAAGTGGATCGCACACAAGCTCGGCGCGTGCCGCAACTGGGATGTCTTTGAAACCGAGACGCTGACAAAAGCAAAGATCGACGACCAAGGCACGATCCTGAAAAGCGCCGCCGAGACGAAGAGAGATGAAAGCTATGCCGCGTTGCGAAAGGCACTTTCGGGACGGCGATACAATAAGTTCCAGCTCTCGTTTGGCCACTGGATCGAACGTCACGGTTGGCAAGCCGACCTCGATGCGCCGGTGCAGGAGCGGCTTTCCGAGCCTGCGGCGAAGTTCGCGCCCTCGCCACTCGACACCTTGCTTCGCAAGGCTCTCAAGAAGGGGAAGAGCTTCGACGAGCTCAGCCTTCGCAAGCGGCATCGCCTCCGGGTCGCATGCAAGGAGCTTCGCTATGCGATCGAGTTCTTCCAACCCGTATTCGATAAGCAGAGAGCGAAGAAATACGCAAAAAAGCTTGCGCTGTTGCAGAAGCTTCTGGGGAAAGATAGCGACGCCATCACAACTACCGGACTTCTCGATGAGCTCACCGAGGGCGCCTCCCCTTCGCTGCGTCACGCCGCGAGCGCGCTTCGCAAATGGCAAGGCCGGGAGCGGCGCGCCGCCGCGCCGAAAGCGAAAGAGGCAT
Source organism: Hyphomicrobiales bacterium (assembly GCA_019246665.1). GTDB lineage: Bacteria > Pseudomonadota > Alphaproteobacteria > Rhizobiales > Beijerinckiaceae > GAS188. The sequence goes on from JAFAQA010000016.1 coordinate 28,699, forward strand.
GGCTGAAATTTAAGAAGACGCGGCCATTCTGGTAATTACTTTCTCTCAAAAGGCCATCCCGCCGCCGCGTTGCCGGACGATCCTTCAAAGTGCGAGGTCCTACTCCACCACCACTTCCTGGTCCGGCGAAGGCAATTGCTTCGCCTGACGAATTCCCGGCGATTTTCTTCGAACTTTTCAGTTACTCCGTAGTTGTCATCCAGAATTCACCGACGGAACACCGCGCTTCCTCCTTGCTTTGCAAGATTTACCGGACAGGAAACCTGACCGGACATCTGCGTGCTGCCCGTGGATGGCAGCGGGAAATATGGTGGCGACGCGCCTTTCGGGATCACGACAAGCGGCGAAAGGTCAGGATTTCGATGAAGAGAAAAAAATCTTGTCTCATCGCAGGCGGTGCGGGATTTGTCGGATCGAATCTCTGCGATGCCCTCCTTGCAATGGGATTCGAGGTTGTTTGCGTCGACAACTATCGCACCGGTCGCACCAAGAACATTGATCACCTTAAACGAGAGACACGGTTTTCCTTTGTCGAAGCCGACATCATTGAACCCCTGCCCACATCACTTTGGCGTCATCGAGTCGATTGGGTGTTCAATCTCGCCTGCGCGGCATCCCCACCTCATTACCAATCGGACCCTGAACACACGCTGCTCACGAGTGTCATGGGAACGCGAAACCTCCTCGCCTACGCTGAACAGGTGCGAGCGCGTTTTCTACTTGCTTCGACAAGCGAAATCTACGGCGACCCGCAGATTCACCCCCAGGCCGAAAGCTATTGGGGATATGTGAATCCCACCGGGCCACGCGCTTGCTATGATGAAGGCAAGCGCGCTGCTGAAACTCTGGCCTTCGATTACGGCAGAGCGAAGCGCGGCGAGGTGCGCGTCGCGCGCATCTTCAACACATACGGCCCACGGATGCGCGCCGATGATGGGCGCGTTGTCTCGAATGTGGTGACGCAAGCGCTCGCGGGCGATGACATCACGATCTATGGCGCGGGCACGCAGACCCGATCGTTTTGCTATGTGAGAGACCTTGTGGAGGGCTTGATCCGACTGATGGCCTATGAGGGACCCTATGGAGGTGCTGTCAATCTTGGAAACCCGGCCGAGATCACCATCCACGATCTCGTCGATCACGTGCTGCGGCTCACCTCCTCGGAATCGCGTGTCGCGCGTCGCCCCCTCCCCATCGATGATCCGCAAAGGCGCTGCCCTGACATCTCACTGGCCAAACGCCTGTTGAACTGGGCGCCGCAAGTCAAACTAGACGAGGGTTTGCGTCGGACGATCACCTATTTTGCCGAGCAGGCTGCTGCCGCCGCCTCATTCCCGGCCGGATCGCATCGCCGAATTCCCGTTCGAAAAAACTCACGCCAGCCTTCGATGCGCCTTGCGAAGATGAAAGACACGTCCATCCCACACTTGGAACGGTCGCTCACCAACTCGTAAAGGCTCGAGACGGTTGAGGCACGCGAGATTCTCGACGTCACGGGCATCCGCGCCGGGGTCGGAGCGATAGGAGAAATTCAAGATCAACAGATCTCCACCCGGCTTCAGCAGGTGCTCCGACTCTTCCAGGTAGAGGCGGGGAAGGTTAGGATCAGCCTGCACGATATAGGGGAATGAATCCACCGCGAAGATGCAATCGAAACTCGCCGGCGTGAAGGGCGGAAGGCGTGCGCCTCGGCACAAGTGGAAGCTCACATTCTGGTGGCCGGCGCAGCGCCGGCGTGCGAGGTCAAGCATCCCTGCGGAGACATCGACGCCATCGATGCGGCCGGCGCGCGAAGCGAGCGCAAGCTCGAACCTCCCGATCCCACACCCGATGTCCAAGAGCACGCGATCATGCCCGACAAGATCGAGAGAGCTCATGAACTCCACGACCTCGGAAGTTGCCTCCTCGAGGAGATCGCGTCGACCCAAGCTGTAAAGCGCGACGCTTCCCTCCGGTGAAATCGACACAGCGCGATCGAAAGCGGCTGCGATGTGCCGGACGGCCGCTTCGGGGTTTTCATGCTGCGCCGGCTCATGCGTCAGCATCGCGGCTACGTCTCGAACCGTTTGCCAGGCGTCGGGCGAGCTTGAGATAAGGGCATTGAGCTCATCGATGCGATGCGCTGTCGAAGGATCGCCATCTTCTACGTGCCGCGAGAGGTGCATGTCGAGAGCCGTCGTCAGTTCTTCGGCATTGCTTGCCGCCATGGAAAGCTGCATCAGCGCCACCCCTGCCGGCATTGCGCCGGCGCAATAAGCGCACAGGAGCTGCTCGAGAGCCAAAGGCAAGCGACTCGAATCAGGCATCGATGAGCACCCTCTCCCAAACGCGGTGATGATTCCACCGGTCAACGGCGCCCCAACCGTATTTGTAGGCCTCCCGCCCTCGCAGGAAGTGGAATTCGCTCACGCCTTCCTCGATCGCGTCAGCAATGGCTTGGCCGATGAGAATTGCGCCCGGACTCGCGTCAGCAAAAGCAGTGTCGAAGCCGCCGAGATACGCGTAGGCGCGCCCCCGATCGAGAAAACCGTAATACGCGCCCACCGGCCGGCGATCGAGGGCAAGGACATAGCATCTCGCAAGGCCGCCCGCGGCAAGTCGCGGCAACGCTTTCTCGTGGAGATTTTGCACTCGCGGATCGTCGAGCACGCCGGCCTGTTCGCGTTCGCGCCACCGTGCCCGGTGCAAAGCAAAGAGCACGTCGAGAAAGTATTGGCTGTCCTCCTCACAACGGAAGACACGGATTTCGCCGAGACCTGCCGCGATCACCCGCGCCCGGCGCAATTGTCGCCGACGACGCGCGGGCACGCATCCCTCGAGATCACGGCCACCACGCAAATGAATGACCGGACAGGCCTCCTGCATTGCGAGAATTTCGCAACAAGATCGGGGCAGCCTGAGATGGCGCGCCGAAGCACCGGGCGGCATGTCCTCGAAGCTCCAGTTCAGCCACCGTGCTTCACACATTTTATCGGCGACGGCCTGCGGCGCTTCGGGACATTGCGGATCTACGAGTACATCGAGGTAATCGCTGAGCGAGATGCCGATGGGCAAAAGACGCGGCCTGCCTTCAGTCTCTTCGAGATAGAAGGGGAAGAGCGCTTTCATCTTTCCGCCTGCGTAGGCGACGCCGCAAAGCAATTGTCCAGGGGCGAACGCCTCCCACCAGCTCAACAGCCAGGCGGGAGATTGGAAGGGCGTCGCAGACGGGCAGCGCCTCCACAGCTCCCACCATTGTGGGGCCAGCGCCGCGAGGGCGGGCCAATCGACAACCAAATTCGTCGACAGCTCCCGCATCGGCTTCACTCCGCGGCAGCCCGATGAAGAGCAAGATCGCGATAGCGCTCAAGGTATGCGGCACACATCGCCTGCGAGGGGAAACGCGCTCTTGCCTCGCTGCGGCACAGATCCGGGTCGATTTCGTCGGCGATCAGGATCGCTTCGGCCATCTCCGCGGCATCCTCGACAAGGAAACCGGTGCGCCCATGTGAGATGATCTCGGAAAGCGCGCCTCGTCGGAAGGCGATGACGGGGGTTCCGCACGCCATCGCCTCCATGGCGACGAGCGAGCTCGTCTCCTCGGCGAGGCTCGGCAGCAAAAGGCAGCTTGCGCTCGCGAGAAAGCGGCGCTTGCGGGCAAAGTCGAGCGCGCCAATGTAGCGGCAACCGGAGCCGAGTTGAGGCTCGATCCGTGCCTCGAAATATTGCTGGTGCGCCTTGTAAGGAAAGACCTTGCCCGCGATGAGGAGGGGGACCTCGGCGCTGCGAGCCGCCTCGATTGCAACATGAACACCTTTTTCCGGACAGATGCGGCCAAGAAAAAGCGCGAAATTTCGCCTTGCATGCCGGTATGAAAGCGCGTCCACATCCACGCCGTTGACGATCGGAGGCAGAAGGCGAATGCCCTCAGGCGCCGCGCGAGCCTGGCTCGTCGACACACAATTCATCCATAGACCGGGCCGCGTATATCGAAGGGAATCCTCTGGATACCAGGCAATCGGAAGATGCAGGGTGACGAGCGTCGCGCCGTCCTGCGGGCAATAAGCGTGAAAATCGATGCCGTGCAGATGCACGAGGTCCACGTTGAAGCGACGCCTGATTTCCTCGATAGCCTCTCGATAAAGCACCCAAAAGCGCGACCTCACATGCCGGTCAATCGTGCCGACTTCCTTTGGCATCCGCCAATGCGTCCCGGCGACTATCGAGTCCTCGCTCGCCAGCACGATCGAGCGGTGGCCGCCTTTCATCAGCGCGGTGTCGAGCGCCGTGAGCACCTGCTCCGCGCCTCCGACCGCATTTGGGCCTACGCCGGCGAATGGGTAAGCAACGTTGAGGACCGTCAATGACATCGTTTCAAGCCCGAACTCAATGGTCACTTCGCCATCGAAAGCGCCGGCGCGAGGGTGCCTTTCGCGCAGCATGCGTAACGCCTGATCATGGCGGCGCAGAACTCGGCGAACTCGTGCTTGTCGAGCGGGGCGCTGGTGTGATGAGGCGCGATGCCACGATGTTCCGGAGTGAAGCAGAATGTCACGGTCACGTTGAAATCGGCGAGCGCCTCCATCTGCCGGTCAAACCAGGCGATGGCATTGGGGCGAAAGCTATCCGCCCAGGATAACCCCGTTCGCAGATACGTCACGCCGAGCCGCTTCATCCAGGCGACCGCGTCATCGAGGCGTTGATCCTCGAAATGAAACCATTGGCAGAGGCCCATCTGCGGCGTGAAATCGTTAAAGCGCTCAAGCGCGGGTTTCGGGGTCCCGTCGTCGCGCAGAAGGCCCATGGCGAAGTGCCGATAGTAGGAAGAGCCCTCCGCCTCGCGATGCCGCGTCGTCGCCTGCCAGTTCCTGGGGAGATCATAAAGGCTATACCAATGAATGCGCGGTGTGCGGCCGATGAGAAGCTCCGCCGTTCGTTGCAGCCCCCACAGTTGCACCTCGTCGGCGCCGAAGGTCGACACGCCGACCTCGCTTACCCAGATCGGAAGCCTCGTTACCGCCCTGATTTCATCGAGCTTCGCGGGCCATTCATGGATTTGCCAAAGGTTCCAATCAAGCGGAAATCCGTGAACTGCCACGGCCTCGACATGATCGAGCACGCCTTGGCCCTGCATATTCATCACGAACTGCGCGTCGATCGGCGAGATGCCGCCAAGGACCTTCGGCAGGCTCGCATTCTCTGCCGTGATCGCATCAGCAGCGCAAATTGCCATCTCGGCAAAGCGCCTCCAATCCGGGTCGATCTCAGGGTCCCAATGGGATTTGTTGTTAGGCTCGTTCCAGATCATCGCAGCTTCGATCATGGCCTTGAACCCTTCGCCGGATAAACCGCGCCTTCCCCGCCCGGTGCCTTTGCGGCGCGGCAGATATAGACCTCCTCCTCCGGTCGGGAGACGATCTCGAAGCCCGAGCTGCGGAGCATCGCTTCGACGCAAGCGCGATTTGGAATCCACCAATTGGTCGGGTCCCCGGCATATCGGTCCTCGACAAAATGAAGCTTCGGAAAGTCGGCCCTTTCGAAAGGCGAAACGTCCCAGAACTGATAATCCTGAGCGAGACGATCGGCATCCGCGCTTCCCCTTTGCATGGACTGAAAAATCAGCATGTCGTCCGCCACATGCTCGCGGATGAGATCGAGCGCGAGGAGCGGATGGCGAAGGTGATAGAGGACTCCCATGAACAGCACCACGTCGAAGCGTTGGCCGAGAGCACCCACATCGTAGACGGAAAGCTGCTCAAAGGTGATGTCGAGATCGGCGACGGTCGCCGCGAATCGTGCCTGTTCGAGGTATTCGGCATCACTGTCGATGCCGAGCACATGCGCCGCGCCCCTGCGCTTCATTTGAATGGAGTAGAAGCCACCGTTGCAGCCGATGTCGAGCACACTTTTTCCCGAGAGATCAGCCGGAATGGCATCGGCAAATTTGTTCCATTTGACGGCGGGATAGTCGCCGAGAAAATGGTCGGGTGCGGTGACGACGCCGCCGAGCTCGATGTTGTGGAACCACGGTCCGAGCGCCTGCGCACGTTTGCGGATTTCTTCGGCGGAATATGGCATCGCCGTCTCTCCTACTGCGCGACCATCGGAGCGAAGGTCTTGCCGAGTGGCTCGGTAATTGAGAGCCTGACGCGGTCAGCTTCGCGATCAGGTCGCCCCCCTCGGGCGAGAAGCTTGAGCGCCGCCTCATATCCGTTCACCGTTCCCACATCGACATAGGCCTCGCCTGCCCGAACGCCAACGGCTTCTCCGCCTTCCGCGAGATAGGCGTTGATCAACGTGCCGATATATTCATCGCGCCGCTCCGCCCGCTTCCAGAGGGTGTGAAGCTCGTGGAAGACGCGTGCCGGCATCTTGAACGCTCCCCAGACCCAGCGCGAAGCATCACCGGGCCGCTTGACCTCGATCGCCCTCACGCGATCGTCATCGTGGAGCAAAACCGCGTCGAAAAGCTCCGGCCGCGCGACCGGAAAAAGCAGGAAGGAAAGCTTGTCCTCCGGAAGCGCGGCGAAACCTTCCTTCGGAAACCAAATCGTGTCCGGAAGTCCGACCAGAATGGGTTCCTCGCGCATGAGAGGCGAGGCGCGAAAGATCGCGTCGCACAGGCCGAGCGGCGCCGGCTGCACCACATAAGCGACCATCGCATGCTCGTAACCTGCGCCGTAATAGCTCACGATGTCCGATTTGCCGGCGCCGATAACGAAAGCAAGTTTGTCCACGCCCGCAAGGATCATGCGTTCGACGAGATATTCGCTGACTGCGCAAGGGCGTTCGCCCTCTCCCCTTCGGCAGCTGCCGACAGGGAGAAGCTCCTTCGAGAAGGCGAGCGGCTGAATGCGCGTGCCGCGCCCGGCGGCCGGAACAATTCCCCACATCTCTCAAGCCTCCGCTGCGGCTTCGCGCGTTTCGATACGGTTCCGAGATGACTTCGCCTCGGCGACCATGGCCTCGAACTGGCCGGCACGATGCGCCGAGGTGTGCTCGGCAAGCACGCGCTCGCGCGCATGAGCGCCGATGCGAGCGAGCTCCTCCTGAGGTAGATCGAGTGCGGCGATCACGTCGTCGCAAGCCTGGCCGACCAGGATCTCACGCCCGGGCTCGAAGAAGGAATCGAGCCCATCCCACCAATCACTGAGAATTGCCGTCCCGCAGGCTGCCGCCTCGAAGAGCCGGCCGGACGGGCACCATCCCATTCTGGCCATGTCGCTGCGCGTCACGTTCAATGTCAGACGCGAGGAAGCGTAAAAGGATGCATGCTGCGCGGGCGGAAGATGGCGCACGAAGAAGATGTTCTTCGTCCAGGGGAAGCTTTGCGGATATTGTGCTCCTGCAAGCACGAAGCGAAGCTCCGGCCGGTAGCTGGCCGGCTCGATGAAGAGTCGGTTCAGCGCGGCTTGGCGGTCGGCCGCATAAGTCCCGATGTAGGAGAAGTCGGCGCGATAGGATTCAGCTGAACCCGCGGGGCGATGAATCTGCGGATCGACATGTCCATAGAGCGGGATGGGATCGCGGGCACCCGCCAACGAGGTCAGTCCCTCAAGCGCGACACCGCCTGTGAAGCTCAGCACCAAATCGTAATCCGCAAGCCCCCGCGGGCCGATATAGGTCGTCGATTCACCGCGCCGCAACCGCTCCAGCGTCACGGGCGTGTCGAGGTCGTAAAAGACGCGCAACGCCCCGGGTGCACCGAGCACAAGCTCCGTCGCCGCCGTTCCGTCCGGGCAATAGGAGGTGACCATCGCCACTTCGGCTTCGGCCACCTCTCGGCGCGCGCAAGCTTCAATATCCGCCCAATCCTCGTAGAGAATGAGTTCGCCACCCGAAAGACGATCGAGATCCCGGTTCTGCGCATAGTAGGTCGTGTTGCGCTCGAAGAAGGTAACGTGCCAGCCCCGCTTAGCGAGAGCATGCTGAAGGCCACGCCACAAGGTCGCGTGTCCGTTTGCCCAGGAGGAGCTGATGGTCAGTCCGAATACAACGAGCTTCACTGGGCAATTTCCTCGCTGCCGCGCATCAGGCCACCACCTCGTTGACGGCGAGGACGCGCATGCCTTGTTGATCGAGCGAGATTTTGCTGATCGAGGCTGGAGCAATCTCGATTCTTGGCCAATCGTCGAGCGATAGTTCGAGAGCGTGTAGAAGTGCGGCCCTGATCACTTCGGCATGGCTGACGAGAGCAGCGGCCCCACTTGGCATCTCGGACGCAAGCGAAGCCATATGCGCCACGACCCGTTCCTGGATGTCGCGCATGCTCTCTCCGCCGGGCGTTCGTGCGTCGGCGCGCCGCTCATTCCAGTGGCGCCACGAGGGGTCTTGCGACAAAGTTCCAAAGCTCTTGCCGGTCCAAGAACCGAAATCGACTTCATCCAATGCAGAGGCAGTTTCGACCGACGAAAGGCGGCAGGCCTGCGCAACCGCCTCGGCAGTTTCGCTGGCGCGCGCACGCGGGCTCGCCTGCATCCGCGCAAGGCATTCGCGCTTGAGCCTGAGGCCGAGCTTCCGCGCCTGCTCCCTTCCCTTCTCGCCAAGGCTCGCACCCGGCAATCGTCCGGTGAGGCATTCGCCCAAGCCCTCATGCGCCGCATGGCGGATCAGAAAGAACATGGTCATGAGAGGCGGCTGGGTGGATCCTCGCCCGAGATGAATTGAAGCGTGCGCTCGCGCGCATCAGCGTCCGTGAACTGCCGGGGTGGCGACTTCATGAAGTAGCTCGATGGACCGATCAACGCTCCGCCGATGCCGCGGTCGAGCGCGAGCTTGGCGCAGCGGACCGCATCGATGACGATGCCTGCGGAATTTGGCGAGTCCCAGACTTCGAGCTTCACTTCGGCGGTCAACCGCACGCCGCCGAAAGTAGTGCCTTCCATTCGGATGTGACAGAATTTCCGATCGGTGAGCCAAGGCACAAAGTCGCTCGGTCCGACATGAACATTCTCTGGAGCAAGCGGAATATCAAGCTGACTCATCACGGCTTGCGTCTTGGAAATTTTCTTCGATTCGAGTCGCGACCGCTCGAGCATATTGCGGAAATCGGTGTTCCCGCCGAAGTTGAGCTGATACGTCCTGTCGAGCCGCACGCCACGCTCGCGGAAAAGATTTGTGAGCACGCGATGGACGATGGTGGCGCCAACCTGGCTCTTGATGTCGTCCCCTATGAGGGGCAGTTTTCCCCTCTCGAAGCGCTCGCGCCAGCAGGGCCTCGAGGCGATGAAAACCGGAACGCAATTGATGAAAGCGCAACCGCCGCGCAGCGCCTGCTCCGCGTAGAATTCGACAGCTTGCTCGGAGCCGACTGGAAGGTAGCACACGACGATTTCCGTTCCGGTGCGCTGCAGCGTCTCTGCCACGTCACATTCGGGCTCTTCCGATTCAGGTATTTCCTCGCGCAGATAAATTCCCAGTCCGTCGAGGGTGCGTCCCCGTTCGACCGTGACACCGGTGTTTGCAACCTCGGCAAAACGGTGCGTGTTGTTCGGCGGCGCGTAAATGGCTTGCGCGACATCGAAGCCGACCTTCGAGGCCGCGATGTCGAAAGCCGAAGAGATTTGGACGTCGTCGACGTGGTAGCCACCGAGAATGGGGTTGGTGAGTCCAGGAATCGGCTCGTTCGATGCCGCTCCTCGGTAATAGGTGAGCCCCTGAACGAAAGAAGAAGCGCAATTTCCGACGCCGACGAGGCCGACGCGCAGCTTTCTCGAGCCCAAGAACTCCTCCCGACATCGAGGTGTGATGAATCGAGACCTCAACAGAGCGGAACAGGAAAAGTTCCTCAAAAGGGCCGGCGTGGACGTCGCGCGAGGAAGAGCCGGCGCGGAAGAGAGCCATCACTCCCGCCGAAAGGCACCCGCGGTCTCACGCGGCGCATCCGAGCGCCGCACTTCGATCGTGATCTCGTCGCCGGCGCGCAAATCATTCGTGGCGCCGAGAACCGCGGCCTCAAACGCGCCTTCCTCCGAGGTGTACTCGGCACCTCGCTCACCATTGCGCGTGAACGCCCAGCTCTCGCCCGCGCCGCCGACTTTGTAGACGATCATCATCAATCACCGCTCGAAACACGCGTGCCCAATCGGTAATTCCTGAACGCGCCTTGGCAGCTTGCGTTCCAGCCGCCTTGGCCCGGCTCGATTCCGACAACCGCAAGCGCAAAATCCTGGGCCCGAGGCTCGGCTTGTCCATAGATAAGCACGGCATGCTGCTGATGATGCTGAGGCGAGAGCGTGGGCGACGAGGACCCCAAGAGATCACGTGAGAAGCCTTTCGCCGCCGGCAAAGCTTATTGGACGAGAGCGTTCAGGGTTGAGGGTCGTCTCGTTCACCTCTCGCCGAGCACCTGTAAGCTTTACCGAGAAGGCGAATGCGGAGGGGTTTTTCGCGCGATCATCCGCTTGCGGCCTGATCACCGCTTGATGCTTAAGGAAGATCGACGGCCCGATGCAGCGGCGACTGATTACCCGCTCATCCCGGCCGCGATCTTCGTTTGGGGCTGCCGCTCTTCGCGGGGCTGCGGCGCGGAGGCCACGCGAACAATTCGGGCCCCTTCCTTGCGGCGCTCCATGGCTTCAAGCAGATATCCCTCGAGCTCGCGCGCGCGGTGCTGTGAGCTGTGGGCCGCGAGAATGCGTTCGCGCGCTGCCTCGGCGATGGCACGCCGCTCACGATCCGTCATGCGTCGGAGAAGACGGAGCATGTCGATCGTCGAATCGGCAAGGAGAATTTCTTCTCCTGGACGGAAGAGCGTCTCGAGCCCTGGCCAGTGATCGGAGATGATCGGGCTCGCGCACGCCGCGGCCTCGAAGAGACGCACACTTGGACTGAAGCCGGCGCGCACCATCGAGACGCGGGTCACATTGAGAGCGAAGCGGCACCGCGCGTAGAATTCAGGGTGATCATGGGGCGCCACATGTGCCAAGCGCGTGACGTTCGCGGGCCAATCCAAGCCGTCCGGAAATTGCGCTCCGGCAACTACGAAACGAAGCTCAGGGGCTTGGCGCGCCGGCTCGAGCAGAAGCCGCTCCAAGGCAGGTTGCCGGTCGGAGCTGTAGGTCCCAAGATAACCGAGGTCGAAATGCGGGGTGAGCTGAAGCGGCGGGTAGAGCGCCTCGTCGACGGTGCAATAGAGCACGCGAGCCGCCGGTGCTCCGTGGCGCCTCTCCAAGACACGAAGCACGGATCCGCCGGTGAAGGACAAATACGGATCGTATCCGGGAATGATCGCTGGCGAGAGGTATTCGTAGTCCCCCTCCTCAAGTTTCGCGAGTGTCACCGGGGTATCGATGTCGTAAAATGCCGTGATCCCTTTGCGCAGAGACTGCACCCATTCGCCGATCGCGACACCATTCGCGACATAAGATCCGATGATCACGGCATCGGCAGTTGCGAGAGCGAGTCGGTGACGCTCGAGATCACGCAAATCCCTGTAGAAGTGAAGCGCACAGAAATCGGGGCACGGCAGATCGCGATGATCCGCATACCAGGGCTGGTCGCGCTCCAAGAAACAGACATCGTGTCCACGCCTCGTCAAGGCACGCAGCAAAGCCCGATAGGTCGTCGCATGCCCGTTGCCCCATGATGAGGAGAGGCTGAGCCCAATCACTACGATTCGCATCGGCCTCATCACGCCGCGTTCCTTTCAGATATCATTCGTGCCTTCGCCTTGAGGATCGCGTCGACCTCGGCGCCGCGCCGCTCATAAGTATGCTCGCGCTTGATGCGTCGCAGAGCAGCTTCGCCGATCCGACGCGCCGCCGGTTCGGTCAATGACCGAAGAATCTCGACCACATCCTGTCCGTCGCGCGCCACGAGCACTTCGCTGCCGGGCGCAAGAAAGAGCTCGATCCCTTCCCAGGCATCCGTGATGAGACAGGCGGCGCTTCCAGCGGCTTCGAAAACACGGGTCGCAGGCGAGTAGCCGATATCCGCCATACTGTCGCGCGCGACGTTCAACACCGCGAGCGGCGTCGAGTTGAACGCGTTATGGTCGCGCGTATAGACATGCCCGATCGAGCCCATGTTGGAAGGCAGCGCCTTCGTGTCCCAACCGTTTCCACCGATGAGAAACCTGCGCTCGGGCATGCGTGCGGCAGGCTCGAGGAAGAAATGCTCGACGCGAGCTTCGCGATCGGGAAGCCGATTGCCGAGAAAAGCGAGGTCGCAGCCGAAACGCGGATCAGCGGGAACCGGGTGGTGGGTCGTCGGATCAAGCGCATTGTAGATCGGCACACAACCTAGCGCGCCGAGACCGCGATAAGCCTCTACCACAGGAGGTCCGCCGCCATAGGTGAAAACGAGGTCGAGCGAGGACAATGCCCGGCGGACCGGGTGACCACAATCGCGCTGCATTTGCGCGAGGGTCGCGGGCGCGTCGACGTCCCAGAAGATTCGGATCGCGTCAGGGTGCGCCTCTTCAAGCACGCCCGCGAGCAGCTCCTCGTCAAAGACGCCGACGCCGCTTGCCTTCACGACCACATCAGCTTTGGCGGCCTCCGCGACCACCTTCCGCATTTCTTCCGCCGTCGCCGGATAGACGCGCACTGTCGCCCAATCGGGTGCTTCCATATCCTTGTGCTTTTGCCTGTCGAACGCATCGGGCTCGTAGAAGGTGATGTCATGACCCCGCCGCGCGAGATCAGCGAGCAGGCCTCGATAATAGGTCGCAGCTCCATTCCAATAGGAGGAAAGAAGGCTCGAGCCGTAAAATGCGATCTTCACCGAGCAACCTCCAACCTTGTCTCGGATCTGAGGCGGGAAATGATCGCGATGAGCTCCTGCGCGCGATGCGCGCAGCTATGGCGCTCCCGAATGGTCATGAGCCCGTTCGCGACCAAGGAAGCGGCAAGGTCACGATCCTGCGCGACCGCTCGCATATGCGCGCACATCTCGGCCTCTGTCCTCGCCAGGAGGTAATCCTCCCCCACGCGGAAGAGACCTTCCGTATCGTGCCAAGGCGCCGAGAGCAGCGGAATGCCGCAGGCAAGCGCTTCGAAGACGCGAATAGTCGGGATGCCCGGCAACGCCTCGACGTAGAAGTGGCGCGGCACATGCACGGTCGCGATATGACGCGAGAAGGCACCCGGGGCGAGCACATTGGGCAACCAGTCGCGATAACGCGCCCCGTGACGCGAGAGTGTTTCAAGCGCGGCTTGCGGGTAGCGCACACCATGAATGTCGAGGGAAAGTCCCGCCCTCCTCGCAGGACGCAGCAGGAAGGCTGCGAGCTCCTCGGTCCGCTCGCCGTCTCCCCAATTGCCAATCCACACGAGGCCCTCGCGTTCCTCGTCCTCGACCGGAGGATGAAACAAGCTCGTGTCGGCGGCTTCATGCCAGACGAAGACGCGATCTCCCCACCCCCAACGCCGATAAATGCGAGCCAAGGCCTCACCGAAGGCGAGCACGCCGTCATAACCGTCGAGATCGAAATGGCGGATGGCCTCGGGATCGCTGACCGCCCGATGGTGCGTATCATGAAAGAGAAGCGTGAATCGTGCTCCCCTCTTTCGCAGCCGCCCGATCGCGGCGACGAGCCAAGGCTCGTTCCATTCATGGACGATAACGAGATCCTGATCCGCTAGAACCGCCGCGAGATCGAGATCCGCCCCATATTGGTTCGAGCAAAGTTCCGGGTAGGCCGCGAGATAAGGGGCCAAACCTCCCTGGCCATGGTCTGCCAGCAAATGGGCAAGGCTCCAGGCTGACGTGGGTTCGAAAGCCGCGACCTCATTTCCCTTTCGTATGAGAGCGCGCAGGACGCCGCGCAAAAAATGCGCGTTACCGTGGTTCCAACATGACAAGAGCGAGTGAGCGAAATAAGTGACCCTCACGCAGCTGCTCCCGCGACTTGCGTGATCTTTCCGCAATCCTTGCGCAAAACCGAGGCTCTAGACGGACGGCGCTGATTTTTCTGGATCAGCTCGGCGTAGAGGCTTGCCATGGCACGCACCATCCGCGCGAGGCTGAAGCTCTCCGCGCGCTGCCGAGCGGCCTCACCGAGGCCGCTGCGCAGAGCCGGCTCACGCAGCAACCGCTCCGCCGCCTGGGCCAGTGAGCGGTCGTCGCGAGGCGGCACGAAGAGCGCCGCCCCATGCCAAAGCTCGCGGAAGGTCGGAATATCCGACAGGAGGAGCGCGCAACCCGCCTGCGCCGCCTCCAGCACTGAAAGCCCAAAGGGTTCATAGACGGAGGTGGATACGAAGATCGGACCCTCGGCAAGCCGCGCTCGCACCTCCTCGCTTGAAAGCCCCCCGAGAAGCCGTAGGTTGCGGCACTCCACTCTGGCACTGTTCGGCCCTTGAATGGGCCCGGCGGCGAGCACCGAAACCTCGAGACGTGCCGCTGCCCGATCGAGCGTGCAGATATCCTTGCCTTCGTCCCAAAGACGTCCCGCCGTGAACAACAGCGCCTCGCCTGCGCCATCCGCGCGCGTAAGCGACGCGCTTTTTGATCGTCCGTTGTGGACCACCCGCGGCCGCTCGGAGAGGCCGTAGCTCGCAACGACTGACGCTCCGAAGGCGGCACTCGGAACCACAAGGCGATCGGACGCGGCGAGATGACGCCCCACGAGGTCGGCGCGCCAGCGCCAATCCGGTCGCACCGGCTCACCCTTCACTGCAGCCCACCAGGTGGCAAGGCAGGAATGATGAACCGCAACGACAGGCACGGAAAAATGGGCCGCGCTCGCCAGTGGCGAACCGTTCAACTGAACGAGATTCGCCCCGATCTCTCGCGCCATTTTTGCGAGGTCTTTTGCGGATTTCTCCACCATCGTCTCGTTGTCTGAAAGCCAGTCAAGCGGAAGCGCTGTCTCGACGAGCTCGAGTCCCGTGATGCTGCGCGCTTCGCGTTTTTGCGCATCGGTGGGCGCCGGGCCTAGTACGGCGAGGGTCACGAAAACGTTCTGTTCGATGAGGCCACGAGCCAAGTCCAACGCGTAGCTCCATACACCGCCTACCGCGTCCGTGGTCATCAAGAGATGGCAGGGCTCTGCATTCACCTCGGCAGACATTGGCATTCCAGCTCGCTCAAGGGCAGAGGCCGTTCGTCCTGAATGTCGCTGAGTTGGTGAAACTGGCTGAGGTAATGGTCGTGAGCTCGCTCCCATGCCTTGCCGTCCGGCATTCCCCAAAGGCGCCGATAGTCGGGTGAGCTCGGATAAGGGTAGAGAGGTACCGGATCATTCGCCCAAACCTTGTGAGCCTCGAGCTTGGCGCGCCATTCGCGGATCAATTCAGGGTCGTCCTCCGCCATCTTGATGAGATTTGCCTGCACGAACGGAACGCGCCCGCGGGCATACACGAGACGCTCAGCAAGCTCGTCGGTCGAAAGGCGGCAATTCTTGTCGAGATGCGCTCTTCCTTCCACGGTGAGACTTTCGACGCCGGCCTCGATCGAGACGCATCCCGCTCGCCCCAAAAGATCGAGCATCTCGGGCTTCCACAAATCGATGCGGGTCTGAACGCCGAAACGCACCGGGCGCTCAACGAGCGCTTCGAGGAGCGGTTTCTGAGGCAGGAATATTTCATCGACGAAGTAGATGTAGGTGGCGCCGGCCTCGACGAGCGCGTCGATTTCCACGAGCAAGGGAGCGAGCTCGCGTCGTCGGTATTTGTCGCGATAGTCGATCTTGGCGCAAAAGCTGCAGGAATAAGGGCAACCCCGCGAGGCTTCGACCTCAACGCCCGGTCCGTCGGGCGCCGCCTCGAAGCGATGATGGTGATGACGATGCCGGGCGATCCATTCTTTGGGCCAGCGGATGGGAGGCAGGTCGACGAACCGGGTCGCCGTCGGCTCGCCGGTGACCCGAATAAAGTCTCCCTCCTGGAACGCGATGGAACCAACCTCACGGAGCGCCTTTCCTTCCGCGAGCTTCGCGATGACCTCTTCACATTCTCCGCGCACCACAACATCGACGCCAAGCTTCGCCAACGTCGTCTGCGGCGTGACCGAACCATGGGGCCCGACGGCGAGCGAGCGCCCTCCTCGCCTGCCGAGTGCCATCACGAACTCGCGCGGGATTCGCAGCTCAGGCGGCGCGCATCGCCAGAAGAGATAGGATGGCGCGGTCGTGATGACCGTCATTTGCGGTGCGAACTCAGCAACTTCGTCCGCGAGCTCCGCATTCGATTTTTCAAAAAGATGGCCATCGAAAATCTCAACTTCATGGCCGCCAGTCTCCAGAAGCACGCGAGAGGCACCAAGCTCAAGAGGAAGATGTGGCTCACGACAACCGAAATAGATGGAATTGTCGAAACGC
Organism: Hyphomicrobiales bacterium; assembly: GCA_019246665.1. Lineage (GTDB taxonomy): Bacteria > Pseudomonadota > Alphaproteobacteria > Rhizobiales > Beijerinckiaceae > GAS188. The sequence goes on from JAFAQA010000016.1 coordinate 44,942, forward strand.
CATGCCGGATTGACGAGCGCGACCCTCATCCCGCCACCTCCGATCGCTCGACTGAGAAAACACGCGGGGACGTCAGCACATTTTTTTGGGAACGAAGCCAGTTGAAGAGTTTCGTTATACCCTCGCGCCATGGTGTCGGCGCGCCGAGGGAGAGGTCGTGTTCGACGCGCCGGCGATCAGAGACGAAATAGCGCTGATCGCCCGGTCTCCAATCCTGGTACCGGGTCTCCGCGTCGAGACCGAGCTCATTTGTGATGAACGCGATCAGGCCGCGAAGGCTCACGGAATTCGCTGCACCTCCACCAAGGTTGAAAGCTTTGCCTTTCACCGAGCCGATCCGGCGCCAGGCCGACAAGTAGGCGTCGACCGCATCCTCGACGTAAAGAATATCGCGCACCTGCCGACCATCGCCGAAAATGGTGATCGGCTCCTCGTTCAGTGCCTGAATGAGGAAATGCGCGACCCAACCTTGATCCTCATTTCCCATTTGACGAGGTCCATAGATGCAGCTCATACGCAGCACCGCCGTCGGCATGTCGAAGCTTCTGGCGTAATCGAGGACGTATTGATCAGCCCCGCCCTTCGAGCAGCCATAAGGCGTATGGAAATCAAGCGGTCGCAGCTCGGAAATGCCGTGAGCGCGCAATTCGACATCTCTGGGCCGATAGGCGTCGCGATCGCACACAAGGGGAATATCAGCGAGCTCGCCATACACCTTGTTGGTTGAAGCGAAGATGAAGGGAATGGGCCTTTGCTGGCGTCTCACCTCTTCGAGCAAGCCGAGCGTGCCCGAGAGATTGACGCTGAAATCATCACGCGGATCCGCGAAGCTCGTCGTCACCGCGACCTGAGCCGCGAAATGAAAGATGGCACCGGCTTCCGCAACGACTTGGCGAAGCGCCATAGTATCGCGGACGTCCGATGAGATCAGGCTTATCCGCTCAGGGTGGCGTTCGGCGAGCCAATTTGCATTGAGCTCGGCTCCCTTTCGCGCCATTGAATCCAGGACGAGGACGTGATGGCCCTCGCGCGCCAACCGATCGGCAAGGTTGGACCCGATGAATCCTGCGCCGCCGGTGACCAACACCGGCCTGAGCCCGACAACGGCCGGAGCCGCCTCGGCAGTCATGCCACAAGCCCTCGAACTTCGAGCTCTCGCCGGGCCTCCGCGATCCGGTCATGCGCCTGCTGGCCGGCAACCCATTCGCTGAGCTTTGTCAGCCCATCGGCGAAATCTCGCCGTGCGGTGAAGCCGAGCTCTCGCTGCGCTTTCGAAGTGTCCGCGAAGCAATGGCGGATGTCGCCGGTTCTTGCTTTTCCGATAATCTCGGGTCCGATGTCTGGACGATCCATGGCGACGGCGAGCGCCTCGGCGATTTCGGCGACGCTTCGATCCCGGCCGCTGCCGATATTGTAGACCTCGCCATTCGCTTTCGGGTTTTCAAGCGCGAGCGCAAAAGCTTCGGCCACATCCTCCACATGCACGAAATCGCGTCGTTGTCGCCCGTCCTCGAAAAGAAGCGGTGGCTTGTCGTTCGCGAGGCGGGAGGCAAAAATCGCCAAGACCCCTGTATATGGGTTGGAGAGCGCCTGACCCGGGCCATAAACGTTGAAGAGGCGCAGCGCCACGGCTTCCATCCCATAGGCGGGCGCCACGGCGAGCGTCATACGCTCCTGCGCGTATTTCGTCAGCGCGTAGACGGAAGCGAGGTTGGGTCGCTTCCATTCGGGTGTGGGGACCGGCCGCAACGGTCGCCCCAATTGATCGACCGGATCCCACGACAGGCTCACAGCCTGTTTGCGCGTAGCATCCTCGACAAGCTTTCCATCAGCATCCTGATAAAGGCCTTCGCCGTAGACGCTCATGGATGAGGCAACCACCACGCGACGTACCGGCTTTTTGGCGAGAGCTTCGAGAAGCGACGCAGTCCCGAGATCGTTCACGGAGACGTAGCGCTCGATCGCGTACATGCTTTGGCCGACGCCGACTTCAGCGGCGAGATGAATCACGCTGTCAATCCCTGAAAGCGCCTTCTGCAGCTTCTGCGCATCGCGCACATCGCCAACGATGAGCTCGACCCCGTCGAGCCGCGCCGATTTTTGGGCGTCGGGCCCATGAACTTGCTCGAGGAGACAATCGAGAACCCGCACCTTATCCGCCCGGCGCAATAGTGCTTGAGAGAGGTGACGTCCGATGAAACCAGCTCCCCCTGTAATCAATACGTTTTCGCTCACCTCAGCTCCCCAATGCTTAGCGGGTTCAGCATGGCAACTCATTAAAACTGTGAGGGTTCCAGAGTTGGTCGGGACAAAAGTGAGCGCTGCCGCAACCCGTTCACGAGCCGCCCATCTCTGCCCAACCTGGGTGTTGCCTTTGAGCTCGCCGCTGCAATCCTAAACGGGAACTTCGCCGGCTCCGTCCCCGTTTGGAACCGGTCCGCACCAAGAGGGAGCGTCGAGCGAACCTTCTGCAAGGAATGTGAGGCGGATTTGCACCCCTGGCCGTCACCGCTATTGTCGAGACCCTTGCCATCTCTCGATTCGGCCAAGATGCCGAGAAGCCTCTGGAGTTTGGTCTGGCACCTCAGCGCCACCGATCAAATCTGGGCCGCCATCCTGTCGATTGCGGTCGCGCTCCTCGATACAGCGCCAATCGAAGTGCAGCGCCGGATCGTGAACGCGATCACTGAAGGCCATGATTTCCAGCCGGTCCTGATCCTCACCCTGATCTACGGCGCGCTGGTCCTGGTGCAGGGTCTAACCAAGCTGTTGTTGAACGTATACAGAAGCTGGATTGCCGAGAATTCCGTTCGTGCGCTTCGCTCCTTCGTTGGCGGCCTGCCGAGCGCGCGGGCCGCAAAAGAAAAGGAGGATGCTCGCACGCAGGGAACGGAGATCTCGATTGTGCTCGCCGAGACCGATCCGGTCGGCACTTTTGTGGGCGCGAGCGTCTCGGAACCGCTGCTTCAGATCGGCATACTCTGCAGCGTCTTTGGCTATCTCGCCTATTTGCGCCCGCTGTTGGCGCTGGTAGCTCTCCTGGTGCTCTCGCCGCAATTCGTTTTCGTTCCACTCATTCAGCGCGCCATCAATCGCAAGGTCTCGAAGCGCATCTCGACGTTACGCGCCGCCAGCGCCGGAATGGTGGGAGAGCCTTCCGACATACGTGCTGCGCTTCGTCGACAGGAGACGCGATTCTTCCACGTTTTCCGCCTCAACATGATCGTGTTCAAGCTGAAGTTCTCACTCAACTTCCTGATGAACCTCTCCCACCACATGGGCATTGTCGCCATTCTCGGAATCGGCGGCTGGCTCGTGGTCGGGGGCAAGACGGAGGTCGGAACCGTTGTGGCTTTCATTTCAGGGATGCAGACCATAAAGGACCCTTGGGGCGACCTCGTAACCTGGTACCAGAATCTCATGGTTACGCGCACCAAGTTCGGTCTTATCTCCGATGCCATTCGAGAAAGAGGCTCGGCTAGCAAGGAGCTTACTGCCCAAGGACGTGAGGTGGCCTTCGCTCCTGAGGCACCCTGAATACTTCGCTGCGACAGCAGTTGCGGGCTTGCGCTCAACGCCAACGGTATATGCAAAAATGCGACGCGCGCGGCCCTTTCAGACCGAGCGCGCCGCGAAGGTCTCGGAATTCAGGCGATCAGGCCGGCATCACGGCCACAATCTCGAAGTTGCGCGGATTGATGATGACGATCTCATTGCCGACCAGGACGAACTCATAGGGCCGCCATCTTGGGTTGAGCTCGACAATCTCCCGAGGCAAGCGGTGCAGATGAACAGTCCTCGGCACCGGCGTCCCGACCGAAAGCGAGAACCCCCCATTCGTTATGGGACGAATATTCTCTTTTTTGAGAACCTCGGTGATGCGGCCCCGCTGCTCGCTCGTAAGCGAAGCGGATGGCGTACTTTCCTGCGCCTTACCGGCGCTCGTCTCGCCCGTGGCAGCCGATTGCCCCTTGGTCTCAGATCCGCGAGCAGTCCGCGTCGACTGATTGTCCGATGAGCCTTGAGTCGAAGCTTGGCTTTGGCCTTTCGATGGTGACTGGCTTTGCATCGACCCTTGGCTTTGCCCGTTCCCGGAACGCCCCAGGTCTCCACGTTTCATCTCGCCGGGACGCCGGGTTTGCGCTCCGCTCGTGCCATTCTCTTGCCCCGCTTGACCCATTTGCTGCTTGCCCGGCTGGCGCGCTTCGGTGCTTCGTTTGCGAGGCTGCGTCGATTCATCCCCCGAAGTCTGCGACTGCATCTGGCTCGCTCCGCCAGTCTGCGATTGCAGTCCCGTTCCTTGGTTCGCTGTTCCTCCGGTTTGCGCCCAAGCCGCCCCACCCCCCGCAGCCAAGCCAAGGGCCAGCATTGATACCAAAAGCTTACTGCTCATGACATTCACCTTTTCTGGATCGGTCCTCCCCTCATGTTTTTCGATCAAGGAAAACGGTAGCCTCGAAGCGAGGTTCCCTTGTGCTCCGGAAAGGTGTGCGAGCGCTTTCGTTCTGAGCGGCGTCCGCAACAAGCGCTTCGCACTTGTTCAGGCGACGAGAGAGGAAACGAGGAGAACGATGCACAGGCGCTTCGTTCCGGCTTACGACGGCAGCTTCTCACGCTTCTGAAGTGCCATCCCAACGACGCGCCCGACTGAGAATGTTGCGGGACTCATCGAGGGTGAGCCGCGCCGCCGACACTTCACGCACGATCGCCGACGCCACGCCTTTTATGCGTTCAGCCCTCGCCTTGGCCTTGGCAAGTGCGCTCATGGCCGAGCGCGCTGATCTACCCCTCTTCGATCCGAAGACTTCGATGAATGGCAAATCAATAAGGACTTGCCCGGCGTCATCGGCGATCTCGAAGGCGTATAGCTGTGGGTCTTCGCCTTCCACCAGCAGCTCCTGCCAAATATCGCGGGCAGCGCGAAAGGCCTCCAGATATGCCGCGTCGAGATTAGAGAATTCGAGCCCGTCCTCGTCGCGCGCGAGATCATGGCGGTTGCGCAAATGGAAAAAGAAGCGGGGAATGTTGGCCTCCCTTGTACTCGATCAAATGCGAAAGCGGGACTGATCCTCAAGATAGCTCCTGGTTACAGTCCGTCGAGACGCATCGCCATCATCCAGAACATGTAGATAGCTCGTCTTGAACAAGGCAAGTCCGCGAAGCTTTGTCGGATCAAGGATCACAAGGGAATGGTTGTGCTGAGCGATCAAGCCTTGGCTGCGCAATTGCTGCAGCGTTCGATTCACGTGAACCGCGGATAATCCAAGCGAGTCGGCGAGATCCTGCTGGGTGATCGGGAATTCGCAGCTATTATTTCGGGCAAGATGGACCGCTTGCAACCGATGGTATATTTCACAGATGAGATGCGCCGTTCGTTCGAGCGCCGTGCGGCGTCCGATGCTCACCACGCGCTCCTGCAAAATCGCCTCGTTCACCAAAGCGCTCCGCCACAAGGCGCGCGCTATCCGAGGGTGCTCGTCAATGACCTTGTCGAGCTTTGCCCGCGGAATTTTGGCAAGCAGCGCCGGGGATAAGGTCGCGACCGAATAGCCGATCTTGCGAACAACGAACACGTAAGGGTCGCAAAGATCCCCCGGCACGAAGTAGCCAGTGATTTGCCGGCGACCGTCGTCGAGGTGCTTGTAACAGCAGGCAAAGCCGTCGAGCATGAGGATCACCCCTTGCGGCTCCTCGCCCTCGAACATGACATCGACATGCGCGGGAAGGCACTTGGATGCCTTGCCGAGAGCTTCCAAGGCGAGCCTGTCGGCCTCCTCGAGCCGAACAAAGTTCTCAAGCTTGCGGATAAGATATTGGCTCACATCCACCACCGGATCGTATGCCAGGCTGGTCGTCGTGGCTCTAAGAAGACGAACAGCATAGGGTGACCGAGAACAATTCCTCTTGTAACCAAGGCGTTTTGTAAGTAAGGCGTTCTTCTTTTCCGCCTGTTACCTCGAGGCTAGGAACGTGGCCCCCTTTTTAGATAGGCCCATTGCAGGACCGCGACCGTTTTCGCGTCGAGGATAGCTCCTGTCCCGATCATGCCGAAAGCTTCTCGCAAGGGAGCCTCGAGAACTTCGATATATTCGCCTTCTTCGTGCAAACCCCCGCCCTGCGAAACCTTATCGGCGGGAGAGTACGTTGCGAGATAGCAGCTGACCTTCTCGGTGATATTTCCCGGGCTGCTGAAGAGATCGAAGATCCTTTGTAGATCATGCAGCCTGTAGCCGAGTTCCTCTTCGGCCTCATGCAAGATTCGAGTTTCGGGATCCTCTCCCTCGAGCTTGCCGGCGCACGCCTCTATCAGCGGTTCTCGATATCCGTTGAGCCACGCCGGCAACCGAAATTGCCGCGTCAACAAGACCGTGCCGCGCTCCGCATCCAAGGGAAGAACGACGGCCGCGTCATCGAGCTCGTAGATCTCGCGCGTGCTGACGACCCTTGCGCCATCCTGCGCCCTATAGTCGAAGGTGACCTTCTTGAGGTTCCCCTTCCCCCGAGCCAGGATTTCCGTCGCCCGAATGTGCACATCCTGGTCCATGCGCCGCTCTTTTTTCGTCCACTCCTTGCGAAGTCGACATGGAGGCGCGAAGTTCCGGAGGGCCGACGCAAAGCTCCTTTTCGACGCCCAGCGGCGCCACGCGAGAAGCCTCGCAATCCAGTTTCGGAATCACGGCACGGGTCTAGCGGCTTTCCTTGAGACGCTGCAGTGCCGCGTCGAGCTTTTCGGGGTCGGATCCGCATCTTGCCAGAAGCCGGCACGCCTGGAGATGACTGATCCCATTCCGGAAGGCGAGGGCGCTCGCATGATCGCGGTTCACAAGGCCGCGCATCTCTGTGCCTTCACGCCCTGTGGAAACGGCCTCGTCTTCCGAATGCGCGCTTCGCCTCACCCGAATACCCTTGCGATAACTTAGGCAACCGAGGGCACTAATCCTGAGCCCGGCGGTCAGCGAGAGCGCACATGACCTTCATGACCGCGATCGTGAAAAAGATAGAAGCCGTAGCGATGGCTGGACCAATCCGGGATGTCCTCCCGAATGCCCGAATTTAGAAGATCCTTTTCGTCGGCGACTCCGCCGTAGACCCAGGCGCGCCCGCTGAGAAAAAGCGGCAACGGCTCTGTTTGAGGAACGGCGCAACAAATCCTCGGTTGCGATACCCGTCTGAAGAGGTTGTAATGAGTCGTCACATCGAGCCTCCCACAACGACCCGTATGGCCATCGGCGCGCTCCAAAGAATATCGACCCGCCTCAAAAATTGCGCACTAACATAAGTTAGTCAGGCATTGTCCCTGTGCATGGTTTGCTCGACGAAACTGCGGAACCTTTCCTTTCAACCCCGGTTTTCGTGGCAGAATTCCGCGGGCTCTAAGCTCGCGATTAGGACGGAGGATCAGACCATGAAAGCAACGGTGCATGCGCTCGCGCTCGCGGCCCTCATGAGCGCTCTCGGTTCCTCGACCCATGCGCAAACCAACACCACCGGCGAGCAACATTTCGTTTCCAATGCGAGTCAGGGAGAGTGGCGCGCCTCAAAGCTCGTCGGCGTCGCTATATACGGACCGGATAACAAGTCGATCGGCAAGGTAAGCGACATCATCATTGACGGATCCGGAACCGTGAAAGCCCTGGTCGTGGGCGTGGGCGGCTTTCTCGGTGTCGGTCAGAAAGACGTGGGGCTGCCTTTCACCGAGGTGAAATGGAGTGACCAGCCGGTCGTCGAGCCAACGCCCGCTCCGGCGACGGCCATGCAGCCGACGCCACCCGCAAACTCGTCATCGATCGCCTCGACCAATCAAAATGCCGCACCTTCGGCGACGACCTTGCCGGGCAGTTCGGCGGTCACACCGCCACGGACGACAGTATATGACTACCCCGACCACGGAACGGTGAGTTTGACCAAGGACGAGCTCAAAGCGGCACCCGACTTCCATTACGCTTCTGGGAAATCCTGACGCGCAATTTCGCGAGGAGGCGCCCTTCGCCTCTCGCATCTAGTCCCTAACGAACCGGGGGGCAGACGAGCGGCGAAGTTTTCATCGGCTATGGCGTACAAGCCAAGGCAGGACCATGGCCAATACGCAGCTCAGCCGATGCGACCTTTTGGCATCGGCAGTGCTTTTCGCCAGTACGGCGGGCGCGAGGGCGGGCGTCGCGAATCTCTTTCCGGATCTCGCGACTTCGAGTTCGGTTGCTTCGCGTGAGCCCACGAGCCTCATTCGCGTGGTGCTTCGCGGCACGCAAAGCGTTTCGACCCCAAGCGCCCGCCCCAGCATGCCCGCCTACGGCTGGCAACTGAACGACGCCGTCCTCACCTTTACCCGCGACAGCTGGGGCCATGCGGCCGTCCCCGTTAGCGAACGCAATGTTCGGAACGCCCGTGCGCGGCTTGCCACAAGAAGCGATTGAGAAATTAACAACCAATCGAGAAACTCAATAGGTGAATCGTGATCGCCCGAGCTCCCCGTCACGTGGCGCAAAATCGATCATCATTCTCGAGGTGCACCGGAACGGCAGGCTCGCATGAAGCGCAGGGTAAAACTCCCGCTCCGCAAGACAGCCGCAAAATACCGTCGAGCCCGCAGGTCCTTGCGCGAGCCGATCTCGGCTCGCAGCCGACACGGGCTCGACTGGACCAATTTCTTCATCTCGGATGTTCAGACGAGCTTCGGCTCTTTCGTCGCCTTCTACCTCGCCGGTTTGCACTGGTCGAAACCCGATGTCGGCCTCGTGCTGACTGTCGGTGGCCTCGCGGCCGTCATTAGCCTCGTTCCCGGCGGAGCCCTCGCCGACGAAAGTGCCCATAAGCGGCTTCTGGTCGCCTGCGGCATCGTCTCACTTGCCGGTGCCGCCCTCATCTACGCGCTTGCCCCCGCTTTTTACACGGTAATGCTTGCCGAGGTGCTCCATGGGACCACGGCCGGATTGATCGGCCCCGGCATTTCCGCAATCAGCCTTGGGCTTGTGGGGCGGCGAGCCATGTCCTCGCGAACGGGTCGCAACCAGCGATTTCAAGCGGCCGGAACCGCGATTACCGCCGGAATTATGGGATTCATCGGCTCACGCTTCTCGACGCCGGCGATTTTTTTCGCAACGGCTGCGTTTTGCGCCCCAGCGCTTCTTGCGCTCAGCCTCATTCGTCCCGATGAAATCGACTATCACCGCGCCCGCAATGCCAAGACTGGCGAGCAATCGCGCGATCTCTCACGGCTTCCCGACCTTGCCAAGAATCGCCCACTCCTCATCTTCGCCGCATGTCTTATGCTGCTTCAGCTCGCCGACGCCTCGATGCTGCCCATAATCGGCGAAAACCTTGCGCTCAGCGCCAGCGGCTTCGGCTCGCTCTACATGTCCGGGCTCATTGTGACACCACAAGTGGTGGTTGCCGGATTGGCGCCGTGGGCCGGCTATCATTCTGAAAAACGTGGCCGCAAACCGCTTCTTGTCCTCGCTTTCGCGATCGAAGCTGCGCGGGCGTTGCTGCTTGCCTTTTTCAGCAGCTATTCGGTGCTGATCCTGGTGCAGCTCCTCAACGGCATCAGTTCGTCAATCATTTCGGTGTTGACGATCCTCGTGATCGCGGACCTTACGGCCGGCAGCGGTCGATTCAATTTGATGACGGGCGTGGTCGGCATGCTTCAGGCGATCGCCGCGGCCATCAGCACCACGTTGACCGGTTTTCTCTTTGCAAAGTTCGGCACCTCGATGGGATTCTTCGCGATCACCGGTGTCGCGACGGCAGCAACGCTCCTGCTCTGGAGCGCGCTGCCCGAGACCAAGCCGGCAAAATATCTCGATTGAACCTGCGACCACTTGCTCGACGAAGCGCCCATGGCTGAAGCTTGGCGGCCTCAGGGTTGCGCATGGGCTCGATCGCAAGCGCAACCGAGACGAATGCGCCGTTCTCGAAGGAGGCGCGTCTCGTTCTGGCATCATGACGGTGCTCGAACCTTTTTGCGCTCGAGAAAGAGGCAAATTCCGAGTGGTTCGCAAGTTCAAAGCCTATGGAACTCGCTTGCGGGCGGCTCGTTGGATTGGCGAACCGCCGGGCTGGCGGGCTGGGCCAATCAAATGGGGAACTCAAACATGTTCGAGCGACATCTCGGGCTTTGCGGAATGGCCATTGCGGGAATTCTCGTCGCCGCACCGGCCATGGGCCAATCGACCACCGCTCCCTCGGTTTCCGAAGGGCAGATCGTGAAATATTTGCAAACCGTGAACCACGGGGAGATCACCGACGCAAAAATGGCCTTACGACGAAGCAAGGATGCCGACATAAAAAATTTTGCGAAGCAAATGATCAAGGACCACAGCGCGAATGAGAAGACGATGGCGGGCCTCGCGCGCCACCTCAAGCTC